>CAVCTH010000042.1:0-5528 GCA_963604695.1 Clostridiales bacterium | reverse complement strand
TTTCCGGCGCTGTATACCACGATCTTATCCATTACTTCAAAACCGGCTTCCTTACGCATGGTCTGCACTTTACTGATAATCTCGCGTACAAATCCTTCTTCGATCAGTTCCTGGCTCAGATTGGTATCCAGAACTACGGTTACCATATTGTCTTCCTCAGTTACATAGCCCTCCATCTGGGCGGTATCAATGAGCAGATCCTCTTTTGATAATACCACGTTCTGTCCGTCGATGTCAAATGACAGGCTGCCAGTATTTTCCAGTTCTTTCATAGCTTCGCGGCCATTGAGTTCAGCCAGGTGGCTACGGATACCATTGAGCAGTTTTCCGTACTTCGGACCTACGGTCTTCAGCTGCGGTTTGAAGGTGTAGCTGGTGAAATCACTTAAGTCCTCTTTGAAAACTACGTTCTTCACATTCAGCTCATCTGCCACAACTGCCTGGAACATCTCTGCCAGCGGACGCTCAGCGCGTACATACATGGTTCCGATGGGCTGGCGGTTCTTGATGTTTGCCGTATTTCTTGCGGCACGGCCCATAACGACGATGTCCAGAACCTCTTCCATGGAAGCTTCCAGGTCTTTGTCAATCAGGTTCTCATTTACCTTCGGGAAATCGCACAGATGTACGCTCTCCGGAGCATTTTTATCAATGCTGCATACCAGATTACGGTAAATCTCCTCGGTCATGAACGGAATCATCGGAGCAGCTGCCTTACTGATGGTTACCAGTGCAGTGTAAAGGGTCATGTAAGCATTGATCTTATCCTGCTCCATTCCTTTTGCCCAGAAACGCTCACGGCTTCTTCTTACATACCAGTTACTTAAGTCATCAACGAACTCCTGCAGTGCTTTTGCAGCTTCCGGAATCCGGTAATTTGCCAGGTTATCGTCAACTGCTCCTACGGTAGAGTTCAGTTTGGATAAGATCCAGCGGTCCATAACGGTGAGAGTCTTCTCATCTAATGTATATTTGGTTGCATCGAAATTATCAATATTTGCATACAGTACAAAGAATGCATAGGTATTCCACAGGGTGCCCATGAATTTTCTCTGGCCTTCCTGTACAGCCTTGCCATGGAAGCGGTTCGGCAGCCACGGTGCACTGTTGATGTAGAAGTACCAGCGGATTGCATCTGCTCCGTAAGTCTGCAGTGCATCAAACGGATCAACAGCATTTCCTTTGGATTTGCTCATCTTCTGTCCGTTTTCATCCTGTACATGACCGAGCACGATAACGTTCTCATACGGGCTCTTGTTAAACAGCAGAGTGGACTCTGCCATCAGGGAATAGAACCATCCGCGGGTCTGGTCTACTGCCTCGGAAATGAACTGGGCAGGGAACTGCTGTTTGAACAGATCTTGATTTTCAAACGGATAATGATGCTGGGCAAAGGGCATTGCTCCTGAGTCAAACCAGCAGTCGATAACTTCCGGTACTCTCTTCATGGTCTTGCCGCATTTCGGGCAGGTGCAGGTAATCTCGTCAATGTACGGACGGTGAAGCTCTACGGTCAGCGCTTTCTCATTTCCGCTCATCTCTTTTAACTGTGCACGGGAACCGATGGCTTCCTGATGGCCGCACTCTTCGCACTCCCAGATGTTCAGCGGAGTTCCCCAGTAACGGTTACGGGATACACCCCAGTCCTGGATGTTCTCCAGCCAGTTTCCGAAACGTCCTTTACCAATGCTCTGCGGAATCCAGTTTACGGTCTCATTGTTGCGTACCAGATCGTCGCGTACTGCGGTCATCTTGATGAACCAGGATTCCCGGGCATAATAGATCAGCGGAGTATCACATCGCCAGCAGTGGGGATAACTGTGCTCGAATTTCGGAGCATCGAAGAGCAGTCCCTTTGCATCCAGATCCTTTAATACTTCCGGATCTGCTTTCTTTACGAACAGTCCTGCAAACGGGGTCTCTTTTGTCATGTTACCTTTTTCGTCTACAAACTGTACAAACGGAAGATCGTATTTGCGTCCTACCTGTGCATCGTCTTCACCGAAGGCCGGAGCAATATGGACGACACCGGTACCATCGGTCAGAGTTACGTAAGTATCACATACTACGTAGTGACCTTTCTTATGCTGCTTTGCAGCCAGATCCGCTGCACACTGGTACAGTGGCTCGTACTCCTTACCTTCCAGCTCCTTACCCTTATAGGTTTCCAGCACCTCATAAGCAGCCTCGCCGTCCTTTGCCAGCTTGCCAAGCACGGTATCCAGAAGTGCGGATGCCATGTAATATACATATCCATCAGCCGCTTTTACTTTTGCATACTCCTCGTCAGGGTTTACGCAGAGTGCCACGTTGGACGGCAGGGTCCACGGTGTGGTGGTCCATGCCAGGATATAAGCATCCTCACCTTTTACTTTAAAGCGGACAACTGCAGAACGTTCTTTGACATCCTTATATCCCTGGGCAACCTCGTGGGAGGAAAGCGGGGTACCGCAGCGCGGGCAGTAGGGAACGATCTTGAATCCTTTATAAAGGAGACCTTTATCCCAGATGGTTTTCAGCGCCCACCACTCAGACTCGATGAAGTTGTCATCATAAGTAACATACGGGTTATCCATATCAGCCCAGAAACCAACGGTGCCGGAAAAATCCTCCCACATTCCCTTGTATTTCCAGACGCTCTCTTTACATTTGGTGATGAACGGATCCAGACCATACTGCTCAATCTGCTCTTTTCCGTCCAGTCCCAAAAGCTTTTCTACTTCCAGCTCTACCGGCAGTCCGTGGGTATCCCATCCTGCTTTTCTCGGTACATAGTAGCCTTTCATGGTGCGGTATCTCGGAATCATATCCTTGATAACACGAGTGAGCACGTGTCCGATATGTGGTTTTCCATTTGCGGTAGGCGGTCCATCATAGAAGGTATAGGTCGGGCATCCTTCTCTCTGCTCCATACTCTTTTTGAATGTGTTGTCTTCTTTCCAGAACTGTTCTACTTCTTTTTCCCGTTCCACAAAGTTCATGTCGGTGTTGACTTTGCTGTACATGTTCTTCAAACCTCCTTATTCTTTCCGGTTTCGTTCAAGCATGTTTATTTGGTTCGTTATTTGTGTATACATGGAATCCCTCTTGCGAGATTCCCCGCGGAGCCTTTTATCGTGTTGGAAACCCGGTTTCCGATATGATAAAAATGGCTCCGCCCTGCAACAGGACGGAGCCTTATAGCCCGTTTATTAACCACCTCTTACAACATACCATCATATGCGTTCCCTGTAACGGAGGGACACCCGTCGAGGCTTACCGTTTCTTCCTTATTATATAGAAGAAACTCTTCTTCAGCCTGAAGCTCAGAAGTGATTTTCAAAAATTCTGTATTCTCGCCGGGCTCACACCTTCCCCGGCTCGCTGGGCATTTCCAGAAATTTCTACTGTCTTCGTCACAGCCTTTTGCACAAATGCAATTATACGTGCGGTTGACAACATTTGTCAAGGCTTTCATGACGAACTATTTTACAAGTGTAAAATTAACCGGCGTCTTTCCTTCGCTTCCATCAAAGAGTGCATAGAAGTCATCTTCACTGGTGATATCAGCAGCTGCGATGTCCCCTTTGGTAATGTAGCTTGCATTGCCTTCTGCATCATAGGTAATGGCCGCATATTTGATGTAGTTGAGCTGGTATTTTCCATCTGCATTTGTTGTTACATCTGCTTCTGCATACTGTGCCGGTGTGATGTAGTAGAGAATGCCTCCATCCACCGTTACCGGGTAAGCAGTACCACCTGTCTGTACAGAGGCCAGAAGCTCTGCTTTTCCATTATTTTCTGCATAAAGAAGGGCATCGATCGCGCAGTTGACTCCCTGATCCTCATAGGTACAGGTACAGGTAGCCAGAATATCCCCATCATATCCATTTAAAGTAATGTACGCATAGCCTTCGTCTGCGGAGAGCTGGGAGATGATCTCATCATAGGAAGCGTAGGCAGCCCTGCTAAAGGTAACGGCCGGTACACCGGCGATTGCATCGAAGAGCGCTGCAAACTGCTCATCAGTCTCGATACCAGTATCCTCAGAGCTCTCACCCTCTGCGGTTTCGCGGACAAATCCCATATACGGGGACTCTGCGTCATCTGTTTTATCGATGCACTTCGTGTAGGTAAGTCCGTTGGTCTCAGAGTTGATCTGCATCTCCCCATACTCTGTATCCGTGCAGACATACAGCGTGCTGTCGTCGCAGGACAGCTCACCGTAAGCATTTCCTACGTTTACCAGCTTGTTGTCCGCATTGTATGCATAAAATGCTGCGCCGTCGGCGGTATTATTTTCCGTGGATACACTATCAGATACAGCCAGCACATATCCGGTAGAACCGGTCAGCTGAATATATGCAAATCCTTCCGTCTCGCCATTCAGATAACTGATGATTTCATCATAGCTGTCGAAGGAATCCTTGAGCGCACGCTCCTGAATAAAATCCGACGGCATAAAATCTGCATCTGCTTCATCCGTTGCAGCCTCTTCTGTAACTGCCTCTTCTGCACCGGACTCATCTGTAGTTGTCTCTTCCGTGGCAGTGTCAGTGGTAGTTTCTTCTGTGGATGCAGATCCACAGGCTGCCAGAAGACTGCCTGCCATTACGGTTGCAAGCACCAGTGATAAATACTTCTTCTTCAATTCAAAATCCTCCTTTTAGGCCTTTTATATCACATATAGTATCTACAACCGCTGCCGTTTGTCAAGGCTTTCGCCTCTATTTCTGTTTTGTATAAACCATAAATTCGTCCCACGCAGCATCCTGAAGCTTCTGGAATAGCTCTGCTGCCTTTCCTCCCACCGGAATCTTATCTACCTCGGTAATACGATTACATAAGGTACCGGAACTGGTGATAATCAGCTCATCTGCATTCATTGCCTCTGTAACAGTAATCTCTTCTGCTCTGGTCGGTACTCCCAGTCGTTCTGCGGTTTTAATGAGATGTTTAATTGCAATTCCCGGAAGTACTTTATTATCAAAAGGATGATACACCAAAGCTCCGTCGATCAGGAAAGAGACATTAGAATGTGCCATCTCTGTCACGCAGTCACCTCTATGGAAAATAACCTCCTGACAACCTGCCTCTTTTGCCTTCTGGTTCGCAATTACGCTTGGAATCAGATTCAATGTTTTGATATTGCAATGAAGGAATCGGGTATCTTCCAGTGTAATAGTATGAAATTCTTTTTCCTTCGGCGAAAGATCCATCGGCATCAGGAACGCCATCAGATTAGGTTTCACTTCTGCTGCATCCGGAAAGAGATGATTCCGGACAGCAGTTCCTCTGGATGTCTGCCAATAAAGAATTCCTTTCCCGTCATTTCCATCATAAGCCTCTACAAGACTGTACAGAATCTTCTCCAGTTCTTCTCTGCTGTACTGAAACGGAATGCGAAGAAGACGACAGCTGTTATAAAATCGATCAAAATGATCTTCCAGTGCAAAAATCACACCGTTCTGTACATAAGTGGCATCATAACATCCGTCTCCAAAATATACTGCCCTGTCGAGAATCGGGCAACTAATCTCATTTAAAGA
>CAVCTH010000041.1:0-13787 GCA_963604695.1 Clostridiales bacterium | reverse complement strand
GAGCTGGAGCCGGGTGTTGACGCACTGCTGCATGTATCTCAGATTTCCAGAGAGCACGTAGAGAAACCGTCTGACGTACTGAAAGTTGGACAGGTTATCAAAGCAAAAGTTGTTGATTTCAACGGCGAGGATCGCAAGATCAGCCTGAGCATGAAAGCTCTGGAAGCACCGGTTGAAGAGGCAGCTGAGGAAGAGTAATTTGACTCTTTGCTGAATAATGAATAAGAAGAAGGGTATGTAGTTTCACTACATACCCTTTTTAGCGCTCTGATTTCTAAAATCAAAAATTTAATTTTCTTTGGTTTCTTCGTAATATTTGATCAATGCCTGGGTTCCCAGGTCGCCGCAGCCTTCGTCCTGAAGCTGCAGGTAATTTCCAAGAGCTGTTTTCAGAATATCCAGTTTGAGTCCACTGGCCTCGGCCTCCTCGGAAGCAAGCCGCATATCCTTGACGAAATGTTTCAGGAAAAATCCCGGTGCATAGTCGCCGGAGATAATCTTCTCGCCGAAGAGATCCAGCTGACGGCTTCCGGCTGCTCCGGTGGCAACGGAGTTGAGCAGCGTTTCCAGATTCAGTCCCTTTGCTCTGGCATAGGAAAGAGCTTCACAGACACCGGAGAGATTACCGGCAATCATGATCTGGTTGGCCAGTTTGGCATGCTGTCCGCATCCGGCTTTTCCCTGATAGTTGATATTGGTGCCCATAGCCTGGAAGAGCGGCATGCAGGCCTCCTTAAAACAAGTATTTTCTTTATTTTAGCACAGGTGGAATTCAGATGCCAGAGTGAAAGGAAAGTCTGTGAACAGTAACGAAAGGCTTGCGGGAAAGGCCGGAGTGTGGCATGATAATAAAAAAGAATAGAAGAAAGGTTGGGGAAAACATTCATGAAAATGAATTGGAAAGAGGATGTCAGAAGATTTGTGATTGTCTGTCTGGCAGCGGTGATCATGGCACTGAATATTAAGACATTTGTAAGAACCGGCGGTCTTTTCCCAGGCGGGGCAACAGGACTTACGATCCTGATTCAGCGTTCCGCCAGAATGTTTTTTCATATAGAAGTACCCTATACGCTGGTGAATGTGATTTTGAACGCCATTCCCGTGTACATCGGATTCCGTTTTATTGGAAAGAAATTTACGGGCTATTCCTGCCTGATGATTTTATTGTCCGGTATTCTGACGGACTTACTTCCGGGTTATTCCATCACATCGGATACCCTGCTCATCAGTATTTTCGGAGGCATTATCAACGGTTCTGTTATGAGTCTCTGCCTTTTTGGAAATGCCACTACCGGCGGAACGGATTTTATTGCAATTTTCCTGTCAGAACGGAAAGGAATGGATGCCTGGAACCTGGTGCTGGGTCTCAATGTGCTGATCCTTGCAGTGGCGGGCCTTCTGTTCGGCTGGGATAAGGCGCTGTACTCCATTATTTACCAGTATGCATCCACTCAGGTACTGCACACGCTGTATAAAAAATACCAGCAGCAGACCCTTTTCATCGTAACGGATCATCCGCGGGCAGTCTGTGACGCTATTTCCCAGGTGAGCCATCACGGGGCCACGATTCTGACAGGCGAAGGTTCCTATGAACTGGAGGAACGGAATATGGTGTATTCCGTAGTCTCCAGTGCGGAGAGCAAGCATGTCATCAAAGCAGTGCGGGAAGTGGATGAGCACGCATTTATCAATGCCATTAAGACATCCCAGCTGTCCGGAAGATTTTACCAGAAACCGGAAAATTAACAGGAAAAGAGGCGTTTTATATGAGCGAAGGGGATAGAAGACGGGCGCAGATCCTGGAAATTTTGAGAGAAAGTGAGCAGCCGGTATCCGGAACGGACCTGGCAGGAAGACTCCATGTGAGCAGACAGGTGATTGTGCAGGATGTGGCGCTTTTAAGAGCAGAAAATAAAGAAATCATGTCTACCTATAAAGGATATGTACTGCCGTCAGCAGAAAAACAAAGCGGCTGCGTGCGTGTATTCCGGGTGAATCATACGACGGAAGAGACACTGGATGAGCTGCAGACCATGGTGGACTATGGCGGTAAAGTGCTAGATGTGTTTGTAGAACATCCTCTTTATGGTCAAATTCGGGCAGATTTGCTCATTGGAAACCGTCTGGAAGCCATGCAGTTTGTGAAAAAGCTGAAAGAAACAGCAGCACATCCATTGAATGTACTGACAGACGGATACCATTATCACACGGTGGTGGCGCCGTCGGAGGAACATCTCAATCTGCTGGAAGCGGAATTGCGGAAAAAACATTATCTGTAACTGTGAAAAGTATATGAAAATCCCTTCAGGTGCTTGAAAAAGTAAAATATATATGTTATAGTTCAACTAGAACATAGAAAATTAGAATCTCCCGGCCGCATGGTCGGGATTTTATAAGGCCGGAAACGGCCGCACCAGGAGGTGGCAGATATGAAAAAAGATTATTATGAAGTGCTCGGAATTCAGAAGGGCGCTGATGAAAAAGAAATAAAACGTGCGTACCGGAAATTGGCAAAACAGTATCACCCGGACACCAATCAGGGAAATGCACAGGCAGCAGAAAAATTCAAAGAGATCAATGAAGCTTATGATGTCCTTGGAGACGAGAAGAAGCGGAAACTCTATGACCAGTATGGCTTTGCTGCTTTCCAGGAAGGATTTGACCCGGAAGCATACAAACGTGCTTCTTCCGGTGGGTTCCGCGGAGGCTTCGGTCAGGGCGGTTTTGGCCAGAGTGGTTTCGGCCAGGGCGGCAATTATCAGGAGTTCCATTTTGAAGGCGGCGACATGGGAGATATTTTCGGCGACATGTTCGGAGATATGTTCCACGGGCGGGGCGGCAGTGGATTCCGTCAGCAGAGCTACCGCATGAAAGGCGAAGACCTCCATGCGGATGTGCAGGTAGGATTTGACGATGCCATAACCGGCTGCGATAAAGTGATTCACTTAAGCAGTCAGGACGGCTCCGGCAAAGTGCAGTCCCTGCAGGTACACATTCCGGCAGGCATTGACGATGGCAAGAGTGTCCGCCTGAAAGGCAAAGGCATGCCGGGAAGAAACGGCGGCGAGCCGGGCGACCTGTTCCTGAAAGTCCATGTGGGGCAGAAAGCTGGATATGAGCGGAAAGGAACGGATATTTATGCGGATGTACAGATTCCGTTCACCACAGCAGTCTTCGGCGGTGAGGCAAGAGTGCAGACACTGAATGGTGCTGTCATGTGTAAGATCCCGGCAGGCACCCAGTCGGGCAGCAAGATCCGTCTGAGAGGAAAAGGTGCGCCGGTGCTGGGAAATGCATCTGCGCGCGGAGATTTCTATGTAGTTGTCCGGATTGAAGTTCCGAAGAATCTGGATCCGGAATCTGCAGGTAAATTAAGAGAATATGAAGCATGCCGGAACCGTGCGTCACAGCACAGAAGAGCCGGTTAAAGAAAGGAAGAGAGAATGAAGAAAGGCGACTGGATCCTGGCGGCGGCAGTCCTGTTAATAGCGGGACTGCTGGGAGTGTGGTTTCTGCTGGGCAGATCAGAAGGAAAACAGGTGGTAGTGACCATCGACGGACAGGAGTTTGGAACCTATCCGTTAGATAAAGATCAGGTCATTGAGATTGGAGATGGCAACCGTCTGGAAATCCATGACGGAACAGCGGATATGACCTGGGCGGACTGTCCGGATCAGATCTGTGTCCACGCAGCGCCCATCAGTCAGGAGCAGGAGCTGATTGTGTGCATGCCCCACAAAGTAATTGTGGCAGTGAAAGCAGAATAAAATCGAACATATGATTGCGGTTCTCCCGGATTCGTGCTATGATAAGCGGAGTAGAAAAGCAGACGGCAGTGGGAGAGACGATACGATGATCGCATTTTTAAAAGGAACGGTAGAAGATATTACAGAGAACAGCCTGGTTCTGGATGTTCACGGAGTGGGATATGAAGTCCTGGTTCCGGGGCAGATTCTGGATATGATAGGAGGAACCGGGCAGGAGATCAAGCTGTATACCTATATGCAGGTCCGGGAAGATGCGGTCGTTTTATTTGGATTTTTAACGAAAGATGACCTTCAGATGTTCCGGATGCTCATTGCAGTGAATGGGGTGGGTCCCAAGGCTGGACTTGCCATTCTCTCGGCACTGGGAGCGGACGACCTCCGGTTTGCAGTGCTGGCGGATGATGCGAAGCGGATTGCGAAGACGCCGGGAATCGGGGCTAAGACGGCCCAGAAGATTATTCTGGAACTGAAGGATAAGCTGGATCTGGAAGATGCCTTTGAGAAGAAGCTGAATGCAGACCGGATTGCACCGGAGGCAGCGGCAGCAGCCGGATCCGGAATGATACAGGATGCAGTGGAAGCTCTGGTGGCACTGGGATATGGAAGCACGGAAGCTTTGAAGGCGGTCCGTGCGGTCAAAGGCGGAGAGACCATGGATGTGGAACAGCTTCTGAAGGAAGCGCTCAAACACATGTCCTTTTAGCCGGATGAATCCTGTACAGTAAAATGAAACGAAATGGAAAGATAGAAACATGAACAACCGCAGAATCATCACGACGGAAGAGGCGGAAGAGGATATCCGGATCGAAGGGACCCTGCGCCCGCAGCATCTGTCGGAGTACATTGGCCAGGAACGGGCCAAGAGCAATCTGAAAATTTATATTGAAGCGGCCAAATCCAGAGGCGAAGCCCTGGATCATGTGTTGTTTTATGGCCCTCCGGGTCTTGGAAAGACGACCCTGGCGGGAATTATTGCCAATGAGATGGGCACCCATATGAAGGTGACCAGCGGCCCGGCCATTGAGAAGCCGGGAGAGATGGCAGCCATCCTGAATAACCTGCAGGAAGGGGATGTCCTGTTTGTGGATGAGATCCACCGGTTGAACCGGCAGGTGGAAGAGGTACTGTATCCGGCCATGGAGGATTACGCCATCGATATTATGATTGGAAAAGGCGCCTCCGCCCGAAGTATCCGGCTGGATCTGCCGAAGTTTACGCTGGTGGGAGCTACTACCAGGGCAGGACTTTTGACAGCACCCTTGAGAGACCGTTTCGGCGTGGTACATCATCTGGAATATTATACAGTGGACGAACTGACCACGATTATTATCCGTTCTGCGGATGTGCTGCACGTGGAGATTGACCGGAATGGTGCAGTGGAGCTGGCCAGAAGATCCAGAGGAACGCCCCGACTGGCAAACCGTTTGTTAAAACGTGTCCGGGATTTCGCCCAGGTAAAATACGATGGAAAGATTACGGAAGAGGTGGCGGTTTTTGCGCTGGATCTTCTGGAAGTGGACCGGCATGGCCTGGATCAGTCTGACCGTCTGATCTTACGGACCATCATTGAAAAGTTTGCAGGCGGTCCGGTGGGACTGGATACGCTGGCAGCAGCACTGGGAGAGGATGCCGGAACACTGGAGGATGTGTATGAGCCGTATCTTCTTCAGAATGGATTTTTAAACCGGACGTCCAGGGGCCGTGTGGCCACCCAGGCGGCTTATGAACATTTGGGGATTGCTTTTCCCGGATAAATCAGTATACTTATAATTAAGAATCTGATTACCGTTTACACAGCAGCCAGACACTTGCTGTCAGGCTGCGTAAGAACTTGATTCAGGAGTGAACAGTAACAGAATCCGATCCGGAGGAGCAGAGAACCTATGGCAAAAAAGAATGCAGCAGAAGTGCTGATTAATGGAAAAATATATACCATCAGTGGTTATGAGAGCACGGCTTATCTTCAGAAGGTGGCAGTCTATCTGAACGAGATGGAGGACAAGGTCTCACAGGTGGAAGGATATCGGCGCCTGGGATCGGAAGAAAAGCAGCTTTTGAAAAATATGAATCTGGCGGATGAGTATTTCAAGGCGCATGATGCGAAGGAACAGCTGGAGAAGGAACTGGAGAACCGCGAGAAGGAGATCTACAGCCTGAAGCATGATCTGATTGATGCAAGGATGGAGAAGGACAACCTGCTGAAGCGGATTCAGGAACTGGAAGGCGAACTTCAGAGCGAGAAGAAACAGTTGAAGCAGTCGGCATCCGTGCGGAAACTGCACAAGCCGGAGCAGAAGTTATAAGGAATGAAGAATGACAGGTCAGCCCGGAAGAGCTGGCCTTGTTTTGTGAAAGAGAGCAGACATGATGGAAAAACGAAAATTAGAAGTGCTGGCCCCGGCAGGATCTTTTGAAAGTCTGAAAGCGGCGGTCAGCGCAGGCGCAGATGCGGTATATATGGGAGGCGGCAAATTCGGTGCCCGCGCCTATGCACAGAATCCGGAAGGGGAGAGCCTTCTGGATGCCATTGACTATGCCCATCTGCATGGAGTCAGGCTGTATCTGACCGTCAATACCCTGTTAAAAGATGCGGAACTGGAACAGGAACTCTATGAATATCTGAAACCCTGCTATGAGCACGGGCTGGATGCGGTTCTGGTACAGGACTGGGGTGTTTTATGCGCCATCCGGAAATGGTTTCCGGCACTTCCGGTTCATGCCAGCACCCAGATGACCATCTGCGGACCGGGTTCCGTGGAACTGTTAAAAGAGATGGGCATTGAGCGGGCAGTGCTTTCCAGAGAACTGAGTCTGGAAGAAATTGCGGATATTCATAAAAAGACGGGAATGGAGCTGGAGACGTTTGTTCATGGAGCCCTTTGCTACTGCTATTCCGGCCAGTGTCTGTTCAGCAGTATTTTAGGAGGAAGAAGCGGCAACCGGGGACGCTGCGCCCAGCCCTGCCGTCTTTCCTATCAGGCCGCCGATGGCCAGAAGAAAGCATTGACCGGAGAGCAGACCCTGTTAAGTCCCAAGGATATCTGTGCCCTGGATCTGATTCCGCAGATTGCGGAGGCGGGAGTTTATTCCCTGAAGATCGAGGGCCGTATGAAGCGTCCGGAGTATACGGCGGGCGTGGTACGGATTTACCGGAAATATGTGGATCAGTATCTCGAAAATGGGGCCAAAGGCTACAAAGTAGCGGAAGCGGATCGGAAGGAATTGCTGTTATTATTTAACCGGGACGGATTTTCCAGAGGCTACTATGAGCAGCACAATGGAAGAAATATGATGGCGCTGGAAAATGCCAAAGCATCCGATCAGGAAAAACGGGCATACGAGGCGCTAATTGAAAAACTGCATGCAGAATATGTGGAGACAGAGCGGAAAATTCCGATCCGCGGTGTATTCCGTGCGGTTCCGGGAGAACCTATGAAGCTTTCTCTTTCCGGTGTGACAGATGGACAGACCTGTCAGGTGGAAGTAACGGGAGATGTGCCGCAGCAGGCCCAGAACCGTCCCATGGAAGAGGCACAGTTCTTAAAACAGATGAAGAAACTGGGGGGAACGCCCTTTGTGTGGGAACAGCTGGATTTTCAGCTGGAGGGAGAACTGTTCGTGCCGGTAGGCGCCCTCAATAATGTAAGGCGTGCAGGTCTGGAAGCACTTCAGAAAGCGCTGACGGAGCATTACTGGCGGGAACAGCCAGCTGAGAAAGAACCGGAGCAGCCGGTGACTCTTTCGAAGGCAGAGCCTGGCACCCAGAGACTTCATGTGTCAGTGGAGACAAAGGAACAGCTGCAGGCGGTGCTGGATTTTGCAGCACAGGAGCCGGGACAGCTTCATGCTCTTTATCTGGAAGCGGAGACCTTTGAATCTGAGCTTCCGGAGCTGGCAGCAGAACTTCAGAAGAAGGCATCTGCGACCGGTAACTGGAAACTTTATGCGCTGCTTCCTCCTGTATTCCGGCTTCGCACGAAGAAGCGGTATGAGGAGAATCATCAGATGTGGGAGACACTTCCGGTGGACGGTTATGTGATCCGAAATCCGGAAGAGTATGCATTCTTAAGAAAACTGGGCTGGAAGAAAGAGATGCTTCTTGACCATAATGTATATACCTTTAACAGCAGAAGCCGTCAGCAGTGGAGAGCGAGAGGCGTACTCTGGCAGACCAATCCGCTGGAGCTGAATGCCAGGGAATTAAAGGGCATTTCCGATGAACACTCCATCCAGGTGGTGTATGGAAGATATCCTATGATGGTGACCGCAGGCTGCATTCACCGGACGCTGAACCAGTGCAGAAAGAAACCGGAACAGTGGTTCTTGAGAGACCGGTACCGGAAGGAATTTCCAGTGAAGAATTACTGCCTGGATTGTTATAATATGATTTATAACAGCCAGCCGCTGTATCTGCTGGACAGAAAAGCAGAGGTGGAAGCCCTGGGAGCAGGCGCCTGCCGCATGATGTTTACAACAGAAAAGGGAAAAGAGACGGGAGAACTGCTGAAGCGGTGGATCACGGGAACTCCCTGGAATGGAGAATTTACAAGAGGCCACTTTAAACGGGGCGTGGAGTAGGTATGGTAAATGTAATCACAGAACTTTCCAGATATATTATGATTCTGATGCTGGCACTGTATACCCTGCAGGGATTCCGGCTGGTGAATCTTGAGGAAGAGGAAAGAGAAGCTGCCCTCTGGCAGCAGAACATTCTCTTCTTCGCCCTGCATCTTCTGGAAAATGGAATTCTGTATCTGAATACACAAAATGAAAAAGTCCTGTATTTTTATGGCGTGCAGGTGGTTGTCTTTGTGGCATTTCTGGTGCTGCAGCATCTGATTTATCCAAAGGCAGACAAGCTGTTGAATCATAATCTTTTGATGCTGTTAAGCATCGGGCTTTTGATGCTGGCCCGGCTGTCCTTTGACAAGGCGCAGCGGCAGCTGGAAGTAGCGATTCTGGCTATGGGATTGACGTTTCTGATTCCGTTCATTATCCGGAAAGCGGGAAAATTAAGGGATCTTTACTGGGTATATGGTGCGGTGGGATTTCTTTTACTGGCCGCCGTGCTGATTCTGGGAAGTTTAAGCTTTGGTGCGAAGCTTGCCATTACCATTCACGGCGTTACCTTCCAGCCATCTGAGTTTGTGAAGATCCTGTTTGTATTCTTTACGGCGGGAATGCTGCAGGAACGGCATGATTTTCAGAGAGTGGCGGTGACGACGGCAGCAGCGGCGGCCTTTGTACTGGTTCTGGTGTTGTCCAAAGACCTGGGCGGTGCACTTATTTATTTTGTTACCTATCTGATGCTCCTTTATGTGGCAACGGCCCAGCCCCTCTATCTGCTGGGCGGGCTGCTGGCGGGCAGTGGAGCGTCATGGATTGCCTATCATTTGTTTTCTCATGTGCAGACCCGTGTGCTGGCATGGAGCGATCCTTTTTCTGTCATTGAGAAAGAAGGCTACCAGATTACCCAGTCTTTGTTTGCTATTGGAACCGGCGGCTGGTTCGGATCAGGCCTTGGACAGGGTATGCCCTATAAGATTCCGGTGGTGGAGCAGGATTTCATTTTTTCTGCCATTGCGGAGGAGATGGGCGTTCTGTTCGCTATTTTCCTGATTTTCGTATATATCTGCTGTTTTTATATGATTATCAATATTGCAGTATGTTTAAAAGATGCTTACTACAAGCTGGTAGCGCTGGGACTGGGCGTGATTCTGATTTTCCAGGTGTTCCTGTCCGTGGGCGGCGCCATGAAATTCATTCCCTCCACAGGAGTGACCCTTCCCTTTGTCAGTTATGGAGGAAGCTCGCTTCTGACCACATTTATTATCTGGGCAATTATCCAGGGTATGTATCTGAAGCGGGGCGACGAGGTGGCTGAAAATGACAGAAAAGAAGATAAAGACGACAAAGATAAAGAAAAAACAGAAAAAGTCAAAAAAGCAAAACAGTAGGGAATATACCAATATTCTGCTGCTTTTCACAGTGCTGTTCGTTCTGATGAGCGGCTATCTGGTCTGGTTCCAGGCATTTAAGAGCAGAGAGGTGATCAACAATTCCTACAATGCCCGGATTGAGGCTATGGAAAATCAGGTGATCCGCGGCAGTATTCTGGCTTCGGACGGACAGGTGCTGGCGACCACAAAGGTGGATGCGGACGGTACGGAGAAACGTGTCTATCCCTTTGGCTGTACGTTCTCCCACGTGCTGGGCTATTCAGAGTATGGAAAAACCGGCATTGAGAGCATTGGCAATTTCCAGCTGACCACGTCCAATGCCTATTTTGTGGAGCGGTTCCTCAATGAATTGAAGGAACAGAAAAATATCGGAGACAGTCTGGTGACCACGCTGGATGTGGATTTGCAGACAGCGGCCCACGACGCCCTCGGCACCAATCAGGGAGCGGTTATTGTCATGAAGCCGTCCACCGGGGATGTGCTGGCCATGGTGTCAAAGCCGGACTATGATCCGTCGGAGATTGCAAAAAAATGGGATTCTTTCAGTAATTCCGAGGACAGCATCTTGTTAAACCGTGCGACCCAGGGGCTGTATCCGCCGGGGTCTACGTTCAAGATGCTGACCTTATTAGAATATCTGCGGGAACATCAGATGAGCGGCAGCGGATTTGCTTTCCATTGTACGGGTAAGGTAACATCCGGTGATACATCCATCAGCTGTTACAAAGGAAAGGCTCACGGAGATCTGGATCTGACAAAAGCCTTTGCCAAATCCTGTAATGGTGCCTTTGCGGAAATTGGACGGGAACTGGATGTCTCTTCCTTCCAGTCGCTGGCGGATCAGATGTTGTTTGATCAGGAGCTTCCAATCGCATTTCCGTACAGCCAGAGTTCCTTCTCCCTGAAGGAGTCTGATCCGGAAATCTTAAAAATGATGACCGCCATCGGACAGGGCGATACGCTGATGACGCCCATGCATATGGCGCTTCTTATGTGTGCGGTGGCAAATGACGGTGTGCTCATGACGCCGAGATTTTTAAAACGGACAGAAAGCTACACGGGCAGTCAGGTGGAATCCTATCCGGTCACCACCTATGGACAGCTCATGACCGAGGAGGAAGCCCAGACCCTGCAGCTTTATCTGCGGGCGGTTGTGGAAGACGGAACCGGCACGAAACTGCAGAGTGATGTCTATGAGGCAGCAGGAAAGACTGGCACGGCAGAGTACTCCAGCAATAAAAAGCAGAGCCATGCCTGGTTCGCCGGTTACGCATCCGGCAGCAAGGATGACCTGGTGGTAGTAGCCATCGTGGAAGGCGCCGGCTCCGGCAGCGAGTATGCGGTGCCCATTGCGAAGAAAGTATTTGATGCGTATTACAAAGAGTAGAACAGGCTTTTACAGGTTTGCCTTGTCATTTTTCTGAAAAAATGGTATGCTATAGCCAGTCTAAGAGGCACACCAGGCGACAGGAGGAATTGCAATGATCGAGGCAACAAGCTGTGGCGGTGTGGTGATTTTTCGAGGCAAGATACTGCTCCTCTATAAGAATTATAAAAATAAATATGAGGGCTGGGTATTGCCAAAAGGAACTGTAGAGCCGGGAGAGGAATATCCCCAGACAGCAACCCGCGAGGTGCGTGAGGAGACAGGTGTCGACGCGGAGATTATTAAGTATGTGGGAAAAAGCCAGTATACATTTACTGTTCCGGAGGACGTGATTGAGAAGGACGTCCACTGGTATCTGATGATGTCGGACAGTTACTACAGTAAGCCACAGCGTGAAGAATACTTTATGGATTCGGGATATTATAAGTTTCATGAGGCTTATCATCTTCTGAAATTTCCCAATGAAAAGCAGATTCTGGAAAAGGCATACAATGAGTATACAGAGATGAAGCGAAATAATCTCTGGAAGAACCACAGATAAACAAAGAGGTTGTTGGAGACGACAGCCTCTTTTTCAAAAGGAGGTGGCGTATGCGCTGGTACAGAAATCTATATGCGGGTCCCAATGCGGCGCTTCATGTGGAGAAAATCCGCAGGAGAGCGGCACAGGGGAAATTGATGCCGGGAATTTATTATCTGACGCTTCCGACGGTACCTGGCAATCTGATGGATATTTTTCATAACGGATTTCTTTCGCAGGAGCTGTTCGCGGAACATCAGAGACAGGATGTGATCGGCGTAGCGGAAGGCAAGCAGGAAGCGCTTCGTCTGACCGCACAGATTATGGAAGATGTGTACCGGAAGACCGGAGGGTTCGATATGGAAGCCTGTTTCCGGGAAGAAGATTTTCAATCGGATGAAGGGATACAGGAAAGATAGATGCTGCATGTGGTATTGTTAATTCTGAAAATATTGGGAATCCTGCTTCTTAGTATCCTGAGACTGCTTCTTCTGGTGCTGTGCGCGGCATTGTTTGTGCCGGTCAGATACCGGCTGGATATGGAAAAGCAGGAACAGGTCCGGGTAACCGCAAAGGCAGGATGGCTGTTCCGGCTCCTGTTTGTAAAATATGAACTGCGCTGGCCGGAGGATGAAGCACTCTGGCAGGATCTGTGCTTTCGGATTCTGGGCATTCCCGTGTACCGGCCGTTCCGGAAGAAAAAAAAGAAGCGGACAAAGCCGGAAACGGCGGAAGTGAAACCGGAACCAAAAGCGGAACCGGCGCAGATACCGGAAAAAAAGCCAGAGCCGGAAATTTCCCCGGAATCAGAGTTGATTCTGGAACCGGAGCCGCTTCCGAAATCAGAGACTGCTTCGGAAGAAATCCGGGAACAGGAACCCATTCTAGATTTAGAGAAAGCGCATATTCCGGAACCGGAAAAACCGAAAATTTCTCTGTGGGAGCGGATCTGCCGCTTCTTCCGGAAATTGGCTGACCGGATCAAAGGCATTGGAAAATCTGTTCAACATCTGGGTGATACAATCCGAAAGGCCGGAGAGAAGAAAGACACTCTGGTGGAGTTCTGGAATCTGGAGGAGCATGTCCGGGCAAGGGAGGCACTGCTGAAAGAGGGTTCTTACCTTTGGAAACGGTCCCGGCCACGCAAAATAAAGGGAACATTGCATTTTGGATTATGGGATCCGGCGGCGACGGGAATTCTCATGGGAATGCTGTCCATGCTCTATGCATGGTATCCGGAAAATTTTTCTTTGGATCCGGATTTTGACCAGCTCATTTTAAAAGGTGAGCTTCATATCAAAGGACATATAAGGCTGTATCCTTTCTGTCTTTCCGCATGGCGGATCTGGCGGAACAAGGATGTCCGGCTGATGTATAAACACTGGAAACACAAATAGGAGGTTCTTATGAGCGAAAAAAATAATAATACCTTTGAATCTACCGTATCCTCTCTGTTTCAGGGAATGGATCATTTTATCTCCAGCAAGACGGTGGTAGGAGATGCTATTACCGTAGGAGATACCATTATTCTTCCACTGGTGGACGTGTCCTTTGGCGTGGGAGCAGGCGCATCCGCATCTGACAGCAAGAATAACGGCGCAGGTGGCCTGGGCGGCAAGATTTCCCCCAGCGCGGTTCTGGTCATCAAAGATGGAAATATCCGTCTCGTAAATGTGAAGAATCAGGACGCAGTGACCAAGGTGCTGGATATGGTGCCGGATTTTGTCAACAAATTTACATCCGGTAAGAAGTCCGATCCGGAAGTGGATAAAGCGGTAAATGACATTCTGGATGGAGAAAAATAAGCAGATTTTACAGAGCTGAAAAAAAGTCTGTAAAAAAAGTAAAATTTTGCTTGCCAAGAAGGAATATTTCTGATAGAATAACAGAAGTTGTGAGTCTCCGGGACTCAAATAACCCTAAGGAGGTGCAATGATGGCTAAATGTGCAGTTTGTGAGAAGAGTGTTCACTTTGGTAACAATGTGAGTCATTCCCATAGAAGATCCAACAAAATGTGGAGATCCAATGTGAAGTCCGTAAAAGTGAAAGTAAACGGCGGAGCAAAGAAAATGTATGTATGCACTTCTTGCTTAAAATCCGGTAAAGTTGAAAGAGCTTAATCGGCTGTCATATGATAGGAATGCATAGGGGG
>CAVCTH010000040.1:0-13971 GCA_963604695.1 Clostridiales bacterium | reverse complement strand
TTGTTTCCTATGTGAATCGCAGTGATTTCGCAGTTATTTTGGGAGAATAAAAATTGGTGAATTGAAAAAGTAAATTCCACTTTGCAAAGGTAAATTCGACTTTGTAGAATTAAATTCCACGCAAAAGAAAAAATATTAATCTTGTATAGAAAAATCCCCAGAATCAGAGTTAAAATAAAGAGAAAAGCTGTGGTTTTGGGGATTTTTTTGCATGCCGAGCGGAAGTCGAATTTACGTGTGATTTTTTGGAAGGGGTAAATTCCACCTCTGGGGAAGTTCTGCGATGATGGATGCATAAATTTTCCTGCCCAGCTTTTTCTTATTGATTTATGTCTACTTTAACAGATCAGGACTGAGGATGATTTCATCCGCGGGGATTTTCCGCAGATGAAATGCATCCAAAATTTTTCTGCCGTATTGAAACTCGAAAATTTCATAAGGACTTTTGTTTCCGAGCTTCTTTCGGGAGTAGGAATTAATGTGACTCATCATAAGATCAATCTGTTCCTGTGAGTATTGACCGAGGTCGGTTCCTTTTGGAATAATTCTTCGAATTAGTTCATGATTGTTTTCACAGCTTCCTTTCTGGTAAGGGGCGCTGGCGTTGCAATAGAACATAGCAGTTCTCCGATTTCCCTGCGCATCTAGCTCAATTGCGGAAGGATTTGAAAATTCACAGCCGTTATCCGCTAAAAGAACCGGGAAAAGTTCAATAAAAACATCGGTTCTTAATTCCAGATACAGACGGTTAAAAATGTCAATGACGGACTGTGAATCATTGCGCTGACGGAGAAATGCGAGCTGCAGTCCCTGCTCTACGAAATGGATGGTGAGAAGGACTGCACCGCCTTTTGTGCCTTCTACGGAGTCAAGTTGGCGGACAGCAGCATCGGGATGCTCAGCCAGGTATTTTTCAAAACATTGGAAATCACGTCCAATCCGGCAGGACTTGTCAACTTTGAGTTTCTTTGAAACATTTTTTCTGGGACGCATGCGTACAGTACGAGGCATGTCGATGGCTCTGGCAGTGAAAAGCCCATTGTTTATATAAGCATACAGGGTTCTTTCTGATTTCATGAGTTCATCAGCGTGGTGAATGGAGATATGGTGCAGGGACTGGCCCTTTTGCAGAAGGGGAGACACCACATCATCGAGCTGCTTTAGCTCCACTTCAGAAAGTGCAAAACCGGAACGGGATTCACTTCTTACCTGCTCGTATTCCTTCTGGGCATAAGATGCCTTGTAAAAATGTTTTTCCAGAGAACATCTGGTGCGCTGCTGGCAGCCATTGCAGACGTAAGGCGGCTTGGAAAGTTTGGGGCAAATATATTTTTGGTAAGAGATACAGTTAGAAGTACACTTGCCGCATGTCCAGCAGAGTTTATTATTGGAATAGGTACAGCGCTGACAAAGTTTCTGGAGAGAACACTGATGCAGGAAGGCGACATGGCAGTCATTGAAGGCTCTGCCTAAAGCACCGGTTTTCTCAAAACAGATATGAGCTTTTATTTCCTTTGAGATTGTAGTGCAGTCTTTGCCGAGTTCCCTGGCAATGGATTTAAAACTATGGCGTTCGTTGAGTAAAGATTCAATTAGGATCCTTGCTTCCAGAGTCAAATGTTTTTGCTTGTTCATAATGGTCTCCTTACCGCTGGGAGGAAGCACCATGTTTGTATAAAGAATTATAAGGGAGAAATAGGAAGAATTAAATTCCACTTTTGGAAGAGCAGTTTTTTGTAAGATTAAATTCCACTGAGGGGTGGAATTTAACTTTGCGAGTGAGGATATGATTTCTAACGGAATGTCAAGGTGTCTATAAGGTTGACAAGACACCTGTAAAGTGTTATTTTGTCGTATAGGAAACTTTGTTTCCATACGACAAAATACGCTCCGCGAGGATCGCACTGCAGCGGTACGGAATGATGTTGCAATAGCAACCCGCTGCAGGCGGAGAATCTCGCAAGCGAGATTCTTATATATAAATACTCACAGACGAAAGAAGGGACAACTATGGAACTCATGCCGCATCTGAAGCTTTCAGATGAGCTGAATATTAAATATGCCATTCTGCCGGGAGATCCGGCGAGGGTGGACCGGATTGCAGAGCAGCTGGAACAGGTGGAACCGCTGGCTTACAACCGGGAATATAAGAGTATCCGCGGCCTCTATAAAGGGGTTCCGGTACTGGCGGTGTCCACGGGAATCGGAGGGCCGTCCACGGGAATCGCGGTGGAGGAGCTTTCCGGAATCGGTGTGACCCATGCCATCCGGATCGGAAGCTGTGGAGCATTGCAGAAAAATATCCATCTGGGGGATCTGATTCTGGTACAGGGGACGGTACGGGATGAAGGAACATCCAAAACCTATATAGATCCTGTTTATCCGGCAGTTCCGGATTATGAACTTCTGAATGCCTGCGTGGAGACGGCGAAGAGAGAGGGGATTCCCTTCCATGTGGGGCTGGGACGAAGCCATGACAGTTTCTACACGGACCAGGAGGATGCCATTGATGCGCTGTGGGCTTCCAAAGGCGTGCTGGGCGCGGATATGGAGACAGCCGCACTCTATGTAATCGGAAGACTGCGGGGAGTACATACCGCATCTGTTTTAAATACAGTCGTCGAATACGAAGAAAATCTGGAAGACAATATTAACAGTTATACAGACGGAGCCTCCGGAATGATGCAGGGTGAATGGAACGGGATTCATACGGCACTGGAAGCCATTTATACCGTATCTCAGGCGGAATAACCCGCTGCAAATATAAGAGATAATCTCCAGAGGGAGAGGAAGGAATTGTGTTATGAGTAACGTATTTAAAACCAAACTGAACACCGCAAGCCTGGTGCTGATCCCGGCCTGCATCGGCATCAACTATCTTGGAAAGCTGTTTGCTTCCGTGCTGAAACTGCCATTATGGCTGGATTCCATCGGGACCTGTATCGGCGGTGCACTGGGTGGCCCGATCATTGGAGCTATCTGTGGAGCAGCCAACAACCTGATCTATGGATTTACCACCGGTGATTCCATCACATTAGTTTATGCGCTGACCAGCCTTGGCATCGGTCTTGCAGTTGGTATTATGGCAAGACTTGGCAAGATGGGAAATGTAGGCGGCGCCATTCTGACCGCTGTTGTGGCAGGTCTGGTAGCAGTCTGTATCTCCACTCCGCTGAATGTCCTGTTCTGGGGCGGTACTACTGGAAATGTCTGGGGTGACGCGCTGTTCGCAGCAACACAGGCAGCAAATATGCCGGTAGCAATTGGTTCTCTGCTGGACGAGGTTATTGTGGATGTGCCGGATAAGATTATCACCATCCTGATTGTCTTCGCAATCCTGAAAGGACTTCCGAAGAAACTGACCGCCCTTTACGACGTCAATGACAGTGTGGAGAGCCTGGACTAATTAAAAAATGTTGGAGTGATTCAAATGAAAAGTATCAGCCTGTATGTGGATAAGGATACCTGGTTGACACGAATGCACCCGTTTACGAAGCTGTGTTACATACTGACGGCGATCAGCGTGTCCCTGATCTGGGGAAAGCTGTGGGCATTCGGCATCTTCATTGGAATCAGTCTTGTAATGTTAATCAGTGGAAAAATCATTCGCAAGGTTTTTCCACTGATTGCGTTTTCTTTTACAATTCTGATTACCATTTTCCTGATCCACGGATTATTTAACCATGAAAATGCGACCCTGTTGTTTGCAGCGGGGCCCATCCGTTTTTACCGGGAGGGCGTGGCCTATGCGGCACGGATCAGCTGCAACGTATTGAACATGCTGCTGGCATTTGCGGTGTTTGTATTGACGACAAAACCGGCGGAACTGGTGGAGGATATGGAGCGTGCCGGATTTTCCCCGAAGATCGGTTACGTCATCAGTTCTGTTTTTCAGATTGTGCCACAAATGAGCGGCACCATGAATACGATCATGGATGCCCAGAGAAGCCGTGGACTGGAGACGGAAGGTTCTCTCATCACCCGTGCAAAATCATTTCTGCCGCTGATTTCTCCGGTGGTTATGAGTTCTCTGATCAATACAAGGGAACGTGCCATTGCACTGGAGATCCGGGGATTTGAATCCGGAGAGAAGAAGACCTATTTAAAAGACGATAAAATGAAAAATCTGGACCGGATTCTCTGTGTCGGCATGTTTTTATTGATTCTGCTGGTCATCGCAGCCAGAATCTTTTTATAGGAAATGCGGAGGAATGGTATGGCATACATAGAAGTAGAAAATTTAAAATACCGCTATCCCAATACGAAGAAGCTGGCGCTGGATGGATTGAGTTTTCAGATTGAAAAAGGATCCTTTGTAGGAATTGTCGGGGAAAATGGAGCCGGAAAGAGTACGCTTTGCCAGGCGTTCAGCGGACTGGTGCCGGAGTTTTTCAAAGGCGCTTACGGCGGCAGGGTAATGATTGGAGATCTGGAGGCGGCGAAGACGCCGGTATCCAGACTCTGCCGGAAGGTGGGACTGGTGTTCCAGAATCCTTTCAATCAGCTGTCAGGTGCAAAGGAGACCGTATTTGAGGAAATTGCATTCGGACTGCAGAACTTTGGCGTTCCCAGAGAGGAAATGATCCGAAGAGTCAGTGAAGTGATGGAGCTTCTGGATATCAGCGAATATAAGGAACGGAATCCCTTCGATCTTTCCGGAGGACAGATGCAGAGGGTGGCCCTGGCAGGCATTCTTGCCATGCAGCCGGAAGTGATTGTGTTGGATGAGCCGACCTCCCAGCTTGATCCGGCCGGAAGTGAGGAAGTATTTGCGGCGGTGGATAAGCTGGCAAAATCCGGTATCACCATTATTATGGTGGAGCAGAAGCTGGAAAAACTGGCAGAGTACTGCGATCAGATTTTGCTGCTTCATGAGGGTAAGCAGATTGCTTTTGACACGCCGGAGCAGATTTTCTCCAGAACAGATCTGAAGGAATACGGCGTTCAGCCACCGGCTTATACGAGAGTCTGTAAGGCTCTGGATATCCGGAATGAAAATGGATGCTACCCGGCGTCTTTGAAGGAAACACTGAAATGGAAAACGAAATTCCCGCCTGAGGAAATTTTTGAAAAAATATGTAAGCAGCCGGAAGAACTGAATGGCAGACAGGGCGAACATAGGGAAGTGTTTCGGGCGGAACATCTGAAATTCCGCTATCTGGAACAGGTGCCGGTTCTGGAAGATGTGAACCTCCTTCTGGATGGCCGGGCGACTGCCATTGTGGGGCAGAACGGAGCTGGAAAGACCACACTGGTAAAACTCCTGAAGGGATTGTTAAAGCCGGTGGGCGGAGCTATTTATTATGCCGGAGAAGACATGGTGGGAAAGACGGTGGCCATGCTGGCCGGAGAGGTTGGCTATGTGTTCCAGAACCCGGATGACCAGATCTTTAAATATCATGTCATTGACGAGGTCATGTTCGGGCCGCAGAACATTGGCATGAGCAAAGAGCAGGCCAAAGAGCGTGCCATGGAAGCCTTGAAAATCGTCGAATTGGAAAAGCTGGCAGATGAGAATCCATACGATCTGGAACTGTCCCAGCGGAAACTGGTGGCCATTGCATCGGTGCTTGCCATGGATACGAAGGTACTGATTCTGGATGAACCGACCATTGCTCAGGACTGGAAGGGCCGGAAGCTTCTGCAGGAGATTATCCGGAAGCTGCAGGAACAGGGCAAAATGGTCATTGCCATTCTCCATGATATGGATTTTGTGGCAGAGTGCTTTGAGCGGGTCATTGTTATGGCACATGGAAATGTGCTGGCAGACGGCACCAGGGAAGAGGTCTTTGCCAGGAAAGAAGTGCTGGAAGAGGCGAGGATCGAGCAGCCTTATCTGACCAGGCTGTGCGGCATGCTGGGATATGAAAAGTTATATTTCTCTCTGAAAGAGGAAGAAGGAGCAGAAGCATGAGAAAATTATTGGTAGTCGTTGATATGCAGAATGACTTTATTGACGGATCACTGGGAACCAAAGAGGCAGAAGGCATTGTGGACCGCGTCGTAGAAGAGATTGGAAAATACGAGACGAAAGATATCTTTGCCACGAGAGACACCCATCCGGAAAATTATCTGGAAACCCAGGAAGGTAAAAATCTGCCTGTCGTGCACTGTGTAAAAGGAACACCGGGCTGGGAGATCAATGCGAAGGTAGCAGCAGCTCTTGGAACGGCAGAGATCATTGACAAGCCGACCTTTGGATCCAGAGTCCTTGCGGAAAAGATTGCTGCCATTGCTGCAGAAGAAGAGATCGAGGTAACGCTGACCGGACTCTGCACAGATATCTGTGTGGTGTCCAACGCATTGCTCATCAAAGCATTTTTACCGGAAATCCCGGTAAAGGTAGTGGCGTCCTGCTGTGCAGGTGTGACACCGGCCAGCCATGAGGCTGCTCTGACCACCATGCAGATGTGCCAGATAAAAATTGAAAAATAATTGAGAAAATTTATCATGTTTCTCTTGACTAACGCATAGTCTGTAGTATATGATCTAGAAATCATAAAGAAATTCTCTTTGCACTGCATTACATTCGAACAAGGATGCGAGATCAACAGTACAAACTGAGCAGGCGATGCCGGAAGGCGTGGGGCCGGGCCGCAGATGCGGCAGCAGATATGAACGTAGTAAGGGCATATCTGTGGGACAGTGTATGTTCCGCAGGTATGCCCTTTGTCTGTCAAAAAGGCTGCGCGGAAGATCCCTCGGAGGCGAGTAGCAGCACGGAAAAGAAAAATCCTGCTGCGGACAATGTATGTGACATAAGAAGAACCTGAAGATGCTATTCACGCAGCAGCCAGACACTTACTGTCAGGCTGCGTAAGAACTTGATTCAGGAGTGAGCAGGCTTCTTTTGCGAAGCAAAACTTTAAATAAGCCTGCGAATCGTTACTGGAACGAGGTACGAGTGAACAGTACGAACCTGTAATGTGTATTAAGGAGGTCCTGGTTATGGAACACACAGAAAACAAAAAAACAAACAACGTATCAACAGAAAACGCTCTGGCTATGAAGGTGTCGGGCGTGAGCATTGTAATCAATCTGCTTCTCTCTGCATTGAAGCTGATTGCCGGAATTCTGGCTCATTCCGGAGCTATGATTTCCGATGCGGTACATTCTGCATCGGATGTGGGAAGTACCTTTATCGTGATGATCGGAGTTACCCTGTCAGGAAAGAAATCTGATAAGGAACACCAGTATGGACATGAACGCATGGAGTGCGTATCTTCTGTTATCCTGGCCGGTTTACTGCTGGCCACTGGGCTTGGCATCGGTTTTGGCGGCGTGGAGAACATTTTAAAAAGCACTCACGGAGAGACAATTGCCATTCCGGGCGCGCTGGCTCTGGTAGCAGCCGTTGTTTCTATTGTTGTCAAAGAGTGGATGTTCTGGTATACTCGTGGAGCAGCGAAAAAAATTAATTCCGGCGCATTGATGGCGGATGCATGGCATCATCGTTCTGATGCAATGTCTTCTATCGGCGCATTTGTTGGTATTTTCGGCGCACGGATGGGATTTCCGATTCTGGATCCGCTGGCCAGTGTGGTTATCTGCCTTCTCATTGTGAAAGCAGCAGTGGATATTTTCCGGGATGCCATTGACAAGATGGTAGACCGTTCCTGTGACGAGAAGACCGAGAATCAGATGCGGGAGACCGTTCTGAAAGTGGATGGTGTGCAGCGGATCGACCTGCTTCAGACCAGACTGTTCGGTTCCAAGATGTATGTGGATATTGAGATTGCCGCGGATGGAGCCCAGACACTGGAAGCGGCCCATGACATTGCAGAAAAGGTACATTATGTCATCGAAGAAACCTTTGCAGAGGTAAAACACTGCATGGTTCATGTGAATCCCATCAGTGACTGCCAGGGACAGCTTACGGAGGCATAAGGCAGGAGGAAGTTCGTATGTGGACACTGGTTTTTCTTATATTAATGATTGCCGTATTTGGTAAGTTACTGATTTTTGCGGTGAAGGCCACCTGGGGAATTACGAAGATTCTCTTTACGTTAGTATTTTTCCCGCTGGTTCTTATTGGGCTGGTAGCAGCAGGTTTGATGTATATTGCACTGCCGATCCTTTTGGTTGTGGGAATTATCACCTGGTTTTTCCGCACCGTATTTTAAAATTATGTGGGCCGTCATATTTCTTTGGAAATATGGCGGCTTTTTTATTGACATGTCTTGCAACAACAAGTATAATAAATTTGTTCATCTATGAATAGTCTTTAGGATTTCCCTACACTATTCCCATTTTATTTATCAAGAAATAAAGTCGCACCGACCGTATGAAAGGGGGAGATACGGATGATGTAGCCGCAGCTTTGGAAGCAATCGAACGTATTACGAAAAAGGAGAATGAAAAATTTTATGAAGAAGAAAAAGTTATGGCAGAGACTGGGGGCCTTGCTGCTCATGACGTCTGTTCTGGCGGGAAGCATTCCGGTGAATGGCTATGCGGCAGAGGTGGAACCTGTCGTTGCAGCAGAAGCGGAAGTGGAAGCAGATGCTGCAACAGAAGAGGCAGAATCCCTGCAGGAGAAAGCGGAAGAACCTGAGATTTCAGGCAATGAAGAAGAGGCAGAGGAGGATGTTTTACCGGAAATCCCGGTAAACGAAGAACCAAAACCGGAAGAACCGGAGGCGATATCACCGGAAAATCAGGTGAAGGAAGATTCGGAGACTGTTCCGGAAACAATGGAAAATGGGGAAACAGATGGACAACCAGAAGACGAAGTGCAGGAGGATGAACAGGAGGAACCAGACGAAGAAACCGACGATGGTCAGTATCATTTTACCGAGGATGATCTCTTAAGCGTTGCCAGATGGAGGGAACTTTATTTACCCAACGGCTATGAGGATCTGGAACAGTATGATGATACCTGGTGGGATCAGCTCTATGATTATGAGCGGGATCTGGCAGAGTATCTGCAAGGTCTGAATGTGGAGCTTTCGGATCAGGTCTACATGGATCAAAGTCTGGAAGACTGCATTGCGGTTATGGAGTCCGGGGTGCCGCCGGAAGCCTTTTTTGCCGGAACCATTTATCAGGGGCTGACGCTGGAGGATTTTTATGAACTCCGGGATGCCGGGTATACTATGGAAGATTTATATGGACAGTGGGAGCCAATACAGCCGCTGGCATTGTCAGACGGCGATTTAGTCAGCAAAATGACCGTTTCCTCCACCGGATATTCCGGAACCGGGCATGGAACTATCTATAAGCTGACAGTGGGTGGAAAGGAAGCGCTCTGTATGAGCATGGGGAAATCCGCCAGGAGCACATACCTTTATAAAGCCAATCCCGGGGACTATGAGAAAAAGGATGATGGAATCGGATTCATCGTCTATTCGTATGGGCGTCTTGGCGGCATCAACTATGTATGTGCCCAAATTGCTTTGTGGCTATACCAGAATTCTTCTTCCTATTCGGAAAGCACGGTAAAGACGAGAGCGGTGGCCATGCTGAATACATCCGGCATGGATGAGGATGAGCTGGAGCGCTATGGTAATTTTGTGTGGAAAGTCTATTCCGGTGCACAGAAGCAGAGTCACAGCTATTATGTCTTCCATTCGGAAAATGCAAATTCCCAGACAGTAGGATTAAGTTCCCTGCCGGATACCTTTCCTTATGAAGGCGGCGGAAGCGGTGGCGGATCCGGCGGTGGAGGAGAAAGCTCTGAATATGAGACGGCCAGCGTATCTGCGGATGCATCAGACAAAATCAGTGTGGAAGCAAAGCTGACCATCACAAAGCATGACAGTCTGACAGAGGAAGTATTAGAGGGCGCACAGATCAGCATCAATGGCAAAACCTACACGTCCGGAACGGATGGAACCGTGACCCACAGGGAAAAGGAGAGCCATGAAGTGAGTGCTTCCGGCCCGACTTATACGTATGTGGTGAACTGGGACTCCCTGGATGATGCCCAGAAGGCAGATGCCGACAGCCATGGATATTATCACAGCAGGTCTGCGGCCTATGCAGCCTCAGAAGAACAGGCATCCGGGCAGGTGGAAGATGAATTAAGTGACTGGGCCCATGACTGGAGGGCGAAGTTTCGGGCATCAGAGACGGCTCCGCCCTATGGATACTGCAACAATCAGGAAAATACTCATTCCGTGACCGCGAAGGACGGTCAGCACAAATATCACGATTTCTATAACAAGCCATGGGAGGCATGGCTCAAAGTCGTAAAACACGATTCCGTGACCGGACAGACTGATTTCTCGCTGTCCGATGCAGATTTCAGCGTATATGAATTTCAGAAGGCGACAGGCGGTTATGTTCCTTACCGGTATGAGGACCGAAGGACCATGAAAGACCAGGGGGATGGTACTTATCTGGTCGGCCCGTTGTATTACAATCCTTCCAATCAGGGAAAATTTATGATTGTGGAGACCCGGTCACCCTATGGTTATACCATCGACCAGACCACGAACCGGTTCTATTTTGAGATTACCGGGGAGCAGGAGATTACATTTACGCAGGGAAATACCTGGAATACAGCAGGAACCTATCCGGCCAGCGAGGAAAATCCCTATCCGTTCCAGGCCTACAATGAGCCATGGAAAATCAAGGTGAACGTGGATAAGCAGGACGAGGACACGGGCAACCGGTTGTCTGGCGTTTTATTCCAGATTTTACGCTATAACCGGGAAACGGCAGATTATGAGCTGGATCCGGGCTACGCACCGCGTAATATTCCGGTGACAGAACAGCCGGATGGCACCTATCTTAGTGACTGGATTTACTGGAATTACCAGAATCAGGGAAAATGCTATCTGGTGGAGACAAATGCGCGGAAAGGCTATTTTGGAGACTGGAAAAACCGGCTGGCGGAACTGATCGCCGGACATCCGGCAGGCTGGAATGACGATGACGCGGAAGGAAAGACGGCCTACTATTTCCAGATTACGGGATCCCGGGCGGAAGAGGGAGCTGTGGATGGTTATAATAACCAGAAGACCATGACGGCTACCGCCAACCGGAAGGGAACGGTGACCAATGAACGGACCAAAGGCCGGGTGACCGTCCTGAAATATGATACAGAATCCGAGACCGGGAAAGCTCAGGGAGATGCAGTGCTTAACGGAGCGGTCTATGAACTCCGTGCAGCAGCGGATATCATTCATGCGGATGGACACACCGGCGCTATTTACCGGAAAGGAGACCTGGTCAGAACCGGAACCGTAGGGGAGATTCCGGGGGGATTTGAGTTTCACGATCTGGAACTCGGTTCTTATGTGTTAAAGGAAGTGCAGGCACCGGAAGGCTATATGCTGGATGAGACCACCTATCATCTCACCTTTACCTACGATGATGAGACCCAGCGGGTGATTTTAAGGGATGAGACGTCAGGAGAGGATGCGAACACGCTGACCGTGGATAATCAGGATCCGGGAAATGAAATCGTGTATACGGGTGACCATGTACAGAAAAAAGCCTTTTCCATAGTGAAGACTTCCGATAATCAGAGCCAGACGGAATTGAAACCCGTCGAAGGGGCCGGATTCACGGTGTATCTGGTATCGGAGCTGGAAGCAGTCCGCAAAGGGCAGATACAGCCGGAAAACGGAACCTCCTGGAGCAGCGCGGACATCCGAAAATTTTATGATTATGATTTTACCGGTGAGCAGGCGGCAACGGTTTATAAGCGGAAACTGGAGAGCTGGACAGATGGGGACCGCGCATGGCTGGTACCGGCGGCGAATGGAGAGAAGAATGCCTATCAGGCAGCAGAGATGTTTACCGATGAAAAAGGGGCGCTGACTTCCCCGGAACTGCCCTATGGAACTTATGTGGTAGTGGAGACGACCACGCCGGAAAACCACGTGATGGCGCAGCCGTTCTTTGTCTACATCACGGATGACGGTGGTGTGGTTTACACGGACAGCACCCGCCAGCAGGTAAAAGAGACATTCCGGGAGGAGAAGGACATTCGTTTTGGCGACCATGCAAATGCCAGTGTTTATAAAGACCCGGGCGTCTACGATCCGTCGGCAGTGGAAGGACGTGTTCCGCAGGATACCCGTTATATTTCCGATAACTGTACAGAGACTTATGTAAGGCTGGTCAAGGTGGATGCAGAAAAACTGCCTGCAGACGGAACCGTCTTAAAACCGGAGGAGCTGGTCAGCGGAACCGTGCTGAAGGAAGGTGCTGCCTATCGGCTGAAAGCAACGGAAATGACGGAGCGGGAGCAGGAGACCATGACCAAAACCGGATGGAAGCAGGATGCGGAAGGGTATCTCTGGTATTATGAGCCTTCCTCCAGAAAGGAATATGGAACCAGCGGCTGTCCGTTTGCACCTGTTGTCCTCAGAAATGTAGAAGGAAAAATCACAGACTGTTATCTGGTGCTTCCGGCAAAGCTGCCGACAGGATCTTATGAACTGGCTGAGGTGAAAGCGCCGGAAGGCTATGTGGTAAACGGCGCAGAAGAAATTCTGGAAGACGTAAGCACGGACCGGAATCACGTCTATGAAACAAAATCTTTACCGGAAATCCCGGTAAAATTTACCGTGGATAATGATTCGGTTTATCCGGATGGACAGATGGGCGGAAACAAATATACGCTGACAGATTCCTATGGAAACCTGATCTGTACCGTAGTGCAGGGCAACCGGGAGCAGAAAGGAATCCTGGAGCTTATCAAGCACGGAGAAAAACTTTATGATGCCGCAGAAGAAGGAACGGGCCTGAAGGAAAAGCTGGACGAGAACTATTTCCGTCCTGTATGGGAACTGCCGGAATATCATAAAAAAGATCTGGTCTTTGATTACGAAGATGCGCCTATCGAAGGAGCAGTATTTGAGATCTATGCAGCGGAGGATATTTACACCCAGGAGCTGGATAAGGAGAAGCTTTCTGAATATGGAGTTCCGCTGGAGGACTATCTGGTATGGCATAAAGATGACAAGGTGGGAACCATTACCACCGATCAGACCGGTTATGCATATCTGGCGGATCTGTATATTGGTGCTTACTATATCCGGGAGGTGACGGCCGGAGACGGATTTGTGCTCAACGATGAAATCCAGTATTTTGAGATCACACCCCAGGAACAGGAAGTGAACTTTGAGTGGGTGAGCAGCGATTATGAGAACCGCAGACAGAAAGTCCGCCTGGAAGTGAGCAAAGAGGATGTGGAGACCGGAGAACCGCTGGCAGGCGCTGTGTATGGACTCTATAATACGGAAGATATTTACAGTTACATTACGAAAAATACGGACAAAACCGTGCCGGATTACCGCCATGTGCAGACCATCTTTGATTATAAAAATGTGGATGAAGGAAGACTGCTCATTCCGGCGGGAACGCTGGTAGCCACTGCCGTCACAGACGAAGAAGGAAAGGCTGTATTTTCAGAAGAGCTTCCTCTTGGACAGTATGAAGTGCGGGAGCTGGAAGGTCCCAAAGGATATACTACATCGGATGAGCAGCTGCAGGTGGATGCTTCTTATGAAAGTGAGCAGGGAGGACAGTTGGTGGAAGTGCAGGATCATACGGATCTCCTCTATGAGAACCAGAAAATCAAGCATGTATTTACCAAATCCGACCTGACGTCAGGAATTCATATTGGCGGTGCTTATCTGGAAGTCTGGGAGATTCAGACGGATGCTCACGGAAATCCGAAAAAGAATCCGGATGGTACCTGGCTGCTCATGGAGGAACCGGTGGATCACTGGATTTCGAAAAAAGCAGGGGAAGAGGTGCATTATTTCTATGAAGAGCAGGGCTTTTATAAGGAGCTTGCCTCTCCGGAGGACTTACCGGAAGGAGCGAACCTGATCGTAAAAGAAGGACATCTCATCGAAAAGCTTATGGAAGGAAGACAGTACATTCTCAGAGAAACCTTAGCGCCGGAAAATTATGTGGGTTATGAGGCGTCGGACGACAACACCAAAGAGAGTAACCGGGAAGAAAATGCTGTTACCGGGGAAGTACGGTTCCGTGTGGAAGGCACCAATC
>CAVCTH010000039.1:2682-14009 GCA_963604695.1 Clostridiales bacterium | reverse complement strand
GAACCTGGATTCTCGGCATCCTCTGTCAGTTTGCAGGACTTTATGTGCCGAACCCGGAGATCGGTTATTACAGCCTTTTGCCGGATTTCTCCGCAGGTATTTCCGTGCCGAGTATTGCGCCGATCTTTATGAAACTTGATTTTACGTCCATTCCGCTGGCAGAATTCGTTGTGATTGTCTTTGCATTCCTGTTCGTGGATATGTTTGATACGCTGGGAACCCTGATCGGTGTGGCTACCAAGGCAGATATGCTGGATGAGGAAGGCAAGCTTCCGAATATCAAGGGCGCGCTGCTGGCTGACGCTGTGGCAACCACCGCAGGTGCAGTACTGGGTACGTCTACCACCACCACGTTCGTAGAGAGTGCTTCCGGTGTATCCGAAGGAGGAAGAACCGGTCTTACTTCCATTACGACCGCGATCCTGTTCCTGCTGGCTCTGTTATTCTCCCCGATCTTCCTTGCCATCCCGTCATTTGCGACGGCTCCGGCTCTGATTATCGTAGGATTCTACATGGTCAACCAGGTAGGACTGATTGATTTCTCCGACTTCAGCGAAGGAATCCCGGCATTTATCTGTATTGGAGCAATGCCGTTCTTCTACAGCATTTCCGAGGGTATCTCCATGGGAGTCATTTCCTATGTAGTTCTGAACCTGGTAACCGGAAAAGCAAAAGAGAAGAAGATCAGCCCGGTCATGTATATTCTGGCTGTATTGTTCTTACTGAAATATTTCCTGATCTAGGAACTGAAAAAGATGCGAAAAGGGCTGCTCGTCGTTGGACGGGCAGCCCTTTGTGAAATACGATTTACTTATTCAAATGGGTCTTCTTCCGGTTCGGAAACTTCTTCAGCTTCTTCCAGAACCTCATCAGAAGCATCCGCTTCTTCTTTTGCCTCTTTTGCAAGAGCCGCTTTCTTTTCTTCGATGTTTGCCTTATGGACGGAGATGGCGGTGCAGTATTCGGATACGGCTTCGTCTACTGCTTCTCCGTCTGCAAATTTTTTGTAATAGTAAGCGCCGATCTTGGCCTCCAGTTCCCGGATGGATTTTTCATCATGGAGAATCTGGGCTTTCAGACGGGTATCTTCTACCAGTTCATTGGTCCTGTCCACAGCAGTTTTCGCAATGTCGTTCAGTTTTTCAAAAAGTTCCATAAATTATGCCTCCTGTTTTTTCAGAAAATCCAGAACCTCTTCACGGGTCGGCATGACGCGGAGTGCGCCTTTTCGGGTGGTGATGATGGAAGCAGCTGCATTTGCAAAGGTGAGCATCTCTTTTAACTGCTCATCTGTCAGGTCTTCCAGACCATGCTCCAGCACATAGTTCAGAACACAGGCGCAGAAGGTATCACCGGCTCCGGTAGTCTCAATGGTATTTTCCTGAAGGAACGGAGCAACTTCCACATAATGATCGCCGTAGTAAGCGCGGCTTCCGTCGCGTCCCATGGAAACCAGGATCAGCGGAATCGGGAATTCTTCGCGGATCTTCTTTACGCCTGCGGTAAAGTCTTCCTCTCCGGTGAGCCACTGGATCTCGTTGTCGGAAATCTTCAACACATCACATTTTCCAAGTCCCCAGCGGACCTGCTCTTTGGCATTGTCAAGGGAATCCCACAGCGGTTCTCTTAAGTTCGGATCGAAGCTGATGAGATCGCCGGCTTCTTTGGCGGTCTCTACGGCTTTTTTCGTCGTGGCGCGGATACCCTCATGGGTCATGGACAGGGTGCCGAAGTGGAAGATTCTGGTATCGCGGATGAGATCCAGATTCAGCTCGTCCACCGTGAGCATCATGTCAGCGCCCGGATTACGGTAGAAGGAGAAATCACGGTCTCCGTCTGCAAAGGTATGTACCAGTGCCAGAGTGGTGTGTACTTCGTCGTCCATCAACAGATTTTCCGTGCCGATGCCAAGCTCTTCCAGTGCTTTTTTCAGGGTCTTTCCAAACTGGTCGTTTCCTACTTTTCCGATAAAGGAAGTCTTCTTTCCAAGGTTGTTTAACATGGAAAGCACATTGCAGGGAGCGCCGCCCGGATTTGCTTCAAAAAGTCCGTTTCCCTGCTCGCTCAGTCCGTTCTGAGTGAAATCAATAAGAAGTTCGCCAAGAGCGATTACGTCATATTTTTTCATGAGAAAAGCCTCCGTTCTTTGATAGGTCTATTGTACAAAAAAAAGGCGAAAAAAGAAAGTGAAAAATCAATCTTTAAAATTTCACTTTCACTCTGGCTGTCCGGACCGGATTATGGTATGATGAGCAGTAATGAGCATAATTTTCAACGATAGAGGAGCAATGTAAGATGCCAGTATTTGATTTTAATGATGTATCCGATGAGAGAAATCATGCGGAGTGTACGTATACAACTTTCCGTTCCGATGCAGGAGAGGCCACCCCGGAGCAGCCAATTCTTCTTCTGGACAACCATCACAGACAGTGGAAGCACCATTCCATCGGTGTATTTACCAATCCGGTAAAGCGTTCTTCCTTTGAATTTGAGGAAGAGGATGGCAAGATCAGTGCCGATATTCTGGAGATTGATGCCAGATTTGTAAGCCTCTTACGCTGGCTTGGTGAGAACCACATTAATGTGCGTCTGTCCGGTAAGAACCGGGAGGACGGTTATGCGGTCTACAAGATCCGCGAGATCGCTTTTGGCGGAGGCACCAAGTTATCCGCAGAGGACGGTTTCCTGCAGTTTATGATGGAGCGTCTCTTTGCCAGCCATGCGCCGGAAGAGGTTGAGGAGGATGAGGACTACGAGGAAGTGGGCGACGAGATGAAGCTCACCAGCCTGCAGAGCATCACCGACTTTATGACCTGTGCCGGAAATACCATGCCGGAAAATATCCGCCTTTGGGCCAGAAGAAATCTGGCGGTGGCGCGTTCCCACGAGGTATCTCCGGAGGAGAGACGGCATGCACAGAGAGCACTGTCCATCATGATGAATGTACAGTGGAAAAATAATTATTTTGAAGCCATTGACCCGGATGAGGCCAGAAGAATTCTGGACGAAGAGCTCTACGGCATGGAGCGGGTAAAACAGAGAATTATCGAGACGATTATCCAGATCAACCGTACCCATACCCTTCCGGCTTACGGACTTCTGCTGGTGGGACCGGCGGGAACCGGTAAATCCCAGATTGCCTATGCGGTAGCCCGGATTCTGAAACTGCCGTGGACAACCCTGGATATGAGTTCCATCAACGATCCGGAGCAGCTGACCGGAAGTTCCCGTATTTATTCCAATGCAAAGCCGGGTATCATTATGGAGGCTTTCTCCGCAGCGGGAGAGTCCAATCTGGTCTTCATCATCAACGAGCTTGACAAAGCGGCATCCGGAAAAGGCAACGGCAATCCGGCCGACGTTCTGCTGACGCTACTTGATAACCTTGGATTTACGGATAACTACATGGAGTGTATGGTGCCGACAGTGGGTGTATATCCCATTGCGACTGCCAATGATAAATCCCAGATCAGTGCGCCGCTCATGTCCCGTTTTGCAGTGATCGATATTCCGGATTATACAAAGGAAGAGAAAAAGATCATTTTCTCCAAATTTGCACTTCCGAAGGTGTTAAAGAGAATGAGCCTCAAAGAGGAAGAATGCATTGTCACGGAAGAAGGACTGGAAGCAGTGATGGATATTTTTGCACATACGTCCGGTATCCGTGATCTGGAGCAGGCAGCCGAGCATATTGCAGCCAATGCGCTCTATCAGATCGAGGTCAACCATGTAGCATCTGTCTCTTTTGACGGAGCCATGGTAAGAGAATTACTGTTACAGTAAGGAACTGGAAAGGCAAGGACAAATGTTCACAGAAATTCGAAAAGAAAATCCTTTTCAGGAAATTATTGACCAGATCCTTGAAAATGTGCAGTCGGGAAAGCTCCACAAAGGGGATGCCCTCCCGGCAGAGCGGGTCATGGCAGAAGCCCTGGGAATCTCAAGGCCTATGCTGCGGGAGGTACTGCGGGCTTTGAATATTCTCGGTGTCATCACCACCGTGCATGGCGGAGCCAACTATATCTCGGAAAATCTGGAAAACAGTATGATCCGGCCGCTCTCGATTCTGTTCCGGCTGAACAACAGCAGCGTCTATCAGAATCAGCAGCTGCGTTCCGCTCTGGAAGTGGAGTGTGCGGTTCTGGCGGCAAGAAACTGTTCCCCGGTAGATGCGGCGGAACTGCAGTTGATTATTGCCAAGCTGGATGAGTCCCAGGATGAGAGCGAGCGGGCAGATCTGGACCGGCAGCTTCATATCAAAATCGGCGAGATGGCGAAAAATCCCATGATTTTCGGAATCATGAGTGCATCCGCCCAGCTGACGGAAAATATTATTACCGGTATCCGAGCCTACATCATGCAGAAGCAGCATTCGGTGGTTCATGTGGATGAGCAGCACCGGAGTCTGGTCAATGCCATCGTCAGCCATGACGAAGAACTGGCGGAGAGCTGTATGAAGGAGCATATGCGGACCATAGAAAATTATATCAAAGAAATCTCTGGTATGTAGAACATATATCGAAAATAAAGAAGCCACAGGCATGCGTGAAAACGCAGCCCGTGGCTCTTTTTGTTAAACAGGCTTTTTCACCAGTCCGTAGATGGTAATCAGAATGGCAACCGGACACATAACCTGCAGCACCGGCAGGGACATGGCGAGGATAAAGTTCAGCCCTGCACTGGAAATGATGAAGCTGGACACTGCGAAAATCACCAGCCATGCCACATAGGAAATCTTCGGAAGCAGTTCATGGAAGAAGGTGGCGCAGCAGCAGAGGAGTCCCACGCATACATTAAAGCAGGCGATGAAGAAGATGGCTCCGATGATCAGCTGTCCGTAAATACCGTAGCAGGCTTTGACGGCCCAGGTCAGAATCTCCGCACCGTTCTGTGCATCGGGAAAATCCACACTGCACACGGCTCCGATATAGGAGGTGGCGCCGTAGACGATGATCAGCATGATCCCGGCCATAATACCGGCGCGGATGGTTTCGGATGCGACCGCTTTTTTATTGGTGATACCAAAGGAGCCAATGTTCATGGAGATAACCGTACCGAAGTTGTAGGCGGCCAGAATGTCCATGGTCTGATAGCCGGTGATAAATCCGCTCCGGACCGGATGTCCTGCATAGTAGGCGTTGGGTTCTGCGAAAAGTGCGGGTAGTTTTACAAGGACGCCGAAAAAGGTCACGGCAATCAGTACCAGCAGGATCGGCGTCATGATTTTGCCGAGCAGGTCTTTTAACCGGGTCGGTTTCAGTGCAATCACAATGGCCGCTGCGAAAAATACAAACGAATAGACGCAACGGATCAGGAATAAAGTCTGGTCACTGTTGTGAAGAAACGGTGCTACCGCCATTTCAAAGCTGGTGGATGCGGTTCTCGGAATGGCCACACAGGGGCCGATCATCAGATGGACGAAGACGGCGAACAGGACGGCCAGCACCGGGTGTATTCTGCCTACCAGGTTGGTAAGTCCGTCGTGCCGGGCCACGGCCATAACAGACAGAATTGGCAGAAGGACAGCTGTCAGGCTTAATCCTGCCATGGCAGGAAGGGTGTCACGTCCCGCCTGTGCCCCCAACAGAGGCGGAAAGATCAGGTTACCGGCACCAAAAAACATGGAAAATAAAGTAAATCCAATGATGCATCGATGTTTCATGGTTAAGTTCTGCATAAAATCTCCCTCTTTTCGAATTTGTTTCTCATCAGTATAAACATATAATGAAAAAAATTCAAGCTGCAATATTCATAAATGAGTTTAATTAATATTGTGTAACATGCACAGGTATGCGTATAATAGGAGCCATGGAGGAAGAGACATGCTGGAAAGAGAAGCGTTATATGAGGCTCTTCACAAAGAAATTCCGATTCTGACCACACAGATTCGGAAACTTTATGCGGAGCTGGATCAGAAATTCCATCTGGAAGGGGCGAAGGTACCGATCACGTTTGGAACGGACCGGGACTGCCTTGGTTCCTATACGCAGGCAGGCGGCGGAGAGCGGGAACATTTTCATTTTTCCCTGCTGTTCGTAGGATATTCTGTGGAGCATCCCTTAAGCCGGGACGACCGGATGGATTTATATAAACATGAGTATGCTCATTATATGCAGGCACATATGAAGATTCCGGAGCAGTATCAGTGGCAGGCAGGGCAGCACGGAAGTGCCTGGAAATACTGCTGTTCCCTGGTGGGTGCGGCGCCGACGCCTTACTATAAGGCGGGAGAAGCGCTTATGAACCACGATTATGACAAGGTGTTGAAACCGAAGATTCACGATCATACGGTTCCTATGCGGGATCATTACCGGAGAGAACAGGAATATAAGAAAACCAGAGACAGTAAAGTCCAGTATCAGGTAGGTGACAGTGTGGAGCATCCGAAATTCGGAGCCGGAAGCATTGAGAAGGTGGAGCAGCGGGCTGGCGGTGTCCATCTGCATATCCGGTTTGAGGATGGTGTGAAAAAGATGGATCAGAAATGGGTGCTGCAGACCACCCGTTATCGGAAAGCAGGTGACAGATAGTGAAACAGAAGATAGTCATGTGTATGTTGACAGGTGTGCTGGTATTTGGTATGGGCGGCTGCGGAACACAGGAAGTGGAAACTCCGGAGGTGGAAAACGTAGAGACTGTGGAAGAAGAACCTGTGCCGGAGGAGACGGACGTGGAAGAAGAGGAAACAGAAGGTGTTGGACAGGAGCAGACTGACCCGGAAGATGCTGATTCAGAAGATGCCGGGCAAGAAGCGGAAATCGAACCGGAAGCGGCAGAAGTACCATCAGAGGATCAGCTGGAAGAAGCTCCCGCAGAGGAAGAAACAGAAGAGGCTGTATCCGCTCCGGTGGTTTATGAGGACGGCGGCCAGATCCCCCTCGATCCCTCCTGGACCTACGCGGATCATTCGAAGATTAACTCCGGTGCGGCAGTGCTCTATAAAGCGGCCGATAACCGGAAAGAAATCGTGGTAGGCGTCAATGCCGGACACGGCACTTCCGGCGGTACGAAGGTGAAAACTCTCTGCCATCCGGACGGATCTGCCAAAGTAACAGGAGGCACGACAGCCGCCGGAGCTACAGAAGCAGTGGCGGTGTCTTCCGGTATGACTTTTAGTGACGGCACGCCGGAGAGCAGCGTGACGCTGAAAATGGCGCAGATTTTAAAGAAAAAGCTGCTGGCAGCAGGTTATGATGTGCTGATGCTGCGGGACGGGGACGATGTCCAGCTTGATAATGTAGCGCGGACCGTCATCTGCAATAATGCAGCAGACTGCCATATTGCCCTTCACTGGGATGGGGACGGCCTTAATTATGACAAGGGCTGTTTCTACATTTCCGTGCCGGACGGACTTAAATCCATGGAACCGGTGGCATCCCACTGGAGCGAACACAACGCGCTGGGAGCAGCCCTCGTGGAAGGATTGCGGGCGCAGGGCGCGAAGATCAACGGCGGCGGAAGCATGAGCATTGATCTGACCCAGACGTCCTACAGTACAGTGCCGTCCGTGGACATGGAGCTTGGCAATGCCTGCTCCGACCATTCGGACAGCGCGCTGGAACTTTTAGGCGACGGACTGGTACAGGGTGTGAACAGTTATTTTGGACAATCGTAAATTCACTCTTGTATTCAAAAATAAATACCCCTATAATAACAGGTAAAAAAGCCAAAGAGGAAAGGAAAATGTTATGAATGAATCTAATGGTGTAATTCGCGATGCCAGACAACTGGGTGTGCCTAAGATGCTCATCCTTGGCCTGCAGCACATGTTTGCTATGTTCGGAGCCACGATTCTGGTGCCGATTCTGGTCAACAGCTATTTTGTGGATGCCTGCGGGGAGGGACCGACCCGTGGTCTGACCGTAGCAGTCACCCTCTTCTGTGCCGGATTCGGTACGTTACTGTTCCACGTATGTGCAAAATTCAAGGTTCCCGCGTTTCTGGGATCTTCCTTCGCATTCTTAAGTGGATTCTCCACCGTTGCCCATCTGGATACCGGTATGTATGCAGGAATGAGTGCCAATGACAAGGCAGCCTATGCCTGTGGCGGTGTGGTTGTGGCAGGTCTTCTGTATCTGGTACTGGCACTGGTCATCCGCATCGTTGGTGTGAAACGTGTTATGAGATATCTGCCGCCGGTGGTGACAGGACCGGTGATTATCTGTATCGGTTTAAGCCTGGCATCCTCCGCCATCAGCAATGCATCTACGAACTGGTTTCTTGCTTTTGTTGCTTTAGCCGTGATTATTGTATTTAATATCTGGGGCAAGGGAATGTTCAAGATTATCCCGATCCTTATGGGGGTAGCCATCTCCTATGCAGTTGCCCTGCTTATGAATGTCATTGGCATCACGAATCCGGATGGTTCTGCAATCCTTGATTTTTCTGCCATTGCTTCCGCAGGTATTGTAGGGCTGCCTCCTATCCAGATCTGTAAATTTGACGTAACCTCCATTCTCGTTATGGCTCCCATTGCCATTGCAACCATGATGGAGCATGTCGGGGATATGTCTGCCATTTCCGCAACTGTTGGAGAGAATTATCTGGCGGAGCCGGGACTTCACAGAACCCTGCTGGGTGATGGACTTGCAACTGCACTTGCCGGATTTCTGGGCGGACCGGCCAACACGACTTATGGTGAGAACACCGGCGTTCTGGAGTTAAGCCGTGTACATGACCCGAGAGTCATCCGGATTGCTGCTGTATTTGCAATTATTGTCAGCTTCATCCCGAAGGTATCCGCTATCATCAGCACCATGCCGTCCTCCATCATCGGTGGGGTCAGCTTCATGCTGTATGGTATGATTTCTGCGATCGGTGTCCGCAATGTGGTAGAGAATAAGGTTGACCTGACCAAATCCAGAAACCTGATTATCGCAGGTGTTATCTTCGTATGCGGTCTGGGATTCAGCAGCGGTCTGACCTTTACTGTCGCAGGTACCCCGATTACCCTGACGGCCCTGGCCATCGCAGCCATTGCCGGAATTCTCCTGAACATCATCCTTCCGGGAAATGATTACGAATTCGGTGAGAATCTTTCCGGTGATGAGAACCGTGGAATTCACGCATAAATAATTTATAAGGAATACTAATCAATGTTGAGTATGAAAAAAAATTCTACACCTTACGATTTTGAAGGAAGAATTCCTCTTTCTCAGGCCATTCCGCTGGGGTTACAGCATGTGATGGCCATGTTCATCGGAAACCTGACTCCCCTCATCATTGTCATGGGACTCTGCGGACTGACTGCAGATGCCGGATTCGGTGAATTGCGTACTGCGCTGTTACAGAATGCCATGGTGATGGCCGGTATCGTGACGTTGGTACAGCTCTTTTCCATCGGACCGATTGGAGGAAAAGTGCCGATCGTCATGGGTACTTCTTCCGGATTTCTGGGTGTGCTGAATAATACGGTGGCAGCCTGCGGAGGCGGAATCCTTGCATATGGTGCTATTATGGGAGCTTGTATTGTGGGCGGTATCTTCGAGGGCGTTCTTGGAATGTTCTTAAAACCGCTCCGCAAATTTTTCCCGGCTATTGTCACCGGTTCCGTTGTCATTGCCATCGGACTTTCCCTTCTGGGTGTAGGCATCAACTATTTTTGCGGCGGAAGCGGAAAAGCAGATTACGGTTCTCTGCCGAACCTGTTCCTGGGATTTGTGGTACTGGTTGTCATTATCCTGCTGAAACATTTTGCACCGCAGGACAGTGTGTTTTCTTCAGCAGCCATTCTGTTCGGCATTCTCGCAGGTTATGCGGCAGCCATTGTCATGACACTGGCACTCCCGACGACAGGGCTCAATGCAGATGGCATAGAGTACACCTATGCCTGGGTGGTGAATTTTGAGCAGATTAAAAATGCAGACTGGTTTGATATACCAAATCTTATCGGATTCGGCGAATTGTCCGACCTGCATGTGAGTTTTCAGGCAAATGCGATTATTCCTATCGGTATTATGTTTATCGTAACGGCCATCGAGACGGTCGGTGACATCTCTGCCTGTATCGAGGGCGGTATGGACCGCGAGGCAACCGATACCGAGTTATCCGGCGGTGTTATCTGCGACGGACTGGGTTCCACATTTGCAGCGCTGTTCGGTGTACTGCCGAATACCTCTTTCTCACAGAACGTAGGTCTGGTATCCATGACAAAAGTAGTCAACCGCTTTGCCATTTCCATGGGCGCGATTTTCCTGATTCTCTGCGGATTTTGTCCGAAGATCGGAGCCATCATGTCTGTTATGCCCCAGTCCGTACTGGGCGGTGCTGCTGTCATGATGTTTGCATCCATCCTGATCTCCGGTATCCAGCTGATCACCAAGGAGCCCATCGGAAGCCGTGAGATTACGATTATTTCCGTAGCCATCGGACTGGGATATGGCCTTGGCGCAACCAATGGAGCAACTTCCCAGCTGCCCTATTACATTCAGCTGATCTTTGGCGGTTCCGGAATCGTTCCGTGTTCTCTGGCAGCCATCATTTTGAATATTATTCTGCCGAAGGGGTCCAAACTGGTTCGTAAAATGTGGGATATTGAGGATGAAGAATAAAATTATTGCAGTTGTGGGTGCGGGTGGCAAGACCACCCTCATCCATCGGCTGGCTGAAGAATATCGGAGGAAAGGCGCTTCTGTGCTGGTGACCACCACGACGCATATGCTGGTGGAACCAGACACGGACCTTTCCTGCGATTCTTTTGTTATAAGGGAAAAAATAAAGAAGACCGGATACTGTATGGCGGGGAGCCTGTGTCCGGGACAGACGCAGAAAATAGAGGCTTTGCCGGATCCGATGCTTCGTGACTTGCTGACAGCTGCCGATTATGTTTTAATAGAAGCAGATGGTGCGAAACACTGCTCTTTAAAATATCCGGCGGAGCACGAACCGGTCATTCCCAAAGAAGCGACGGATGTGATTCTGGTGCTGGGAACCTGGGATCTGGGAAATGCCTGCGAGAATGTGATCTTCCGGTTTGAGACGATGAAAGAGTTTACCGGGATTCCCGGTAAAAAATCGGCCGGAAGGGAAGAACTTCGACTGATCCGGCAGGCCTATGAGGAAAAACTACGGGAAATGGGATTCACCGGTGGATTTCAGGTGTTGCTGTCGGAGAAAACGGAGCAGGGGTTACAGTTTCGTGCCTTTCAGGAGGCTTTGGACGATTATGAATAAAGACATTTTAATTATCTGCAGGGGCGGCGGTGATCTGGCCACGGGCATTGTGCACCGGCTGTTCCGTGCAGGCTTTCCGGTACTGGTGCTGGAAACGGACTATCCGGCAGCCATCCGGCGGCAGGTATCCTTTTCCGAGGCAGTCTATGACGGGA
>CAVCTH010000039.1:0-1853 GCA_963604695.1 Clostridiales bacterium | reverse complement strand
CACATGTTCAGCAGCTGCAGGGAAAAGGACTTCAGAGTATCGAGGGGCAGGAAGTATTTGTGCAGCCTCTTGGAAATCAGGCGAAGCTTGTGATCTGCGGAGCCGGGCATGTGGCGACGGCGTTGATCCGCATGGCGAAGCTTCTGAATTTTGAGATTGTGGTGTTGGAAGACCGGCCGCTTTTTGCGGAAGGTGCCAGAAGAGAAGGAGCAGATCAGGTCTTCTGCGGCGATTATGTGGAGCTGCTGCGGCAGATGCCGGGAAGCACGGATCATTATTTTGTATGTATGACCAGAGGACATCGTTTTGACCAGGAATGTCTGCTGGAAATTTTCAAAAAGCCCCATGCCTATATTGGTATGATGGGTTCGAAGAAACGCTCTTTTCTCATGAAAAAAGATCTGGTGGAAGCGGGATTTTCACAGGAGCTCATTGACACGCTCCATGCGCCCATCGGGCTTTCCATCGGGGCGCAGACTCCGGCAGAGATTGCCCTGTCGGTTATGAGCGAGATTGTAAAAGTGAGAAGTGAGCATGCCAAAGAGACGGCGCTCGATGAGCAGGTGCTGGAAGAACTGGCGAAAGCACCGGAGCAGGGAGAGCACAAAATGCTCTGTACCATTATCGAAAAGCACGGAAGCGCTCCAAGAAGTGCGGGCACCCAGATGGTGGTGACGTCTCTCAACCGGGTGGTGGGAACCATCGGAGGCGGATGCGCGGAGGCGGAAGTCATCACGGCCTGCAGGGAGCATTTTTATAAAATACGGGAAGGAGTTCCCCATCCGGCCTGTGAAAAAATCCGCATTCGGATGACTACGGACAATGCGGAGGAAGAGGGCATGGTCTGCGGAGGAACGATTCTGGTATTACTGGAGGAAGTGGATGATTTATCTTGACAATGCGGCGACCACCCTGCACAAGCCGGAAGCGGTCATTGAAGCGGTGGCGGACGCCATGCGGCATCTGGGAAATTCCGGCAGAGGATCGGGAAGCGCGTCGCTTCAGGCGTCGAGAGTGATCTATGAAGCGAGGCGGATGTTGACCGCATTTTTGGGCGGAACCGATCCATCAAGACTTGTCTTTACCGCCAATTCCACGGAAAGCCTGAATATCGCTCTTCACGGACTCTTTGTACCGGGAGATCATGTAATTACAACAGAACTGGAACACAATTCTGTGCTGCGGCCGTTGTATGCGGAACAGGAACAAAATAGAATCTCCCTTACGATTGTGAAAAGCGGGGAGAAGGGAACCGTTGACTATGAGGAAATCGAAGCGGCTGTCCGCCCGGAGACAAGAGCCATTGTCTGCACCCATGCGTCCAACCTGACCGGAAATGTGGTGGATCTTTACCGGATGGGACAGATCGCAAAAGAGCATGGGCTTTTATTGGTGGTGGATGCATCCCAGACGGCGGGGGTGCTGCCCATTGATGTAGAGAAGATGCACATTGACGTGCTCTGCTTTACCGGGCATAAGAGTCTTATGGGTCCCCAGGGAACAGGAGGGCTCTATGTGAGGGAAGGTGTGGACATCCGCCCATTCAAAAGCGGCGGCACCGGAGTCCACAGTTTTCTGAAAAATCAGCCCGATGACTATCCGGAACATCTGGAATCGGGGACGTTAAACGGACACGGCATCGCAGGTCTGCTGGCAGCGGTGCGGGAGATTCAGAACATCGGCCTGCCCGCCATCTATGAGCGGGAACATCAGCTCATGCAGTTGTTTTATGATGGTGTCCGGAAGACTCCAGGCGTGAAGATTTACGGTGATTTTTCTGATCCGGCAGCAGTCCGGTGTCCCATCGTTTCCCTGAATATTGGTGAGATGGACGCCTCCGAAGTCAGTGACTG
>CAVCTH010000038.1:0-14253 GCA_963604695.1 Clostridiales bacterium | reverse complement strand
GTATTATGTCCCTTTTTTTACCTAAGGAGGCAGAGCGCTTGAGAAGGAGAAAAGGACTCAGTTTTTACAGAAGAAGAAAGCGGATTCAGGCTTCTGCAATTCAGGAAATTCTTTTATGGGCAGGAGAGTGCGTCCTGGCGTTTGCCATTGGCTGCATTCTGGTCTTTTATTTTATGACGGCACTTACCTGCGTCGGTCAGGCCATGGAGCCGTCCATCCACAGCGGTGATACGGTACTGGTTAACCGGTTCAGCTATCTTTTGTCGGCACCGAAACAGGGTGATGTGATTGTGTTCAAACCCAATGGAAATACCAATTCTCATTATTATATGAGAAGAGTCATTGCCGTTCCGGGAGACAAAGTGCAGATCAAGGACGGCTTTGTCTATGTAAATGGCGAGCTTTATGAGACAGGACTTGGCAGTGAGCAGATGGATTACGCCGGTGTGGCGGAGGATGAAATTACCATCGGAGAAGGCGAATATTTTGTGCTGGGAGATAACCGCGACCAGAGTGAGGACAGCCGTAACGCAGACATTGGCAATGTAAAGACAGAAGATATTTATGGAAAAGCCTGGTTCGTCAGCCTTCCGTGGGAGAATTTCGGACCGATTCCCAAAGGGAAATAGAAAAGGAGCAGATAGATGAATATTCAATGGTATCCGGGACATATGACAAAAGCCCGGAGAATGATGCAGGAAAATATCAAGCTGATTGATCTGATCATCGAGCTTGTGGACGCAAGAGCCCCCCTTTCCAGCCGGAATCCGGATATTGACGATCTTGGAAAAGGAAAGGCGAGACTGATTCTTCTGAACAAGGCAGATCTGGCAAGCGAGCGGGCCAACGACGCCTGGGCGGCTTATTTCCGGGAAAAAGGCTGTTTCGTAGTGAAGCTGGATTCCAGAAGCAAGAATGGTATGAAAGAAGTGCAGTCTGTGATTCAGGATGCATGTAAGGAGAAGACGGAGAGAGACCGCAAGAGAGGAATTCTGAACCGTCCGGTCCGTGCTATGGTAGTGGGAATCCCGAATGTAGGAAAATCTACATTTATTAACAGTTTTGCAGGACGTGCCTGTGCCAAGACCGGCAACAAGCCGGGTGTGACCAAGGGCGCCCAGTGGATCCGTCTGAATAAGCAGGTGGAGCTTCTGGATACGCCGGGAATTCTGTGGCCGAAGTTTGACGACCAGCAGGTAGGACTCCGTCTGGCTATGCTGGGTTCTGTCAATGATGAGATCCTGAATCTGGAAGAACTGGCAGTGGAGCTGGGAGAATTTCTTCTGGCACATTTTCCTGCGGCATTTGAGGAACGATATAAGATTACAGTGGCGGAAGATATGAAAAAAGAAGAGATCCTTCCAGCCATTGCAGCGGCAAGAGGATGCCTGTCCAAAGGCGGCGAAGCAGATCTTGCCAAGGCAGCATCTTTCCTGATGGATGATTTCCGCAGCGGAAGACTGGGAAGAATTACCCTTGAATTCCCGGAGACAAAGAAAGACTGATAAGTGGAAGAGGTAGAAGAATGGGCGCAGAGGAAAAAGGACGTGGTCTGGTACGGGAAATCTTAAGCTTTCTGCTCTATGTGGCAGTAGTTGTGGGAGTGACCTTCCTGATCATTCATTTTGTGGGACAGCGGACCTATGTGAGCGGAAGCTCCATGGAAAGCACGCTGAGCGACGGAGATAATCTGATTGTGGATAAGCTGACTTACCGTTTTTCAGATCCGAAACGATACGATATTATTGTATTTCCCTATCAGTATGAAGATAACACATATTTTATCAAACGAATTATCGGACTTCCCGGTGAGACCGTGCAGATTGTGGATGGAACCATTTACATAGACGGGGAGGTTCTGCAGGAGTCTTACGGCAGGGAAGTGATGCGGAATTCCGGGCTGGCAGCAGATCCCATTACCCTTGGTGACGATGAGTACTTTGTTCTGGGAGATAACCGGAATGACAGTACGGACAGCCGCGATCCCAGTGTAGGAAAGATTAAGCGGGACCAGATTATCGGAAGAGCCTGGGTACGGATCTGGCCTTTATCAAAGATCGGAATTTTGAGGCATCTGTAATGACGAAAAAAGAAGAACGGGAATTGAAAAAACAGCAGAAACTGGAAGCGGAAATCGAGCGGATTCAGGGAATGCTGGTATATGAAAGAGAATATGGTCCCCAGGGAATCTTATGCGGCATTGATGAGGTGGGCAGAGGCCCGCTGGCAGGCCCTGTGGTGGCAGGAGCAGTCATTCTTCCAAAGGACTGTCAGATTCTGTATCTGAATGATTCCAAGAAGCTGACAGCCCGCAGGAGAGAACTTCTCTACGATGAAATCATGGAGAAAGCGGTAGCCGTGGGCATTGGTGTGGTCAGCCAGGAAGTCATTGATGATATCAACATTTTACAGGCAACCTATGAAGCCATGCGTCAGGCCGTTGGAAAATTAAGCGTCCAGCCGGACATTCTTCTGAACGATGCAGTGACCATTCCGGGACTGCCTCAGAAGCAGGTGCCCATTATCAAGGGTGATGCAAAGAGTCTGTCCATTGCGGCGGCCAGCGTGGTTGCCAAGGTGACCAGAGACCGGATGATGGAGGCACTGGATGCAAAATATCCGGAATATCATTTTGCATCCAACAAAGGCTATGGATCGGCAGCTCATATGGCAGCTCTTCGGGAATACGGTCCCTGCCCGCTTCACCGGAGAACCTTTATCCGCAATATCTGTGGAGAATAAGCGGTGTATGAATAAACGGCAGACAGGCAGTGAATATGAAGGATTGGCGGCAAAGTGGCTGGAAAGTCATGGATATCGGATTATGGAAAGAAACTACCGGTGCCGTCAGGGCGAGATTGACCTGATTGCGGAAAAAGACGGGTATCTGGTCTTTGTGGAGGTCAAATATCGCAGAAGCAGTGAAGCTGGTGATCCGGCGGAGGCTGTGGATTACCGGAAACAGAAAAAGATTTCCAGAGTGGCAGAGTATTATTGCTGGGAGAAGCGGAAGCTGAACCAGCCCTGCCGCTTTGACGTGATCTGTGTGCTGGGACAGGAGATCCGGCACATTGAGAACGCATTTGATTATCGATCATAAGACAGGAGACGCAGCAATGTGGAAGAGAAAGACAGAAGCAGAAGACATGCGGCTTGTGGAGAAAAATGGCGTACCATATTTCGTGTTTGAGAATCTGGAGAACACGGGACTGGTGCGCCATGGTTTTTCTACAAGAATGGGAGGAGTCAGTGAGGGATTTTTAGGCTCCATGAATTTAAGCTTTACCAGAGGAGATGATCCGGAGAAGGTCCGGGAAAATTTCCGAAGAATGGGAACGGCCATTGGTTTTGCAACGAAAGATCTGGTGCTATCCGATCAGACCCATACGACCAATGTACGCCTGGTGACGGAAGAAGACCGGGGAAAAGGATTTGATCGGGAGAAAGATTACACGGATGTGGATGGACTGATTACGAACACGCCGGGTCTTATGCTTGTCACCATTTATGCGGATTGTGTGCCATTGTATTTCGTAGATCCGGTCCATAAAGCCATCGGCCTTTCCCACTCCGGCTGGAAGGGAACCGTTCACCGTATGGGAAAGGTGACCCTGGAACGTATGAAAGAAGCTTTTGACACCAGACCGGAAGACGTACAGGCGGCCATTGGCCCGTCCATCTGTCAGGACTGCTATGAAGTGAGCGGGGATGTGGCACAGGCATTTATGGATGAATTTGCAGATCAGATGGATGAGAAGCTTGTATATGGGAAAAATAATGGAAAGTATCAGCTGAACCTCTGGAGGGCCAATGAACTGGTGCTTCTGGAAGCGGGAATTCTGCCGGAGCATCTTACCATGACCAATGTCTGCACCTGCTGTAACTCAGAAAAAATGTTTTCTCATCGGGCCAGTCACGGACAGAGAGGAAATCTGGCGGCATTTCTCGGATTAAAAGAGGAAAACCAGGCGAAGTGAAAATCTTCCATAGTCGTGACAAGATAGTGTCTATACAAACCAAAGCCCAGACCATAGAATAAAGGCAGTACAAGGAAAATAACTACAAGAGGGTGAAGAATGATGAAAATTATTAAAGCAAAAGATTACAATGACATGAGCCGTAAGGCAGCGAACATTATTTCTGCACAGGTAATTATGAAACCGGACTGCGTGCTGGGACTGGCTACCGGATCTACTCCGATTGGAACCTATAAACAGCTGATCGAGTGGTTTGAAAAAGGAGATCTGGATTTCGGTGATGTGACCACGGTGAATCTGGATGAGTATAAGGGACTGCCCAGAGAGAACGACCAGAGCTATTTTTATTTTATGAATCATAATCTGTTTGATTATATCAATATTAACCCGGAGAGAACCCATCTGCCCAACGGCATGAATCCAAATGCGGAGGAAGAGTGCGCAAGATATGAAGAAGTCATCCGTTCTACCGGAGGTGTGGATCTGCAGCTTCTCGGCCTTGGACACAACGGACATATTGGTTTTAATGAGCCGGGTGAGGCATTTGAGACCGAGACGCACTGCGTGGATCTGCAGGAGAGAACCATCGAGGCAAACAAGAGATTTTTCGCATCCATCGATGAGGTTCCGAAGCAGGCTTATACCATGGGGATCAAGACCATCATGATGGCGAAGAAGATTCTGGTGGTTGTCAGCGGTGAGGATAAGGCAGAGACCGTAAAGAACGCATTCTTCGGACCGGTTACCCCGCAGGTTCCGGCATCCATTCTTCAGATGCATCCGGATGTAACGATTGTAGCTGATGAGGCTGCACTGTCCAAATGCGATCTGTAAGCAGGAGGCAGTAAGATGAAGATTATCAACGCGAAGGTATATACGGAAGACGGACGCTTCGAGACAAAGGAAGTGTATACGGACGGAGAAAAGATCTCTGAAAAGAGCGGCGATGATGTGGTGATTGATGCAAAGGGCTGTTATCTGATCCCCGGCCTTACGGATATTCATTTTCATGGATGTGTGGGACGTGATTTCTGCGACGGAACACAGGAGTCGATTGAGGCCATGGCGGTCTATGAGGCTTCTCAGGGAATTACCACGATTGTTCCGGCTACCATGACGCTGGGAGAGGATACACTTCAGAAGATCTGTGAAGCGGCAGCTTCCTATCCGAATAAAAAAGGAGCGATTCTCTGCGGTATCAATATGGAAGGACCTTTCATTGCCATGGCGAAGAAAGGTGCCCAGAACGGGGATTTCGTACACAAACCGGATGCGGAGATGTTCCGGAGACTGAACAAAGCTTCCGGCAATATGGTAAAACTTCTGGCCATTGCACCGGAAGTGGAAGGCGCAAAAGAGTGCATTGAGGAGCTGAAGGATGAAGTGGTTCTTTCTGTGGCCCATACGACGGCAGATTATGAGGAGGCTTCAGAGGCGTTTGCACATGGGGTTCACCATGTGACCCATCTCTACAATGCTATGTCCGGACTTTCCCATCGGGCACCTGGTGTGGTCGGCGCGGCAGCAGACAATGAGCAGGTGGAAGCAGAGATGATCTGCGACGGCATCCACATTCATCCGGTAACGGTAAGACAGACCTTTAAGATGTTTGGGGACGACCGGATTATCCTGATCAGCGATTCCATGGAAGCAACCGGAATGCCGGACGGTGAGTATGCGCTGGGTGGACAGAAGGTTATTAAAAAAGGAAATCTGGCAACTCTGACAGACGGTACCATTGCAGGTTCTGCCACCAATCTGATGGACTGTGTCCGTGTGGCAGTGCAGAAGATGCAGATTCCGCTGGAAAGCGCAGTCAAATGTGCGGCAGTCAATTCTGCAAAATCTGTGGGAATCTATGACCGGTACGGAAGCATTACGCCGGGCAAGACAGCCAATCTGGTGCTTTTGAAAGAGGATGATTTAAGTACGGTACAGGTGGTTCTCAAAGGAAAGACTTTGTAACTCCAAAAAGGAAATAAAAGAAAAGCAAAAAAGAGACAGGATTCTTCGCGGCGAAGAGATCCTGTCTTTTTATACCTATTTCATGCGATCCAGCACCTTTTGAATACGTGCGGTGGGATCGTTGACATGCTCAGTGGATACATCGTGGTTGATGCAGTCAATGATAGCTGCCAGGAATTTGGTCATATTGGCCTCTGTGTAATAAGGACGGGAGAGCAGCTCCGGTGACTGATAGATCAGATTGGTAGTGATGACATGGCTGATATAGCCTTTCTCATAATACTCATCGAATTTTGCCAGTCCGTCGGTGAAAAGACCAAACGCAGCGCAGACAAAGACTCGTTTTGCACCACGGTTTTTAATCTGCCGGGCAACGTCCAGCATGCTTTCCCCGGAAGAGATCATATCGTCGATGATGATGGCGTCCTTGCCGTGCAGGTCATCGCCGAGAAATTCGTGAGCCACAATCGGATTCTTGCCATTGACAATGGTCGAGTAATCACGGCGTTTGTAGAACATACCCATATCGACACCGAGGACACCGGCAAAATAAACGGCACGTCCCATGGCGCCTTCGTCCGGGCTGATGACCATTAGATGCTCTTTGTCAATTTTCAGATCCGGGGCGGCTTCGGTAAGTGCTTTGAGATACTGATAATGGGGATTGAAGCTGTCAAATCCATACAGCGGGATGGCGTTGCAGACCCTGGGGTCATGGGCATCAAAGGTGATGATATTGGAAACGCCCATATCGATCAGCTCCTGCAGTGCAAACGCACAGTCCAGGGACTCACGCTGGGTTCTCTTGTGCTGCCGGCTTTCATAAAGGAACGGCATCACGACATTGATACGGCGGGCTTTTCCGTTTGCAGCAGAAATGATGCGTTTGATATCCTGATAATGGTCGTCAGGAGACATATGGTTTTCACGGCCGCATACCGTGTAGGTCAGGCTATAGTTGGTCACATCGGCCAGAATGAAGAGGTCATCGCCCCGGACAGATTCGTAGAGAATCCCTTTCCCCTCTCCAGTGCCGAAACGTGGGCACGCACTTTTTAACAGATAAGAATCCTCATGATAACCATGGAAATTAGGGGTATTCTGGAATTCCTGATTTCCTCTCTCGCGGAATTCTACCAGATATTTGTCTACCTCCCGGGCCATATTGCGGCATCCCTCCAGTGCGACCACCTTCAGGGGGGCAAGGGGGAGAATGCTCTCATAGGAATAATTTTCGGACATAATTTTCCTCCAGTCTTTTATGTACAACCTTACATCATTTATATCATTTCCATACAGGGACAGTCAAGCCATATAGTTGCAATTTGTGAGTAAATCCTGTATAGTAGAGAACATGAGTTACGGGCTTAGAATGAAAGATAAGGTGAATATAGATACATGGAACATGTTGTAAGCGCAGTGACATCGGGCAGTATTGCCGAGGAACTGGAGATCGAACCGGGCGATGTCCTGGTGTCGGTCAACGGACAGGAACCGGAGGATGTATTCGACTACCGGTATCTGATGAACGAGGAGGAAGTCCTCGTAGTGATCCGTAAGCCGAATGGCGAAGAATGGGAGCTGGAGATTGAGAAGGAATACGAAGACGACCTGGGAATGGAATTTGAAAATGGATTGATGGATGATTACCGTTCCTGTCGAAATAAATGCATGTTCTGCTTTATTGACCAGCTGCCGAAAGGAATGCGAGAGACTCTTTATTTCAAGGATGATGATTCCCGTCTGTCATTTCTGCAGGGAAATTACCTGACTCTCACAAATATGAGTGAACATGATCTGGAGAAGATTATTTATTATAAACTTTCTCCCATTAATATTTCTTTCCAGGCAACCAACCCGGAGCTTCGCTGCAAAATGCTGCACAACCGGTTTGCCGGAGATATTATGGACAAGGTCCGGAGGCTCAAGGACGCAGGGATTATTATGAATGGGCAGATTGTTCTCTGCCGCGGAGTCAATGACGGGGCGGAACTGGATCGTTCCATCCGGGATCTGGTATCCCTCATGCCGGAGCTGCAGAGCGTATCGGTGGTGCCGGTAGGACTGACCCGTTATCGTGACGGCCTGTATCCGCTGGAGCCGTTTACGAAGGAAGATGCCTGCAACGTACTGGATCTGATCCATGGATGGCAGGAAAAACTGGTAAAAAAATATGGCACGCATTTTATTCATGCAGGAGACGAGTGGTACATTCTGGCAGAGCGCCCCATACCGGATGAATCGACTTATGACGGCTATCTGCAGCTGGAAAATGGCGTTGGCATGGTAAGGCTTTTAAAAGAAGAAGTCCATGCACGGCTTGCCGGGCTTCCGGGAGACGGCCGGGAACGGAAGATTACCATTGCCACGGGAGAACTGGCAGCGCCCTATCTCAGAGAACATGTGGCATCCATCCGGAAAAAATATCCAAATGTGAACGTGCAGGTGATCACGGTAAAAAATGAGTTTTTTGGCGGAAAAATCACGGTGGCCGGTCTGATCACCGGACAGGATCTGGTGAACCAGCTGAAAGGAAAAGATCTGGGAGAAGAGCTGCTGCTCACGACCAATATGCTCAAGAACGACGAGCCGGTATTTCTGGATGACATGACGGTGGAACAGTTACAAACTGCTTTACAAATCAAAATATCCATAGTAGAATCAAGCGGAAATGATTTTGTAAACTGTATTTTAAATGAATAGAACAAATGGAGAAAGAGGTAAGACATGAGCAGACCTGTAGTTGCAATTGTAGGGCGTCCGAATGTGGGAAAATCCACACTGTTCAATGCCCTTGCAGGAGAAAATATTTCAATTATCAAAGATACGCCGGGTGTTACCCGCGACCGTATTTACGCAGATGTGAACTGGCTGAACCATTCCTTCACACTGATTGATACCGGCGGTATTGAGCCGGACAGCAGCGATATTATTCTGTCACAGATGCGTGAGCAGGCACAGATTGCCATTGATACGGCAGATGTGATTATTTTCCTGACAGATGTCCGTCAGGGGCTACAGGATGCGGATTCTAAGGTGGCAGATATGCTGCGCCGCTCCCATAAGCCGGTGATTCTGGTAGTCAACAAAGTAGACAGCTTCCAGAAATTCATGGCAGACGTGTATGAATTTTATAATCTGGGAATCGGTGATCCGGTTCCGGTATCCGCTTCTTCCCGTCTCGGAATCGGCGATATGCTGGATGAGGTAGTCAAACATTTCCCGGAGGAATCTGCAGATCAGGAAGAGGATGACCGTCCGAAGGTAGCCGTAGTCGGAAAACCAAACGTAGGAAAATCCTCCATCATCAATAAACTGACCGGTGAGAACCGTGTAATCGTATCCGATATTGCGGGAACCACCCGTGATGCCATCGATACGGATATCCGCTGGAATGGAAAAGAATATATTTTTATTGATACAGCAGGCTTAAGAAGAAAGAACAAGATCAAAGAGGAGCTGGAGCGTTACAGTATTATCCGTACGGTCACTGCTGTAGAGCGCGCCGATGTGGTCGTTGTTGTCATTGATGCCAAAGAAGGTGTTACCGAACAGGATGCGAAGATTGCCGGAATCGCCCATGAGAGAGGCAAGGGTATCATCATTGCAGTAAATAAATGGGATGCCATTGAGAAAAATGACAAGACCATCTATGAATTTACCAGAAAGGTAAGAGAGGTTCTGTCCTTCATGCCTTATGCGGAGATCCTTTTCATTTCCGCAGTCAGCGGACAGCGTCTTCCGAAGCTGTTTGAGACCATCGATATGGTCATTGAGAACCAGACGCTCCGTGTACAGACCGGTGTGCTCAATGAGATCGTAACCGAGGCCGTTGCCATGCAGCAGCCGCCTTCAGACAAAGGCAAGAGGCTGAAAATTTACTACGTGACCCAGGTATCGGTAAAACCGCCGACCTTCGTAGTCTTTGTCAATGATAAGGAACTGATGCATTTCTCCTATGTGAGATATCTGGAAAATAAGATCCGTGAGGCATTTGGCTTCAAAGGAACTTCTTTGAAATTTATTATACGCGAGAGAAAGGAATCAGACTGATATGGAACGCATCGTATGTCTGGCGATCGGATACCTGTTCGGTATATTCCAGACCGCGTATATCTATGGAAGAATGAACGGAATTGATATCCGGGAATACGGAAGCGGCAATGCGGGAACCACCAATGCCCTCCGGGTGCTCGGAAAGAAAGCAGGAGTGATTGTACTCCTGGGAGATGTGGCAAAGACGGTACTGGCTGTTGTTCTGGTGAAAGCAATTTTTGCACGGACGCATGGCGACATGCTTCCGCTGCTTGGCATGTATGCAGCGGCAGGAGCCATTCTCGGACATAATTTTCCGGTACAGCTTGGCTTCCGCGGCGGCAAGGGTATTGCCTGTACGGCAGGTCTGGTGCTGACCCTGGGACCGATTGTGACCCTGCTGCAGACCGTGACCTTCCTTCTGGCAGTGGGAGTGACAAAATACGTGTCCCTGGGTTCTATCCTGGTTGTGATTGAACTGGTGATTGATATTGCAGTTCTGGGACAGAGGGGGTATTATGGAATGAGTCAGGGACATCTGCTGGAATTTTATCTGGTGTGTACCGCACTTTCCCTGATGGCAATTTACCGTCACAGAACGAACATCAAACGGCTGTTAAACGGAACGGAAAATAAGATTTTTCAGAAAAAATAACGGTTTTGACGGAGAGGAGATTGAGCTATGGCAAAAGCAGGCGTCATCGGCTCAGGAAGCTGGGGCACAGCTCTGGCGCGAGTCTTAAGTAAAAACGGACATGAAGTGACTTTGTGGTCCCGCAGGGAAGAAGAGTCCATCATGCTCAGAGAAGAACGGGAAAATAAGTCAAAACTTCCGGGCGTAAAGATTCCGGATGATATTATCTATACCACGGATCTGGAAGAGACAGTACGGGGAAAGGACATTCTGGTGCTTGCAACAGCATCCCCGTCCATCCGCAGCATGGCGAAGAAAATGGCGCCTTTTGTGGCAGAGGGACAGCTTATTGTAGATGTGTCCAAGGGAATTGAAGATGGCACATTGATGATCCTGACGGACGTCATTGAGCAGGAGATTCCCCAGTGTCAGGCGGCAGTACTGTCGGGACCGAGCCACGCAGAGGAAGTGGGAAGAGACATTCCGACCACGGTTGTGGCAGGCGCGAAGAAGAAAGAAACAGCGGAATACATTCAGAATATTTTCATGAATAAGGTGTTCCGTGTCTATACCAGTCCGGATATGCTGGGAATTGAGCTGGGCGGCGCGTTGAAAAATGTCATTGCACTGGCAGCAGGAGCGGCAGACGGACTTGGTTGCGGGGACAATACAAAGGCAGCTCTCATTACCAGAGGAATTGCAGAAATGAGCCGTCTGGGAGTGGCAATGGGCGGTCATATCGAGACCTTCAACGGACTGACCGGCATCGGTGATCTCATTGTTACCTGCGCATCCATGCACAGCCGGAACCGGCGGGCAGGCATTCTCATTGGTCAGGGCAAGACCATGCAGGAAGCCATGGATGAAGTAAAGATGGTAGTAGAGGGTGTTAATTCCGCGAAAGCAGCAAAGACGCTGGCAGAAAAGTATGAAATAGATATGCCCATTGTACAGGAAGTTAATAAGGTATTGTTTGAAGACAAACCGGCAAAGGAAGCCCTGGCGGATCTGATGCTCAGAGATAAAAAGATTGAGCATCCGGAACTGCCGTGGAAATAAATTCACTCACATAAAGGAGGACAAGGGAATGGCAGGAATTATCAAAAGATTTGGGGATATTATGTCTGCAAACCTGAATGCGCTGCTCGACAAAGCAGAGGATCCGGAGAAGATGGTAGATCAGTATCTGCGTAATCTGGAAAGCGATCTGGGAAAGGTAAAAGCAGAGACGGCCGCAGTTATGGCGGAAGAGTCAAAATGCAAACGCCAGCTTGACGAGTGCAACGAAGAAGTAGCGAAAATGCAGCGTTATGCAGAAAAGGCAGTCACTGCAGGAAACGACAACGATGCCCGTCAGTTCCTGGAGAAGAAACAGCAGCTGGTTTCCAAACAGGAAGCACTGCAGAAATCCTATGACCTGGCTCATGACAACGCTGAGAAAATGCGTGCCATGCATGATAAGCTGGTAAAAGATATCAGCGATCTGAATGCCAGAAAAGATGCCATCAAGGCAAAGATGGCCGTAGCCAAGACCCAGGAGAGACTGAACAAGATCGGAAGCTCCGCAGCTGGCGCACAGAACAATTTATCTGCATTTGCAAAGATGGAAGAGAAAGCAGACCGTATGCTGGATCAGGCCAATGCCATGTCAGAACTGAACTCTGTTTCTGAGAAAGACGGTATTGATGATCTTGCGGCTAAATATGACGATCATACTTCCAGCTCTGCAGTAGACGATGAACTTGCTGCACTGAAAGCGAAAATGGGATTATAAAAATCGGACTGCCGCAGAGAACACAGATTCTTTGCGGCAGTTTTTGACAAAGGAGAACATACCTCCATGAGTGAAGTATACTACTGTAAAAACTGTGGCGGCGTCATGGAATTTGACGCAGAGACCCAGGGATTAAAGTGTCCGAACTGCGGCACAGAAGAGAAAATCGAAAATAACAGCCAGGCTGTTCAGGAACATAAACTGACGGACTATGCAAAAAGAACGATCCGTGCGGAAGAAAAGAAATCTTCCACCATGCAGTGCCCGTCCTGCGGTGCGATTGTGGAAGTGGAAGCAACCAGCACGGCAAAAGACTGTCCCTACTGCGGAACACCGTTTGTACTGGCAGAAAAGCAGCTGTCCAATGTAGTGCCGGACGGCGTGGTGCCTTTCCGGGTGGACAAGAAAAAAGTAGGAGAATTATTCCGGAAATGGATGAAGGGCAGATGGCTGGCTCCGGGAGAGCTGAAGCATCTGTATCAGCAGGACAAGCTGCAGGGAATCTATATCCCTTACTGGACCTTCGATGCGGAAGCCAGCGCAGATTATCATGCGGAAGGTGGTACGGATCATCAGGTAGAGTATAAGGATTCCAAAGGAGAGCGCCATGTGCGGACAGAGACCCGGTGGCGTCCCACATCCGGACATGTGTCAGAATTTTTTGATGATGTACTGGTACATGCATCCGACCGCCTTTCTGACTGTCTGATCTCCGGAATCGAGCCTTTTGATACAATGAATATTCCGGCCTATTCACCGGATTATCTGTCCGGCTACAGCTCAGAAGTCTATACGGTGGATCTGCAGGATGCACACCGGACGGCAAGAAATGAAATGAGACGGGAACTGGAGCGGCAGGCAGAACGGGATGTCCTGAGCCGTTTCGACCATGTGCGGAATCTGCGGATGGACGACCGTTATCGGAAAGAAACCTATAAACATGTGCTGCTTCCGGTCTATGCGACAGCATATTATTATAAAAACAAAAAATATACGGTGCTGATTAATGGCCAGAGCGGCCGTATCGACGGCGAATATCCGAAGAGCCCGGCGAAGATTGTACTGCTTATCTTACTGGCTCTGATGATCATTGGCATCTTCTTTATGGCCATCGGCGGCTCAGATGAGGATTATGGTGCGGTATACAGAGAAAATAAAGCAGTCTGCCAGGCAGAATATGAGGAAACCGATGTGATTCTGCCGGATGCTGCGTATGTGATGACGGAGGTAGAAGTATAATGGGTTTATTTGGAAATCAGTTTGCCAATGTAGTAGAATGGGAAGAATTCAGAGATGACGTGCTGTTCTGGAAATGGAGTAACCGGGAGATCAAGAAAGGCAGCCGCCTGATTATCCGTCCGGGCCAGGATGCAATTTTTCTCTATAATGGAAAAGTGGAAGGTATTTTCACGGATGAGGGAAGTTTTGACATTGAGTCCGAGATCATTCCGTTCCTGTCCAGCCTGAAAGGCTTTAAATTTGGTTTTAACAGCGGAATCCGTGCGGAAGTACTGTTTATCAATACCAAGGAAGTGACGGTCAAATGGGGAACCAAGAATCCCATCAACATTCCGGCACCGGGACTTCCGGCCGGTATGCCCATCCGTGCATTCGGAACCTTCTGCTGCAAGATCAGCGATCATGCGGCATTGATCGAGAAAATTGCAGGTGTGAAACAGCAGTTTACCATTGATGATGTGAAAGAACGTGTAACTTCCATGCTGGATCAGCTCCTGATGAAATGGATTGTAAGAGAAGGCAAGGATATGTTCAATCTGCAGGCAAATTCTTTTGATATTGCAAAAGGAATCCAAGAAGATCTGGACATGGAGATGATGAAGATCGGCATCAGCATTACGGTCTTTAAT
>CAVCTH010000037.1:0-14605 GCA_963604695.1 Clostridiales bacterium | reverse complement strand
CACTTAACAGTTCCTCCAGGGTATACTCCTTCTCATCCTCATCGGATATCTGCAGACTCTTCATCATGGCCGTGTAGGAACTTAAGCCGGAATCTGCAAATACATCCGCATTGCCCAGATGGCCGTACTCTGAAAGGCCGTCTGTCCGGGAATCTCCGATAAATAAGACATCATCAACGTCGTCAAAGAAATCGTCAATCTCCGGGAACGGCGGCTCCGCCTCTGTCTGCTCGTCCTCCACCGACGGATTCTGCTCTACTTCTTCCTGCTGTGTATTGTCCGCTTCCTCTGATGGCTGCATATCTTCTCCATCCGATGTCACTGCCATCTGCCGGGCTCGCTGCCATGCCTGTACCTTTGTATCAATTTCCCATCCTCCTGCCAGCAAAAGGCTGAGTAGCAGAAGAATCGTATACCAGTTTCGTTTCTTCATCATTGTCCTCTGAATGGTTCCTTAGAATGAGAAATACAAAAACGGATCGTCCTGTCCCATATGGATGCAGTAAATGCTGAACCAGAACAGCGCCAGCAGTATCACGGCGGAAATCAGGCTTCCTTTGTATTTTTCATAGATTTTCCGCGGCCACGGCGTCATAAAAAGAAGTCCCGCCAGTAGCGGCCACACATACATCTGTCCGTATTTCAGATAATCCCCGGCGTACCAGGTGTAAGTCCCCGGCACATTGAAGAACGGGAACAGCCGTTCCAGATACACCACAATATTCCGGAGTCCTGTCACCGCAAAGGGCAACCAGGAAAGGGGAATGAGGATCATCATATAAAGATGTCCCAGCCACGGATACCGGTTCAGTATTTTTAAATAAAGGCATTTCTCTGCTGCGATCATCACAAACAGACAGCCGCCCCACAGAAGGAAATTCCAGCCTGCTCCGTGCCAGATACCCGTGAGCAGCCACACAACCAAAAGATTTCTTAGCAGTTTCCAGCGAGAGCACCGGCTTCCGCCCAACGGAATGTAAACGTAATCCCGGAACCAGCTGCCAAGAGTCATATGCCATCTGCGCCAGAAATCTGTCATGGAGCACGCCATATACGGATAATGAAAGTTTTCCGGCAGATGGAATCCAAGCAGTCTTCCAAGTCCTACTGCCATCAGGGAATATCCATAGAAATCAAAATAAATCTGCAGCGTAAACGCAATGAGTCCCAGCCATGCAAAGGGCGTGGAGATGCTCTCATAACCGATAGCTCCCACCTTCTGCCACAGACCGGATAACTGGTTAGCTAACAGCACCTTCATGGCAAGCCCAATGGTCAGTTCCCGCAGGCCTTCCTCCACATCGGTCGCTGTTACCCGTCGCTCTTTAAGATCTTCTTCCGTATCTTTCCAGCGTAAAATCGGGCCGGAACTTATATGGGGCCACATGGACGCCCAGGTGCCAAACGAGATAAACGCCGGAAATACCCGGATTTCTTTTCGATAGAGATCCACAAGCCATCCAACCATCTGAAAGGTATAAAAACTGATTCCAAGCGGTAGAATCAGCCCACGCCCGGTAAAGAATCCACTGTATTTAAATACCATCAGGGAACACAAGTTAAAAAGAACACCGGCAAAAAGCCGCTGCTTTCGAGGTTTCTCTTCTGCTGCCTGTGCAATCCATGCACCCATCTGCCAGTTGAGAAACAAAGAGATCAGAAATAAAAGTAAATAAACCGGAGTTTTCCTCACTCCGTATGCATAAAATACGAGGCTGCCCACAAATAACGCCTGGTTTTTCCACTTTGCCGGACATACCGCATATACAATCAAAAAACAAGGTAAAAAACGGAATAAAAATGTAAAGCTTGAAAATACCACGATTGCCTGTCCTGCTCTTTCCCGTTGCTAAAGGAGAAGCTCTTGTTCAATCGAAACTTCTCCTTGATCACATTATAGGGAATGGGCGGATTCGCTGTCAATATAAGTCGAATTACTTTCAGAAATCTTCAGAAAGATGCTACACCTGTACCTTCAGCACGATACCGCTGCCTTCAAATACCACCGTTTTCTTCCCGGCCGGGACGAAGAAGCAGTCTGCGGGGCGGTAGGGGATCGCTTCCTCTCCACACCGAATCGCACCGGTTCCTTCCAGTACCACGAAGGCCCGGAAGCTGGAATCGTCCAGATTAAAGGAATGCTCCTCTTCCAGATCATACCGTTCCACGGAGAAATATTTACACTCCATGGTCTTCGTCGCTTCCATATCCTTCTTATGGAAATTCACCACATCCATGGCTTTGTCCACATGAAGTTCCCGAAGTTCACCGTATTTATCGCGGCGTTTGTAATCATACAGACGGTAGGTCACATTAGAACTCTGCTGAATTTCGCAGATGAGTACGCCCGGTCCGATGGCGTGGACAGTGCCGGTCTCAATGAAGTAGCTCTCGCCCTTCTGCACCGGAATCTTATTGAGGATTTCTGTCAGGGTGCCGTCCTCGATCCGCTGCCGTACCTCTGCCTCGTCCGTTTCTTTGGAAAATCCACAGTAGAGATAGGAATCCGGCTCGCAGTCCACCACATACCAGAGTTCATTTTTACCGTATTCGTCTTCTTTCTGAAGCGCGTAATCATCCCCCGGATGAACCTGAATGGACAGGCTCTGGCGGGAATCGATAAACTTGATCAACAATGGAAAGCGCTCATAGGGTTCGCATTTCCAGCCAAGGATGCCGCGGCCAAACCGGTCAATATATTCACCCAGCATGAGCCCCTTGCTCTTTCCTGTGGCAACCATGCTCTGACCTGCTTTGTGAGTGGACAGTTCCCAGCTCTCCGCGATCACATCATAGTTACATTTTTTGCCGTAAACGTCACGCAGACGGGTGCCGCCCCACAGGTTATCCTTGAACGCCGGTTCCAGCCGGACCAGTTCATCACAGTCCGTTTTCACCATAGGCTGGCTGCTCAGCCTGGTCAGGTCCGTGCCATGCCCGTACTCCAGCTCACCCACGCTGACTTCGATAATGACCAGATCCTCCGTGGAACGATTAGCAATCTGATGGGCCATTCCCATGGGAACGAAAATATTTCCGCCGGGACCGTATTCCTTCAGTTCCTCTCCCAGCAGAATGGATGCCGTGCCACTGACCACGGTCCAGTGCTCAGTTCTTAATTTGTGTACATGACGGGACAGTTCCTTGCCCGGGAAAATGGTGATTTTCTTCACCTTACAGGAGGTGCCGTAGTGAAGCGTCTCCTTAATGCCCCACGCCGTATAATAGACCGTGCCCTCATCAAAATAAGCCTGCTGCTGTTCGTAATGGTCACGGATAATATTTTTGATCTGGTCGGTCTCATTTTTACGGGAAATATAGACCGCATCTGCCGTGTTGACAACGATCACATCAGAAAGTCCGTTGGCTACCACCAACTGATGGGATGCTTCGTTGAGCACGGAAACATTTTCACAGTCATTCTGGATAACCTTACCGGAATCCTCCCCGTGATAATAATCCGCCAGGGACTCCAGAGTCATAATCCGCCGCCATGCAAAATCGCCTGTGAGCAGCTGCACCTTTTCCGACACACTTGTCACAGCACGGCCGATGCTCACCGGTTCAATCTCTTCCACCAGTGCTTTGGGAATCTGCACATTTCTTCCGTAAGTATCCAGCTGATCCACACATTCCCGGATCTGTGCATAGAGCATGGGACTTTTCCGGGACAGCTCGTGGAGATAATCACCGCCGTTAAAGAGCAGGATTCCCGTGTCATATTCCCAGGTCTCCCCTGCCGGAATCTCCTCCGACACTTCACTGTGATGGAATTCTGTACGGCCATCTATCTGCCGGAAATAGCCATATCCCGGCTCAAACCGGTCGGCAGGCACACCGATGCTCACAATCTTTCCTTCAGGAATATAACTTCTCGCTCCCGCAATGGCTCCCTTATAATCACCGCCTTCAATCACGTGATCTGTGGAAACTACCAGATAGTCCTCGGACCGGTTGTCACAGAGGCAGGCAATGGCAACGGCCGGAGCCGTCTTCTTACCCTCTTCCTCGTAAAAGCAGCGATATCGAAGTCCCTGAAAGACCTGCAGCTGACCTTCGACAATATTGGCATACCTGTCAGAAGTAATGATATAAAATTCTTCACAGAACGGGATGTTCCGGGCGATGGTTTCCTGGAAAAGAGAACGGTTCTCCTTAATATGGATAAACTGTTTCGGATAGTTTTTGCGGGAGAGGGGCCATAACCGGTCCCCGCTCCCGCCTGCAAGTACAATACATTTCATAAAAATACATTCTCCACAATGACGGCCGGATTATTTCACCAGTTCCGTCATAGCTGCCTTCAGGCTCTCCAGTGCTTCCTCAGCATGAGCAATGGTGTCTTCCTTCACGCCCATGTAGAATTTTACCTTCGGCTCTGTTCCGGACGGACGCACGCAGCACCATGCATTGCGGTCCAGCTCGTAATAGAGCACGTTGGATTTCGGAAGTCCTGTCTCCGTCACCTTGCCGGTCTCCATGTCAAGGCGGGTATCTGCGTCATAGTCGCGGACTGCCAGCACCTTGTGGGTTCCGATCTCTTTCGGCGGATTTGCACGCATGTCAGAAAGAATCTTCTGAATCTTCTCAGCGCCGTCCACACCCTTCATGGTGATGGATACCAGTGTCTCTTTATAACAGCCGTATTTCTCATAGATCTTCAGCATCTGATCCCAGAGGGTCAGGCCTTTTTCTTTATAGTAAGCTGCTGCTTCGCAGAGGGCCATAACAGCTACCACTGCGTCTTTATCTCTTGCATGGGTTCCTACCAGACAGCCGTAGCTCTCCTCGTAACCGAACAGGAACGTATGCTCATGATTCTGCTCAAAGAATTTGATCTGCTCACCGATATATTTAAATCCGGTCAGCACTTCGATCACATCCACACCGTACTCTTTTGCAATGGCTTCTGCCATATTGGAAGAAACGATGGTGGTTACCAGTGCGCCGTCTTTCGGCAGACGTCCCAGTTCCTTGCGGACGCTCAGCTCATACTCCGCAATGAGCAGGCCTGACATATTTCCGGTAAACGGCATGTACTCGCCGGTTTTGGAATCTTTTGCATACACACCGAGACGGTCTGCATCCGGGTCCGTAGCCAGTACCAGATCCGCATCCGTCTTCTTTGCCAGCTCCAGAGCCAGTTTAAATGCATTCGGATCTTCCGGGTTCGGATAGGAAACGGTCGGAAATGCACCGTCCGGCAGTTCCTGCTCCGGTACCACCTGCACCTGGGTAAATCCAAGCTCTTTTAACACACGGCGGACTGGAAGATTACCGGTACCGTGAAGCGGCGTGTAAACGATCTTCAGGCTGTCTGCCATACGTTTGATGGCTTCCGGACTCAATACCAGTTTCTTCAGCTCTTCCATATAGCGGTCGTCAATCTCCTGACCGATCACATGGAACAGACCTGCTTTTTCTGCCTCTGCACGGTCCATCATTTTAATGGAAGCAAAATCTGTCACTGCATTAACTTCCGCGATAATTTCTTTATCCTTCGGAGCAGTGATCTGTGCGCCATCCTCCCAGTATACTTTGTAACCATTGTATTCCGGCGGATTATGGCTGGCCGTTACCACGATACCTGCGATGCAGCCAAGCTCTCTTAAAGCAAAGGAAAGCTCCGGTGTCGGGCGCAGCGTCTCAAAACGATAGGTTTTGATGCCATTGGCATTGAGGCACAGCGCTGCTTTTTCTGAAAACTCGATGGACATATGACGGGAATCAAATGCGATTGCCACGCCTTTGTTCTCGCCGCCCTGTTTCTTAATATAATTTGCCAGACCCTGGGTTGCCTTTGTCACAGTGTAAATATTCATACGGTTGGTTCCCGCTCCGATCACACCGCGGAGTCCGCCGGTTCCAAAGGACAGATCCTTATAAAAACGGTCCTCGATCTCTTTCTCGTCTCCTGCAATGGCACGAAGCTCTGCTTTCGTCTCCTCATCAAAGATCGGATCGGTGCACCACTGCTCATATTTTGCTGTATAATCCATGGTTTTACTCTCCTGCGTATATTTATAAAAGATCGGTTCTTCCCTGCTCATTCAGGGTATCAACTACCTTTTTCACATCCTGTACCCGGTTCTTGTCGCATACCAGGATGGCGTCGTCGGTCTCCACCACTACCAGATTGTCCACTCCAATGGTAGCAATCATCTTCCCACTGGAGAAAGAAATGGTGTTGGTCGTATCAATATTTACGTGATCGCCCACCAGAATATTTCCTTCGGCGTCTTCATCGTAAATAACCTTCATCATATCCCAGCTGCCCACGTCGTTCCAGCCGAAATCACCGGACAGTACCAGCACGTCGTCGGAACGCTCCAGAATACCGTAATCAATAGAAATCTTCGGAATGCCCGGATACACTTCCTGAATCACACGCTCTTCCTGCGGTGTATTCATGGCATTTCCAATGGTAGTCAGACAGATAAAGATTTCCGGAAGCAGCTCTGCAAATTTCTCCAGAATAGTGGATGCTTTCCATACAAACATGCCGCTGTTCCATGCATAGTTGCCGCTCTCCACATAGGCTTTCGCCGTGTCGTAATCCGGTTTTTCCTTAAACTCCTCCACCTTGCGGGCAATGGCATTCTCATTTTTATCGAATTTGATATAGCCATATCCGGTAGACGGGAAGGTAGGTGCAATGCCGATAGTGATCAGCTTGTCCTGCTCCTCTGCTGCTTGAACAGCCTGATTGAGAATTTTTGTAAACTCCGGTTCATTTTTAATAAAATGATCGGACGGGAAGATACACATGATACCGTCACCGTATTTTTTCACGATCTCCATGGCTGCATAACCAATGCAGGCTGCCGTATTTCTTGCAGACGGCTCCGCCAGAATGTGGTCTTTGGCAATTCTGCCATCCACACACTCCAGCATTTTGTCAGCCTGTTTTGCATTGGTGACGATGAAAATATCTTCCTTTTCCACGGTGCCGTGCAGACGATCGATGGTCTCGTTGATCATCCGGTCCTTGCCGCTTAAGTTCAGCATCTGCTTCGGCATGGCCTGACGGCTTAAGGGCCAGAAACGGGTTCCCCCGCCTCCGGCCATAATTACTCCATATCGTTTCATGGGCTGTCTCCTATCGCTCTGCTCTCATGGGATTATGAAGGAAATCATCATAAGTCAGACGGATTCCCTCTTCCAGCTCCGTCTTATAATGGAAGCCAAGACCCTCCAGCTTGGATACATCAAGAAGTTTTCTCGGTGTTCCGTCCGGTTTGGTCGGGTCCCATTTGATCTCTCCGGTGTAGCCAACCACTTTTGCTACCAGCTCGGTCAGCTCTTTGATGGTCAGCTCTTTGCCGGTACCCATGTTGACAGTCTCATTACCGCTGTAGTTATTCATAAGGAATACACAGCCATCTGCCAGATCGTCCACATACAGGAACTCACGAAGCGGTGAACCGGTACCCCAGCAGGTAACCTCAGTAAGTCCCTGTTCTTTTGCCTCGTGGAAACGGCGGATCAGAGCCGGAAGCACATGGCTGTGGGTCGGATGATAGTTGTCATTCGGTCCGTACAGGTTGGTCGGCATGCAGCTGATATAGTCCGTTCCGTACTGACGGTTCAGGAACTCGCAGTATTTCAGACCGCTGATCTTTGCCAGTGCATAAGCCTCATTGGTCTTCTCCAGCTCGGAAGTCAGAAGGCAGTTCTCCTTCATGGGCTGCGGCGCCATACGCGGATAAATGCAGCTGGAGCCAAGGAACAGAAGCTTTTTACAGTTATTTTTCCATGCTTCGTGGATCACATTCATTTCCAGAATCATGTTGTCATACATGAAATCAGCCAGTGCCTCGCTGTTAGCCACGATACCGCCTACTTTTGCAGCTGCCAGAAATACGTAATCCGGTTTCTCCTCTGCAAAGAATTTCTCCACCTGATCCTGACGGGTCAGATCCAGTTCCTTGTGGGTTCTGGTGATAATGTTATGATATCCGTTTCTCTCCAGAGAACGTACAATGGCAGAACCAACCATTCCTCTGTGGCCTGCTACATAAATTTTTCCTTCTTTGTTCATCATGCGTTTGTTACTCCTTTCAGTGCTGCTTCTCTCTTTGCACGTGCAAGGTCATGTTCTGCCATGATCTTTACAAGTTCTTCATAAGTGGTCTTCTGCGGATTCCATCCAAGTACGGTCTTCGCCTTGGTCGGATCTCCCCACAGATTGTCTACGTCGGTCGGACGGAACCATGCTTTGTTGACACATACCAGCATCTTGCCGGTTGCTTTGTCATAACCCTTCTCGTCGATGCCGGTGCCTTCCCAGCGAAGGTCAATGCCGACTGCCTTGAATGCTTTCTCCGTGAAATCACGAACCGTATGCTGCTCACCGGTAGCGATAACGAAATCTTCCGGAGTCTCATGCTGCAGCATCATCCACATACACTCTACGTAGTCTTTTGCATATCCCCAGTCTCTTAAAGAGTCCATATTTCCCAGTTCCAGATGATCCTGCAGACCGCAAGCAATACGTCCTGCTGCCAATGTGATCTTTCTGGTAACGAAGGTCTCACCGCGGCGCTCGGACTCATGGTTGAAAAGGATTCCGTTTACTGCGAACATGCCGTATGCTTCTCTGTACTCTTTTACAATCCAGAAACCATACTGTTTTGCCACTGCATACGGGCTGTACGGATGGAACGGGGTGGTCTCACGCTGCGGAACTTCCTCTACCTTTCCGAAAAGCTCGGAAGTAGATGCCTGATAGACTCTGGTCTTCTTGGTCAGGCCACAGATCTTCACTGCCTCCAGAATACGAAGCACGCCCAGTGCATCCACATCTCCGGAATACTCCGGCGCGTCAAAACTTACCTGTACATGGCTCTGTGCTGCCAGGTTGTAGATCTCATCCGGCTGTACCTCGCCAACGATACGGATGATACTGGATGAATCGGAAAGATCTCCGTCATGCAGCTTCACTGCATTTTTCTCCAGCAGATGGTCAATTCTTCCGGTATTTGCAAGGGAAGAACGGCGCACAATGCCGTGTACCTCATATCCTTTGTCCAGCAGAAACTCTGCCAGATAAGAGCCGTCCTGTCCGGTAATTCCTGTGATTAATGCTTTTTTACTCATATATTCCTCCTGATAGTTAGGTTTGTAGCAAATATTCAGAGCCTCATTCGCAAAATCGCTTCTACGAAGCTTTACTTTTGCTCATGCAGGGCTTCTCGCCCTATACATGCTCCGAAATATGCGTTTTCATGCAAGCATGAATCGCATATTCACGGGCATGTGCACGGCTCTGAATAATCACAAATAGTATTTCTTTACAAAAGCCGTCCTATAGTATAAGATAGATAAATCAGGAAATCTACGCAAAAATTTGCGTAATAATAGTAAAATATTGCTCTATAGGAGATTTAGCATGGCAAATATTTCCTCCCCCATCCAGACCTGCCGTTACATCCATACGCCCAGTTCCTTTGCCCGCCAGAGCCTGCTCTACGTGCAGGAGGCCGGACATTTAAAAAGCCGCGACCGGCACATCAGCCGCCGCTCCCATCTGGAATCCTATCTTTTCTTTATTGTATTGGCAGGCAGCGGCACCGTCAGCATCCGGGATACTCATTTTTCCCTGCATGCGAGCGACCATGTCTTTCTCGACTGCCGCCAGCCCTATTTTCACGAGAGCAGCCAGGATGATCCCTGGGAACTTCTCTGGGTGCATTTTAACGGAACTGCCATGGATGGTTACTGGCAGTATTTCACCGGACACCAGAAATCATCCGTCTTCCATCCGGGAAACAGTGCACCGTTCCAGTCTCTGCTGGAGCAGCTGCTGACATTGGAGGAGACCCGAAGCAGCAACCGTGAGCTGCTGGAAAATGAACTGCTCCACCGGCTGTCCACCGAGCTGCTTCTCTGGCAGAAAGAAAAAGACACCGCCGGACACACCGACAGCACCCTCTCCAAGCTCCAGGAAATCCGGTCCTATTTGGATGCCCATTACACGGAGAAGCTCTCGCTTGACGAGCTTGCCAACCGGTTCTATATCAGTAAATACCACATGTCACGAGAATTTAAAAAAAGCTTTGGCATTACCATGGGAAACTATCTGACTTCCCTTCGCATTACCAAAGCCAAAGAAATGCTCCGCTTTTCTGACTTTCAGATCGAAACCATTGCCAGAAACTGCGGCATCGAAGATAACAGTTACTTTAATAAAGTGTTCCAGAAAGCGGAAGGAATTACCGCCCGGGAATACAGAAGAAAATGGAGAGGACAATAACATGTTGCAGGAGCTGTTTCGCTTTGGCTGGCGGCCGACTTGGGTCTATTTCAAAAAAATAGCACTTTAGTTCCTGTTACAAATCATTTTAATATGCTTCCAAACACGAAATGGGTCTATATCATATCGCATCCAATAAAGTTCCTGCATTACTTTATTTTGCAGGAACTTTTTTTCTGGTCACTTTGATATAGACCCATGCAATTATTCCCGGCAGCTGAAATAAATCAGCTGTCTTTTTTCGCCCAGTTTTTCCAGAATCTTTCTGGCATTCTTATATTTCTTTGGATCCAGATTTACAAAAGGATCGTCAAGCACTACTGTCGGCTGATCTGCCTCACAGATGGCATCCACCAGCGCAAACCGCTCTGCCAGCCGGAACAGATCCTGCCAGCCGGTGCTGAAGCACTCCGTATCCCGAAGGCTTCCCTCCTGCTGCACTTTCATCTGCAGATTAACGTCCATGGAAACCTCCGGTTCCCACTCCGGCACCAGTTCTGACAGATAGTCTTCCGTGCCTTCTTTCAGGCGGTCCAGATATCTCGACAACAGCTGATTCTTCGCTGTCTCCAGAAATCCCAGCGTCTGTTCCAGACGATCGCAGATTCGGACTGCATCCTCGATCTGTGCAGTCAATGCTGCATCCTGCTCTTCCAGTTCCGGCAGACGCGCCGTCTCTTCTTCCAGCATCCGAATCCGGCTCTCCATTCGTCCGCTCTCCTGGCGAATCGCTTTTTCTGTCTCCCGGCTCTGCTGTAACCGTCTATCCAGTTCCTCCTGTGAAATGATCTCCACTTCCGGCAGCGGTTCCGCTGCTTTCGGATGATCATTCAAATAAGACTGACAGATTTCTTTCGCATCTCTGGAAGTATTTCTCCGGCTCTCGCACTCCGCTTTCAGCTGTTGATATTCCTGCGAACGCTTCCGCTCCTGCTGCCAGCAGGTTTCCAGTTCATCCGGCGTCGCATCCTCCGACGTCTGGAAGGTTCCCGCCAGACGATGCCTGAGATCTTTCACCGTCTGATTCAGTTCCTTATAAGCATCAGCATCCTGCTCCGCCTGTTCTTCATAGTTTTCCAGCGCTACCTTTACTTTATGAAGCTCTCTTCCCTGCTTGCCCCATTTTCCGGTCTCCCGAAGCGCTTTTAAGAAGGAGCCAATGATCAGCAGCGCGCCAAATACCAGCGTTGCCGCTCCGGCCAGCATGGATGCTTTCTCACTGGAAAATACTTCCGCATTGGCTACCGTCTTTGACAAAAATACAAAAAGTGCTCCGGCCGCCGCCGTACCAAATGCTCCGGCCAGTCCCTGTTTTCTTCCTGCTACCAGTTCCTGGCACTCCTCCAGCACCTCCTGCTGGGAGCGGACTGACTCCTCACTGCGCTTTTTCTGCTGTGCAGCAGCTTCCCGCTTTTCCATGGTCGTCCGCAGCTCGTAAATCTGGCTTCTCAGAAGATCCAGAAGCTTCTCATCCGCCGGAATCGTCTCATACTGCGCCAGTGCCATATTTACTTCCTGCAGCAGTGCTTCTGCCGCATCTGCTCTCTGCTTCAACTGCAGATACTGTTCCTGCTCATTTTTCTGAACACTCCGCTCCTGCAGTTTTCGTCCGGTTTCCTCCAGCTGCTCCGTCTTCTCATGAGCAGACTGTTCCTGGCGTCTCTGCTCAGCAAGCGCTGTTCGCTCATTTTCCAGATCTTTCATGCGGTTCATGAGCATCATCTGATCTTCCCGCACTGCCCTCTGATCATCCCGCAGCTTTGCAATCTGTCCCCGGTTACCGGTCTTCCGGAAATATTTCATCCGGTCTTCCAGCAGACGCACCGCCTGTTCATAGTTCTGCATGTCGCCGGACTCTTCCTCCACATGGGTCAACCGTGCATTGAGGCTATCATTGACCGTCACGCCCAGATTCAGCTGTCCCAGATAACAGGTACGCTCCCAGGCCGCCCGGTCAATATGAAATAACTCTTCTCCCAAGCGCTCCGAATAATCAGTGCTCGGAAGTCCCGTGGCAAGATCGTAAAGAGCAAATTTGTCCTCCCGTTCTTTGGTTCCAAAAAAGCGCTCCAGCCGATAGGATTTTCCATTTGCCTCAAATTCCATGCTGCCGCCATAAGCACCGCCCTGCCACGGCCTATATCTCTTCCGCTCATTTTCCATAAGGGAACGCTTGGTGGTCGCATCCATTCCATAAAGCATGGCTTTCAGAAATGCAGCCAGCGTGGATTTTCCCCAGCCATTTTCCCCGGTAATCACATTGAGACCTTCTGAAAAATCCATCTGCATCTCATGCAGCTTTCCAAAATTTGAAATATGTATGTTCTTAATCTGCATGCTATTCCTCCCCATTCAACGCGCGGAGTCCCAGCCGCAATATCTCTTCTTTTTCCTCTTCCGGCAGTTCAGACGCCATGACCTGACGCACAAATTCACCCTTCAGAGACACATCATACTGATAATCCTCCGGCCGGATCAACAGTCTCGTCTGATCCTTCACTTTCAGGAAATAGTAGTTTTCTCTTAATTTCGTCTCCATCCAGTCCGTATCCGGCGTCTCCTCCGGCAACAATTCTCCGGTCAATACCAGCTTCACCAGATCTTTTGCCGGAATATCCACAAGATTCTGCTGCACAGCCGCAAACATTTCCTGCTCCGTATGGCAGTCCGTAAGATCCGCTTCCACTTCGTGGAGTGTCCGGCTTGCACAGGGCACAAATTCAGATGTCACATGACCATCCAAAATCTCCAGCTTCACATATCCCTTGGGACCGCATTCGTCAAAGCCACGTCCTTCCAGACAGCCGCTGTAACACCAGACTCCTCTGTCATCCAGCCGCTCCTGCTGGTAGGAATGAATGTGTCCAAGCGCCAGATAGTCAATTCCCTTATCCCGGAACTCACGCAGAGCAATGCCATCTGCGCCTCCGCCGTATTCACTGGCCATTCCATGGAGCAGCACAAGATTTACCTTCTCAGCATCCAGTTCCAGCGCCTGCGGAAGCTGTCCCACATTTTCCTCCGAAAGCTCCGCTCCGGTAATGCAGATGCCGTCCTGCTCATACGTCTTCCAACTGTCTCCAAATGTACGCAGATTTTCCGGCAGCTCCTTCTCACCCGTGAGCAGATCCTCCCGGTCATGATTTCCTTTCAGATAATAAAAATAAATCTGCGGATATTTTCGCACCGCATTCAGCACACAGTTCCGTGCCCGCACGGACACCTTCCCTGCGTCAAATAAATCTCCACAAAGCAAAATCGCTTCCACGCCATCTTCTGCCGCTGTGTCCACCATTTTCGTAAATGTATGCAAAAGCTCCATCCGTCGCTCCCGCGCTTTCTCCGGCGGCAGTCCGGATTCCATTCTGGAATCCAGATGCAGATCCGCACAATGTATCAGCTTCACGCCATGTCCTCCTTCAGAATGTGCTCCAGAAGTGCCTGACAGCCCTCCATCACATCCGTGTATGTCTCATCAAAATTGCCCGTATACCACGGGTCTGCAATGTCCCCGCCCCGGTTCGTAAACTCCAGAAGCTTGTAAATCTTATGCTCCGGATCACCTCCCGCAATGCGGTTCATATTGCGGATATTCCAGGTATCCATGCCGACCAGGTAATCATATTTCTCATAATCGGAACGCTTCATCTGTACCGCCCGATGATCCCCGCAGGGAATGCCAACTTCATATAATTTTGCCCGGGTGCCCCGGTGTGGCCGGTTGCCGATCTCCTCCGTGCTGGTGGCAGCGGAGTCGATGTAAAAGCAGTCGCTTAAACCGCGCTTGTCCACTAAATACTGCATGACATACTGGGCCATGGTGCTGCGGCAGATGTTGCCGTGGCAGATGAATAATATTTTTATCATAACTTCTCATATCCTCTCATATCTTCGCAAGTATTGATTTTACTGGGTTTGCGAGACTTTTTCAAAATCACGCATCCTCTCATATTTTCTCATAAAATCTCATATTTTTGAAAAAACAGGGGTACAAATGGGGGTACAAATACCAAAACGTACCCCTACACATTTACCTCATTTACTACATTTAAATTGCAGCAACTCTCTTCATCTCCGCCTCTGCATCTTCAAATTTTACATGCGTATATGTGCTTAGTGTCACGCTGATATCAGCGTGTCCCATGATATACTGCAAGCTTTTGGGATTCATACCGCTCTTTGCCATCTTTGAACAAAAGGTATGTCTGCATACATGAGGTGTCACCTTCGGCATCTGTACCTTGTAAATTCCATTGTACTTCTCAAGGATGTGCTGGAAATACTTTTCCCAATGGAGTGCTACCATAGGCATATTATTCTTATCAAGATACAGAAAACCGGAATAGCCAT
>CAVCTH010000036.1:0-15033 GCA_963604695.1 Clostridiales bacterium | reverse complement strand
GAAAAAAGTATCTTCAAAAAAAGTATTGACATTTTCATGAAAATAATTATATAATGTATGAGCAGTCTTAATTGAGACACATTAAGATTGCTTGCATGGGGTCTTAGCTCAGCTGGGAGAGCATCTGCCTTACAAGCAGAGGGTCATAGGTTCGAGCCCTATAGGTCCCATATTACAAAAGAATATGGCGAGATAGCTCAGTTGGCTAGAGCACACGGTTCATACCCGTGGTGTCGAGGGTTCGAATCCCCCTCTCGCTACTGTCAGGATCGAAAGTGACTTGCTTTCGGTCTTTTTTCTGTATTGTATAACGCCAAAAATTTTACGTTTTTTTTACTTTCGTCAATCTACACTTTCTCTTTCTTATATTCTGTGCTATGATTGTGAATATTTACGAAAGAAAGGACTGTTTTTATGCTTAACGCCATTGAAACCATAAATACAGCCGTCAACAACTTCATCTGGGGTGTTCCGGCCATGGTCTGCATCATCGGTGTAGGTCTGTATTTAAGTATTCGAACCGGATTTCTCCAGATTCGGAAATTTCCTTATGCCATTCGAACCACCATCGGACGGATGTTCCGCAAAAAAGACGCGTCGGACGGCGCCATTACTCCATTCCAGGCGGTCTGTACCGCACTGGCCGCCACCGTCGGCACCGGAAATATTGCCGGAGTTGCCGGCGCGCTTGCCATCGGCGGCCCGGGAGCGGTCTTCTGGATGTGGGTTTCCGCCCTGCTCGGCATGTGTACCAAATTTTCTGAAGTTACCCTGGCAGTTCATTTCCGCGAGACCAACGCAGACGGAGAACTGGTTGGCGGTCCCATGTATTATATAAAGAACGGACTTCCAAAGCACTGGCATTGGCTGGCATATCTCTTTTCCGCATTTGGTGTGCTGACAGTGTTCGGTACCGGTAATGCAACCCAGGTCAATACTATTACCACCGCCATCAATTCCGCCCTAACCAGTTATGGGCTGCTAAACGACAGCCAGATCCCTGCATCTAATCTGGTCATCGGCATTGTGATCACCATCCTGATTGCCATGATTCTGCTTGGCGGTATCAAACGAATCGGTCAGGTAACGGAAAAACTGGTACCGTTCATGGCCCTGCTTTATATTATCCTTGCTCTTGGTGTGGTTCTTCTCAATATTAATGTAGTTCCGGGTGTATTTGCTTCGATTATTGAAGGAGCTTTCAATCCTTCCGCAGTCACCGGTGGTGTTGTAGGAAGCCTGTTCCTCAGCATGAAAAAAGGTGTCTCCAGAGGAATCTTCTCCAACGAGGCAGGTCTTGGTACCGGTTCCATCGCTCATGCCTGCGCAGATACCAGAAAACCTGTAAAACAGGGTATGTTCGGTATCTTTGAAGTATTCACAGACACCATCCTGATCTGCACACTGACCGCACTGGTAATTCTCTGCAGCCAGGTACCTGTTGCCTATGGACAGGCTGCCGGAGCAGAACTGACAATCCAGGGATTTACCTCCACCTACGGAAACTGGGTATCCATCTTCACTGCAATTGCCATGTGCTGTTTTGCATTCTCCACAATCCTGGGATGGGGGCTTTACGGCGCCCGCTGTATTGAATTTCTGTTCTCCAGCAAGGTTACCAAACCGTTCATGGTTGTCTACTCTCTGGTTGCCATCCTCGGTGCAACGGCTGATCTGGGACTTATGTGGAATATCGCCGAGACCTTCAACGGACTCATGGCTATCCCCAACCTGATCGCCCTGTTCCTGCTATCCGGAACAGTAATCAAACTGACCAGAGATTATTTCGCACAGGAAAATCCGTAATGTAAGATAGAAAAAAGCCCCGGAAGACTTGATCGCAAGTTTTCCGGGGCTTGATTTTTCTTATGCTTCTTTTTCCGTAAATACGATATACTCTCCGCCATAATTTCCCCACCAGGTACTCGGGTAGTCTCCGGTCATATAGACGGTACAGAACAGCATCTCCGCCGCATTCAGCTTTGCACAGATCGAGAGAAGAATCTCATTGACAGGAAACAGTACCTGTCCTTCTTCATGCTCCATCTGATGAATATATTCCAGCTCCTGATACGTCAGCACGCTGTCAATCTTCTGACGCGCTTCCTCCGGCAGTGAAAAATAGTAGAAATCCACATACATGTTTTTGCAGCCACACATTTCCCACATTTCTGTAAATTTGTCCACTGCCTGAAATTCATTCATCCGGACAATCTGATTCTGGTACTGCTGCATACCATCCGTCACTTTTTCAAAGTAAATGGCGCCTTCCGCCTTTAATTCTTCCACTGTCATACTTCTCGTCCTCCGTCTTCTGCGGCACTCTGCACCTATTCCGCAGAGACCGGATGTATTCTTTTTACCGGATTTCCCGGTAAGATTTCTTTATATCGGTAAATACTGAGCACCAGTCCTGTCAGAATATAGGAACTGATCACATTGCTTCCGCCTGCGGAAAAGAACGGAACGGTCAGGGATGTTACCGGAAGCAGTCCCAGATTCATGGCAATCACCGTCACGGACTGGAGTAACAGTACCATCCCGCAGCCATAACCAACCATCATTCCCAGTTGATTTTTCTGATGGGAAGAAATGTGGAACATCTTCACACACAGGATCAGCAGTAAAGCTACCGCCACTGCTACTGCCAGCAGACCGTACACGGATGCAAGACTGACCAGAATATATTCACTGCTCCATCCGGGCAGTTTCTGCCAGACCATATTTCCAGACGATCCGAGTATCCGGCTTGCATGCAGACACTCCTGCGCCATCTGGACCGCATAATTCTGCTGACCCTGTCCAAACCAGGCTTTCAGCCGTTCTATCTGATACTCTGCCAGCATCCCGCTTCCTATTGCTGCTATTGGTACCAGAAAGAAAATCCCCCATACCGCCGCAAGCAGTTTCCGTTTACTCACCTGATACCAGCCTTTGTGCACTGCTACGGAAAACAGCAGCAACAGTGCCATAAGAAGCAGAACCGCCTGATTCAGCCCCGGCAGCCGAAGCACCAGAAATGCAGGCAGTAATGTCCAGAGCGCCAATCCGGCGAGACCTCTCCCACTTCTTCCGCGATATGTATACAGTACCGATGCGTAAGCCGGAACATACAACCAGATCATTCCGGAGGTGGGAAGCATTACCGGGCCAATCCGCAGGCCATAGATTCGTCCATATACCTGCACTCCGGCAAACAAAGAAAGTACTATAAACGCCAGAATTCCAGCCGCAATCTGTCTGCCCCATTTTCCAAGCACACTGTAGTCCAGCCGATAAACCAAAAGCATCAGCACAAAACCGATCACGGTATATTTCACCTGCTGATGTACCCAGTAACCTGACCCGGTAATGGGATTCTGTTTTGACATCACCAGCATCATTCCATAAAAAGCAAGACTCAACACGCTGATAAGGCTCACTAACACCAGCATTTCCACCGACAGCCGCGGACGGTGAATCCGGTCCAGCGCTACGCCGGTCTCTACCGGGTCGCCCATCTCTTTTACCGCAAGTTCCAGAGCCTGCTCATGGTCTGTTCCTTCTTCTTCAAAGGCTTCCGCCTGATCAAGGATATGATCTTTTAATTCTTCTGAGATGGAATCATGCATTTTGCTGCAGCGCACCTGCTCTGTCACTGTTCTGAGGTATTCATCCATTTTCATGCTCACACCTCCATGGCCAGAACATTGCCGACTGCTTTCGAGTATTCCTTCCACTCCTCTTTTTTCTGTTCCAGGTATTTTCTGCCTTCCGGCGTAATCTGATAATATTTCCGGACTTTTCCCAGCACTTCCTGCTCATAGGAATTGAGAAACTGTTTTTCCTCCAGACCATGGAGCAGCGGATACAGAGTTCCCGCCTTCAGTTCAAATACGTTTTCCGAACGCTTTTTCAGCGTATCAATCATTTCATACCCGTACATGTCCTTTTCGGAGAGCAGCCTTAAAATCAACATTCCCATGCTGCCGGACACCAGGCTTCTGTCAATTGCCATAACGTGATCCTCCTGTCATTATATAGTTTATCTATATATAGATTAACTATATAGTATATCGAAGATCTATATATGTCAATTCTTTTTTGAACATTTACTGTTCTGCACGGATTTCCGGTTGGAAATCGTCGGTATCTCCACAGAAATAACCGCCCAGACGGCCGCTTATGTATTCCATCACTTTCTTCGCCTGCTCAAAATCATCCGGACGAATGGTCACCGCATAAACCGTATGAAGACCATGTTCTTTCAGATACGCTTCCATCACCTCATCCTCGGATTCCCCGTCAAGGTTCTCCAGATCCACGGAACCGGCCTCTGGAAGTTCAATCTCCAGTACACCTGCTTCTTCCCAGTATTCTGCTTTCCAGCTCTTCTCTTCCGCAAAGAGCGCATAAATCTGATCCGGCGTAATCTCACCTTCCGCCAGATACAGCCACTCTTCCGGCATCCACGGTCCCTTCGGCGCTTTCGGTGCTTTCACCGGAACATTTTTCCGGAACGGTTTCTTTCCTGATTTTTTCTTATCTTTCTTTATCATCGGTTCCCTTTCCTTTCTGATCTTCCTTCTGCAGACGAAATGCCGTTCTCGGCTCTACTTTCACCCGGATATCACAGTCTGAGCAGTGCTCGCCATTGATACAGAGTTCATAGGACGCCGTCATTTCGATCTTTTCTTCTTCCACGCCAAGACGGACTCCTGTCGTGCGGGTTGCCACCATAAAGGAACCAAACGGTACATTGTAGGCTGTCTCGCTGGTCGCTCCTTCTTCAAATATCATTTCTGCCGTCACCGGTCCCCTTTTTCTGACCGAAAGGCTCCGTTCATTCAGCTTCAGCATATTTCTGACCGGCTTGTCATGCCCTTCCAGCATCTCGTCAAAGAACAGGTAATGAACGCCGTCTTTTTCATGATATTCTCCCAGATGTATCATCTCAATGGTATCCTGATCTCCTTCTGCCAGCTGCAGACCGGAGATGGTTACTGTTACTTCTTTTGTCAAATAAATCTTCCCCCATCTGTTCGTTGTTTTATCTATTCTATCGTCTTTCCAGAGAGTATTCAAGTCCTTTCACCAGGCGGAAATGCACCTTTACCGGAAGCCGTTCCGGATTGGGCCGCTCATAAAACACTGTCCACCAGGACAGTTCTTTTTCCGTCGGAAGAGAGGCGCCTGCACACTCCAGGCATTGCATACCGCCGATGCCAAGCGCCAGCAGAAGCACCAGTACCGCAAGAATTTTTCTCATCATGCTTATACTCCTTTCCTTTTGATTATGGTCAGGAGTGTTTCTTCTTATACAAAAAGATGGGCCAGAAGGCCCATCCCCTAACGCTTTACATTATACGGTGTTGTGATATACAGCTGCTTTGCCAGTCCGCTGGCTTTCAGATCTTTCTGCGCCTGTCTGGCTTTCGCCGGACTGTCAAAGATGCCAAATACAGTCGGACCGCTTCCGCTCATCATGGAACCGACTGCTCCATGCTCCATCATGCGCTCCTTGATCCGGCTGATGACCGGATAGTTGGGAATCGTCACCGTCTCCAGTACATTTCCCATACGCCCGCACAGAAGTTTCAGATCCTTCTGCCTCATAGCCTCAATCATGCTGTCCACATCCGGATGCTGTTCCGGTTTCAGGTCATTGGCATGCAGATTTTCATAGACAAATTTGGTGGACACGCTGATGCCCGGCTTTGCAATCAGAATCGTACATTTGGGCATAGACGGAAGCACGCTTAATTTTTCTCCGATTCCTTCCGCCAGCGCGGTTCCTCTCTGAATACAATAAGGAACATCTGCTCCCAGCTTTACGCCACGATCCATCAGATCCTGCCTGGAAAGTCCCAGCCCATACATCTGGTTGATGCCCCAGAGAACAGCTGCTCCGTCAGAACTTCCGCCTGCCATGCCTGCTGCCACGGGAATCCGTTTTTTCAGCTGGATCGACACGCCATCCCTGATGTCAAACTCATCCATCAGAAGCTTTGCTGCCTTGTAAACCAGATTATTTTCATTGGTCGGAAGATAGTAAAGGTTGGTCTTCACCTGAATCCCCGACGTCTTCGTTCTGCGGATCTCCAAATCATCATGCAGTCCGATGGTCTGCATAATCATCTTTACCTCGTGATAGCCATCCTCTCTTCTTCGCAGTACATCCAGCCCCAGATTGATCTTTGCCAGCGCCTTCAGCTGTATTCTGTCCTTCATATTCGTCTCCTTGTTTATTGCTTTTCTAATTCTTTGCGGAGGGTCTCCTCCATTACTTCAAGCGGCGCTTCCACTCCGATCCACAGAGTGAAATTCAGTGCACCCTGACATGCCAGCATGCCAAGTCCATTTACGGTCGTGGCCCCTGCTACTCCACACGCCTTTAAAAATTCCGTTTCTGCCGGATGGAATACCACGTCGCAGACTACCATCTGTGCCGTCACAGTCGTATAGTCAATATCCGGTTTTGCGGTAATATCCGGTGAAAATCCGATGGAAGTTGCATTGATGAGGATATCCGTTCCTTCCGGAATGACAAGCCCTGCACTCCATACTTTTCCTTTGGCTTCTGCTTTTGTGTTCTTTCGAATTACCTCTGCCAGCGCCTCTGCCTTTGCTTCAGTCCTGTTATAGATGGTTACTTCCGCGGCTCCAGCAAGCGCACACTCTACCGCAATGGCTTTGGCTGCACCTCCGGCTCCCAGAATTACAATCTTTTTCTGCTCCGGCGTAATGCCACGGTTCTTCAGCGCCTGTACGAAACCTTTTCCATCCGTATTCTCGCCCAGCAGTTTTCCGTCTTCTTTTACAATAATCGTATTCACTGCGCCAATGATTCCTGCAGCTTCTGACAACTCATCCAGATACGGAATTGCCGTAATCTTATGCGGCATGGTAAGATTCATACCTTTCATGTGAAGTGCACGAATCGACTTCATAGCCGCATCCAGATCTTCTTCCGTTACTTTCATGGTCAGGTAACGATAGTTCAGACCGCAGGCAGCAAATGCTGCTTCTTCCATGACACCTGTGGGATTATCCTCTACCGGATCTCCAAACACGCCTACCAGTTCTGCTCTGTAATTTGTCCCCATACGATCAACCTCCACGTACATGATTATCAATTCAGAGCCATGCACATGCCCGTAAATATGTGATTCATGCTTGCATGAGAGAACATATTTCGGAGCATGTATATGGCGAGATGCCATGCATGAGCAAAAGGAAAGCCTCGAAGAGGCGATTTTGCGAATGCGGCTCTGAATTGACTCTTTATTATATTATTCTAATCTATTTTGGAGGCAGATACAATCGTTTTTTCCGCCATCTCCTTCACCAGCAGAAGCCGGACGCCCGGTTTGACATTTTCTTCCTTCAGTCCGTTTAACTCCATGACCGCCTGACAGGTGGTGGAATGCGTTTTGGAAATCTCCCACATGGTCTCTCCCGGCTGCACCATATGAATCACCATTCCCGGAAGGTTCCGGATCCGTTCCATATCAAGCGGTGCTTCTTCCAGATCTTCCACCAGTTCCAGTGTCTCCTGCTTCCTGAGCAGCACCTGCATCTGCAGTGTTGCTTTTGCTTCCAGTTCTCTGGATGACGTCATGCTCACTGTCAGCTGATCCATGCTCACACGCAGCTGCCAGATACTTTCTGCCGTCTCCTGCAGTTCCGCCACATGCTCAAACGGAATCGACCAGGTACTGCAGGCAAAGGGCTGAGCATCATCTTCCGTAGCATAAAGCACCCACAGTTCCACATTTCCCTGTACCTTTAATCCCTGAGCAGACGTTTCCGTATAGTCACTGTGTACCTGGCCTCCCACGCAGAGAATCTGCATCATATCAGGTTCTGCCTCTCCCAATGCGGGGCGGGCGGATACCCGTGCTCTGGAATCGGACACCTGCAGTACATGATCCCACTGGTATTCCTTCCGGATCGGTGTAATTTCTTTTGCCAGACTGTAAGCATCCTGCAGTACTTCACAGGCGCTGTCCTCAAAATACCGCATAAGCAGCTCCAGCACTGCATCAATCCTCACGGTTCTTGGTTCGCCGTCATAATCTGCCTGCAGCTCCGCCTCACCTCTGAGCAGCGTCACCTCCGTCATGCCGGACATGCCTGCCCTGCTGGCCTCACATTCCACATCATTTCGCAAGGGAATGCTCTGCTCTATCCACTGAAGACGCCCTTCCTCCTCTTCACCTTCATATAGAAAGAACACATTCAGTTCCCCTTTTACCTGAATCTTTCCATCTTCCTGCCGGATCTCCGCTCCCTGCAGTCTGATTTCCTTCCAGAGAATTCTTCGGATGTTCGGCTTGCCGGGCGGCAGATTGATATCCTCCCTCACCCGGATGGTATCCTTTTTATGTATGACTTCCTGCTGCAGCTGCACCGGACTGGTCCGCATGAGCAGCTCCCCAGAATCTGTCGGTTCTGCCACCAGAGGAACCGGCTGCTCACGGTATGCCTCCGCCGTCATGGACAAAATTGCTTTGATATTGGCTTTTCTGGAATGGATTTCCGATACATGCAGATCTTCCTGCTTCCAATGAAAATCAAGCACGTCCCCTTCTTCCAGCTCGTTCAGAAAAATGGTCTCATCCACCGGAATGCTTCCCTCCAGAACATCGGGCATCCGGTCCCGCCCTTCGCCAATATAGAAAATCCGGTACATAAAAATACCGCGCACTTTTATTTTTCCGGTCTCTCCCTTGATTTCATCCGGGCGGAATTCTCCCTGTCCGTGAATGATTTTAAAAATATCCGGTTTCTGATCCGGCACATTCAAGTCTTCTTCCAGCGTAATCTGGCTGAGTGCCGTTCCCTTCTGCCTGTTCAGATTGATAAATGACCGCTCCAGTTCCATATCTTATCTTCTTTCCTTTCTTATTCAAATACCACCGATTTGTCCAGATACTCCAGTTTCAGCACAATGTAAGGGCAGGTCACCGCTTCCGCCGTCTGTTCCTGGCTTCCCGGCCCCATCAGTTCTGTATCCACATAGATGGCATTTTTCGTCAGATACAGATCCTTGACGGAGATGCTGTAACCGCTGGTCTTCTGCTCTCCATATCCCACACAGATATATAAATATCCGTCATCCTCATAGGTCACTTTAAAAGGCATGCTCTTCTTCTCTTCCAGCACATTTCTCAATTCTTCCGGCACTTTTTCCAGATCCATCACTGTAAAATCCAGATCCTGCAGGCGCTCCTCGTCCTGCGTTTCCACACCGCATCCCGCCAGCAGCAGTACCGCCAGAATGATCAGACACCATTTTTTCATATAGCCGCAATTCTTCCTGTCATTTGTTCTATCTTATGACGAAAAAAGGCTTTTCAGACCAGACCTGGTAAAGTATAATGAAGGTTATGAATAAAACATGGGGGAAATCTACTATGCATTTTAAAATAGCTGCTGAGGACAAAACCAACCACCGCTACAGCGGAGTTCTCGCTCATCCGACTTCTTTCCCGTCTCCTTATGGAATCGGAGATATGGGTAAGGAAGCATACAACTTTATCGACTTTCTGCATATGGCAGGCCAGCATCTCTGGCAGGTACTGCCCCTTGGACCTTCCGGAAACGGCAATTCTCCGTATCAGAGCTTTTCCGTATTCGCGGGTCAGCCGCTGCTCATCAGCCCGGATCTGCTGATTGAGAAAAAGCTGCTCACAAAGGAAGATCTGGAACCGATTCCAGAATTCAATCCGGATAAAGTAGATTATGATAAGGTTACCGAGTATAAAACCGGCCTGTTTCGGAAAGCCTACCAGCATTTCTGCCATACCGCGGACAAGAATCTGCTGGAGGAATACGATTCTTTCCAGAAGAACAATGAATTCTGGCTGGAAGACTACTGCCTCTACATGGCAGGAAAAGATTACCATAAGAGCCTGCCCTGGTACGAGTGGGAGGACAACCTTATGGACCCGACTCCCGCAGAGCGCGCTACCTGGCTGAAACTTCTGGAGACGGAAGTGGACTATTACTGCTTCGTGCAGTTCTGCTTCTTCAGCCAGTGGTATGCACTGAAGGACTATGCCAATGAAAAGGGCATTGCCATCATCGGTGATATTCCCATCTTCACCTCTCCGGACAGTGCCGACGTCTGGGCGAATAAGAAAATGTTCTGTCTGGATACCAAAGGACATCCGCTGGAAGTAGCCGGAGTTCCGCCAGACTATTTTGCTGCGGAAGGACAGCTGTGGGGCAATCCGCTCTATGACTGGAAAGCCCATAAGAAGGACGGTTATCACTGGTGGATTGAGCGCGTCCGCAATCAGCTGGATCAGGTGGATTACGTCCGCATCGACCATTTCCGCGGATTCGAGGCTTACTGGGCTGTTCCGGCAGGGGAAAAGACTGCCATGAACGGCAAATGGAAGAAAGGACCGGGCGAAGAACTGTTCCGCGCCATTGAAAAAGCACTGGGCGAGGAGCTTCCGATCTTGGCAGAAGACCTTGGCATCATCACCCCGGAAGTGGAGAAGCTTCGTGATTCCCTCGGCTATCCGGGCATGAAAGTTCTGCAGTTTGGTTTTGATGGTCTGGGAGAAAGTACCTTCCTTCCGCACCAGCTTGACACCCGGAACTGCATCTGCTATACCGGAACCCATGATAACGACACAACCCTTGGCTGGTATCAGCATACAAACCCGCAGAATCAGGACAAAGTGCGCCGTTATATGAACACGGACGCTTCCAGCATCAGCTGGGATTTCATCCGCATCTGCCTGGGTACTATTTCCAGATACGCCATTTTCCCGGTACAGGATCTGCTGAACCAGGGAAGCGAGCACCGCATGAATACACCGGGAACCGCAACCGGCAACTGGGAATACCGGTTCCGCGCCGGACTTCTGAACGAAGGCATGGCACGGGGACTTCGCCAGATGACCGAACTGTTCGGACGTTTCGGTTGATAAGTACCGTTTGTAAGGAGTTTAATTCATATGATACGTTTAATTTTAGTAGCCGCGGTTCTGATCCTCTACCTGATCATCGGCATTCCGGTCCTTCTCATCGAGTGGGTGATCGGCAAATTCAATCCGCGCGCAAGAGATATCAGCAGCCTCCGTATGGTACAGGCCGCATTTAAACTGATGCTGTGGATTACGGGATCCGATATCACCTATATCGGCCATGAAAATGTGCCGAAGGATCAGGCTGTTCTCTATGTAGGAAATCACTGCAGTTATTTTGACATTCTGCTCACTTATTCCAAGTGTCCGGATCTGACCGGCTACGTGGCAAAAGCAGAGATGCTCAAAGCGCCGCTTTTACGCGACTGGATGAAACGGCTTTACTGTCTCTTCCTGGATCGTTCCAATGTAAAGGAAGGACTGAAAACCATTCTGACCGGAATTGAATATATTAAGAAGGGAATCTCTATCTGCATTTTCCCGGAAGGCACCCGCAGCAAGGATGGAAATATGATTCCGTTCAAGGAAGGCAGCATGAAGATGGCGTCCAAAACCGGATGCCCCATCATTCCCATCGCTATCACCAATTCCGCGCAGATCTGGGAGGCACATCTTCCTTATATCAGACCTGCCCATGTCATCGTAGAATACGGTGCACCTATTTACCCGAAGGAACTTTCCAAAGAAGATCAGAAGTTTCTGGGAGCCTATGCCCAGCGTAAAATTCAGGAAATGCTGGATCAGCATAAACAGGAGGATTGATTATGAAAATCGTAGTTCTTGCAGGAGGCATCAGTACCGAACGTGATGTATCTCTCTGCAGTGGAAGAAATATTTATGAGGCATTAAAAGAAAATGGCCACGACGTAGTCCTGGTAGATCTGTTTCTTGGACTGCCGGAGGAAAAAGAACCTTTAGAGCATCTGTTTACCGATGACCGTGACTGGGCTGCTTCTGTCGGCGCTATCGCAGAAGACGCTCCAGATATTGAGCACGTGAAAGCGCTCCGCCCCAATTACAGAAGCCTTCTCGGCCCCAATGTGCTGAAGCTCTGTGAGCTGAGCGACATGGTATTCCTGGCTCTTCACGGAGAGAACGGCGAGGACGGTAAGATTCAGGCACTCTTTGATCTGATGGGCATCCGCTACACCGGAACCGGACACACCAGCAGTGCCCTCTGCATGGATAAAAATATTACCAAGCAGATGTTCCGCGGCCGGAATGTTCCGACACCTCCCGGTATCACCGTACAGAAAGGCAAATCGTTCCGTCTTCCGGAAAGCATCGGCTATCCCTGCATGGTCAAGACCTGTTGCGGCGGTTCTTCCGTCGGTGTTTACCGTGTAAACGATGCTTCCGAGCTGGAGAAAGCACTGGAAGAAGCATTTACCTTTGAAGATCAGGCTATCATTGAACGCTGTATCATCGGCCGTGAATTTTCCATCGCTGTTATTGAGGGCGAAGCACTCCCGATCATCGAGATTGCACCCATTAACGGATTTTATGATTACAAAAATAAATATCAGCCCGGCAGCACTATCGAAACCTGTCCGGCCAAACTTTCCAAAGAAATTGCTGCCCGCATGCAGCGACATGCAGAGGCTGCATGCGCTGCTGTTGGAATTGAAGGCTATGCACGTGTGGATTTCATGCTGGATGACCGCACCGAAGACGATTACGCCCTGGAAGTCAACACCCTGCCGGGCATGACACCGACCAGTCTGATGCCTCAGGAGGCACAGGCCATCGGCTATTCTTTCCCGCAGCTCTGTGAATGGATTCTGAAGGTTTCCATGAAGAAATATGAGAATCCGGAAAGGAATTAACACATGAAACATTTTACTGTCAGACAGTTTAAAGATGCATGCCATGCACGTTATTTCGGACCGGAAGAAGTGCTCGATCAGGAGCTGTCCGGTGTGGAGACCGACAGCCGCGCAGTCACGGAAGGTACTCTTTTTGTGGCCATTCCCGGCGAGCGTGTGGATGGTCATAAATTCATCCCGGATGTCTATGCCAAAGGTGCTGTCTGTGCCTTAAGCCAGCTGGAGCTGACAGATCCGGCCGGTCCCTATCTTCTGGTGGAAGATACCCAGCAGGCTTTGAAAGAAGCAGCTGAAAGCTATCGCCAGACTCTCACCATTCCGGTCATCGGTATTACCGGAAGTGTGGGAAAGACCAGTACCAAAGAAATGGTGGCTTCTATTTTAAGCCAGAAATATAAGGTTCTGAAAACCCAGGGAAATTTCAATAACGAACTGGGAGTACCCCTGACGATTTTCCGCATCGGAGAAGAACATGAAGTGGCCGTCATCGAAATGGGGATGAACCATTACGGAGAGATGCACCGCTTAAGCAAAATGGTGCGCCCGACCCACTGTCTCTTCACCAACATCGGCGTTGCCCATCTGGAATTTCTCGGTTCCAGAGACGGCATTTTAAAAGCAAAATGCGAAATGTTTGATTACGCCGCTCCGGATGTGAAAGCCTTTGTCAACGGAGACGACGATAAACTCATCACATTAAAAGGCATTGCTGAGACCTTCGGCATGGATCCGTCCCGTAAAGTCTGGGCTGATTCCATAGAGAAACTGGGATTCGACGGCGTCCGCTGCCGGATTCACACAGATGCGGAAACCTCCTTTGAGGCAGCCATTCCATTACCCGGCACTCATATGGTCTACAATGCCATGGCAGGAACCTGCATCGGACTGTCCCTTGGACTTTCCATCGAAGAAATCCGCGCCGGTATCGAGAGCTTAAAGCCGCTGCCCGGCCGCAGCAATATTCTGCACACCGGACATTATACGCTGCTTGACGACTGCTATAATGCCAACCCGGCTTCCATGATGGAATCCCTGAATGTGCTGGATGAAACTCATGCAAGAAAAGTGGCAGTTCTCGGCGACATGGGCGAGCTTGGTCCCCAGTCTTCCGAACTGCATGCATCCGTTGGGGAACATCTGAAAAATCTTCATATTGATGTACTCATCACCATCGGAACATTGAGCACCGTGCTTCATGAAGCAGCAAAGGCAGCTGCTCCGCAGACCGAATGCCTGCATTTTGCAGATGTGGACAGTTTCCTGAAAGAAACCGAGCAGATCTTAAAAGACGGCGATGCGATTCTCATAAAAGCTTCCCATTATATGGGATTTACAAAAATTGTAGACGCATTGCAGTAAATACGCAAAAAAGAAGAGAGTCGGGATGATATGATTCCTGACTCTCATTTTTTGTCTTTATGCGTGCTCCAGCACATTTTCTGTTTCTTCCACCCGTCCTCTGACCAGATTCTGGACTTCTTCCCGTTCCATTTCCAGCACAAAGGCCAGTTCTCCGTAAAGCAGGTCTTCTGCAAGTTTCAGATATCGTTCATCCACAGATGCAATCCGCTTTCCATGAGCCTGCCGATCCTTTCGGCGCAGCTGCAATGTCTTTACCATGGACATCCATTGCCTGCTATCCCCTGAATACAAGGCTTTCTTGTAACTGTCTTCCCGCAGCTTGTCCAGGATCACGGCAAGCTCCGGCAGTTCCGGTATCTCTCTTACCAGCTGTTCCGCCTCTTCTCTGGTCATTAACTCTCTGGCATTGGCATTTTCCCGGTCAATGGGATAATAAATATGGCTGCCTTTGATATGAAGCGGCACCAACACATAATACAGTTTTTCTTTGTCTGCACCGGAAATGCCAAGATGGGTAATATCTTCTACCAGACAAATTCCCTGATGACCGTAGACGATATATTCCCCTTTCTGAAACATGTTCTTTCCTCCTTTCGCTATTGTCCGTTTTCTTTCTATGATTTGTTCTTATTTTTACCAATATATACTAATCTTAACAAATTTTTAGTTTATTTGTAAGACTTTTTTCAAAATCAGAACATTTTCGGCAATTTCACTTAAGGAGAAACGCGATTTTTTGTGCGATTTTCCCGTATCTTTACTGATTCAAATACGCGCAGGCTGCCAGCGCTGCCACAGCGCCATCCGCAGCGGCTGTTGCAAGCTGGCGGACTTCCTTGGTCCTGCAGTCCCCGGCGGTGAAAATGCCTTCTACATTGGTGTGACAATTTTCTCCAGCCTTCACATATCCATATGCATCC
>CAVCTH010000035.1:0-15144 GCA_963604695.1 Clostridiales bacterium | reverse complement strand
GTCATGAAGGTATCGAAATTTATGACATAGCAGATTGGTTGTTACAGGAGTAATAGAAATCCCCGACAGTTTATTCGCTGCCGGGGATTATTTTACTTGAAAATTCGATTCAAAATCTGATGTGCCACTTCTTCTTTGCTCATAAGTGGCAGTTCTTCCGCACCTTCTCTGGTGATCAGGGTGACTACATTAGTGTCGGTGCCGAATCCGGCGCCGGTGGTTTTCAGGTTATTCGCCACAATCATATCCACATTTTTTTTCGCAAGCTTGGCAGTGGAATTTTCCAGCATATGCTCGGTTTCCATGGAGAAGCCGCACAGGAACTGACCGTTGCGCTTGTGCTCACCCAGGTATTTTAAAATATCCGTAGTACGTTTCAGAGGAATGCTCATGTCCCCGTCTTTTTTCTTTACTTTCTCGGAACTGACGTCAGCGGGCGTGTAGTCGGCCACGGCGGCTGCCTTGATAATGGCGTCCTGTTCGGCTGCGTGAGCAGACACTGCCTCGAACATATCCTGAGCAGATGTGATGGGGATCACCTTTACAAAAGGCGGCGGGGCAATGGAGACGGGACCGGATACCAGGGTAACGTCTGCGCCGCGGAGTGAAGCGGCATGGGCAATGGCATATCCCATCTTTCCGGTGGAATGGTTGGTGAGGTAGCGGACCGGGTCCAGTGCTTCCTGGGTAGGTCCGGCAGTGACCAGTACTTTCTTCCCGAGCAGATCTTTTTCAAAGGCCAGATGCCGCTCAATATAGGAGAGAAGGGTTTCTGGTTCCGGCATCTTTCCGGCACCGGTGTCGCCGCATGCCAGATGACCGCTGGCCGGTTCGATGATCTCCCAGTCGTATTTTTTCAGGGTGGTCAGGTTATCCTGTACAACAGGATTTTCGTACATGGCCGTGTTCATGGCCGGAGACAGAAGCTTCGGGCATTTGCAGGCCATAATGGTAGTGGTGAGCATGTCATCGGCAATGCCGTGGGCAAGTTTTCCGATTACATTGGCGGAGGCCGGAGCCACCAGCACCAGGTCCGCTTTCTTTGCCACGGAAATATGCTCCACCTCAAAGGTGAAATTCCGGTCGAAAGTGTCGATGAGGCATTTATTTCCGGTGAGCGTTTCGAAAGTCACCGGGGTAATGAACTGTGCTGCATTTCTGGTCATGATGACCTGCACGTCGCAGTGCTGCTTTTTCAGGGCACTGGCTAAGGATGCGATTTTATAAGCGGCGATACTCCCGGTTACACCGAGAACTACGCATTTATTTTTTAACATAGAAAACCTCCATGGTTTGTGATAATCATAAATATGGCATAAAGCCATGGAAAAGTAAAGGAAAAGATGGTAATATAAAAGATAATTTGGCATTTGACTATAACGAAATGAGGTAAGTATATGATATTGGCAGTTGATATTGGAAATACCAACATTGTGGTGGGCTGCATCCACGGCGAGGAGATCTGCTTTGTGGAGCGTCTGTCTACGGTATCCACCAGAACCGAGCTGGAATATGCCATCAGTTTTAAGAACGTGCTGGAGATGTACGGCATCAGTATCGAGGAACTGGACGGCGGCATTATTTCTTCCGTAGTTCCTCCGGTGACGAACATTGTGAAACATTCCATGGAGAAGATCCTGAACCGGGAAGTCATGCTCATCGGTCCGGGTGTGAAGACTGGCCTTAACGTACTGATGGATGATCCCAGACAGGTGGGAAGTGACCGCATCGTCAATGCAGTGGCTGTGGTGCATGAGTATCCGGTTCCGGCGGCGATTATCGATATGGGAACCGCGACGACCATCTGCGTGGTGGACGGTAAGAAAAATTATATTGGCGGCGCCATTATTCCGGGCATGCGGATTGCGGCAGACACCCTGACCGCCAGAACCGCACAGCTTCCGAAGATCAGTCTGGAAGCACCGGCGAAGCTCATCGGTAAAAATACCGTAGACTGTATGAAGAGCGGTGTATTCTATGGAAATGTAGCGCTGATTGATGGAATGCTGGACAAGATCGAGGAAGAGATGGGCCAGAAGCTTACCATTATCGCCACCGGTGGTCTGGCAAAAGCACTGATTCCTTACTGCAGGCATGACATCATTCTGGATGATGCCCTGTTGCTGAAAGGATTAAAGATCATTTACGAGAAAAATAAGTAATTGTAAATCCTGATTCAATCGTTTATAATATAGAGCAATATGGGCATCTGCCCTGATGATAGTTAAGAAACAAGGAGATAAGAAGAAAGATGGCTAAGAAAATTCGTACAAGATTCGCGCCGAGCCCCACCGGACGTATGCACGTAGGTAATTTAAGAACGGCGCTGTATGCATATTTGATCGCAAAACACGAGGGAGGGGATTTCCTGCTCCGTATCGAGGACACCGACCAGGAGCGTCAGGTAGAAGGTGCGGTTGAGATTATATACCGTACAATAAAGGCGACAGGCCTGATCCATGACGAAGGTCCGGATAAGGATGGAGGGGTTGGACCCTATGTGCAAAGCGAGCGGGTGAAATCCGGTCTCTATATGGAATATGCCAAAAAGCTCATCGAAAAAGGCGAGGCTTACTACTGCTTCTGCGATAAAGAGCGTCTGGAGAGCCTGAAACAGGAAGTAGCCGGCAAGGAGATCATGATCTACGACAAGCACTGCCTGCATCTTTCCAAAGAGGAAGTGGAAGAGAAGCTAAAAGCAGGTGTTCCGTATGTCATCCGCCAGAACAACCCGCAGACCGGAACCACCACGTTCCATGATGATATTTACGGAGACATTACCGTGGATAATGCCGAGCTGGATGATATGATCCTGATTAAGTCCGACGGATATCCGACCTATAACTTTGCCAATGTCGTAGATGACCATCTCATGGGGATTACCCATGTGGTCAGAGGAAATGAGTATCTGTCCTCCTCTCCGAAGTACAACCGTCTCTATGAGGCATTTGGCTGGGAAGTACCGGTTTATGTACACTGCCCGCTGATCACCGATGAGAACCATAAGAAATTAAGCAAGCGCTGCGGGCATTCTTCCTATGAAGACCTGATCGATCAGGGATTTCTGACGGAGGCAGTGGTAAACTTTGTCGCACTGCTTGGATGGTCCCCGGAGGATAACCAGGAGATTATGTCCCTGCAGGAGCTCATTGAGAAATTTGACTATCACCATATCAGTAAATCCCCGGCGGTCTTTGACTACGGTAAATTAAAATGGATGAACGGCGAGTACATCAAGAAAATGGATTTTGAGCCGTTCTATGAGAGAGCGCTTCCGTATATGAAAGAAGTCATCACCAAAGATTACGACTTCAGGAAGATTGCCCAGATGGTGAAGACCCGTATCGAGATCTTCCCGGACATCAAGGATCTGATTGATTTCTTTGAGGAAGTACCGGAGTACGATGTGGCAATGTACACCCATAAGAAAATGAAGACTACAGCAGAATCTTCCCTGGAAGTATTAAAAGAGGTGCTCCCGCTTCTGAAAGCACAGGAAGATTACAGCAACGATGCACTGTATGAGATGCTGTGTGCATTCGTCAAGGAGAAAGGTTACAAGAACGGCTATGTGATGTGGCCGATCCGTACCGCTGCTTCCGGAAAGCAGATGACTCCGTGTGGAGCAACTGAGATTCTGGAGATTCTTGGCAAAGAAGAGAGCATTGCACGTATTGAGAAAGCAATTGAGAAATTAAGCTAAAAGCGAGTCTGTATGAGTTCTTTTACAAAATCACAGAGCGAAGCGATCCGTCATCAGGACGGACCGCTGCTCGTTCTGGCAGGTCCCGGTTCGGGAAAAACTACCGTTGTAACCAAAAGAGTCCAGTATCTGGTACAGGACTGTCATATTTCACCCTCCTCCATTCTGGTGATTACCTTTACCAAGGCTGCCGCCACGGAAATGAAGGAGCGTTTTCTGCGCCTGATGGAGCAGTCGGAGGAAAAGCCCAAGGGTTACGGAAATGTGTCCTTTGGTACGTTTCATGCCGTGTTTTTCAGCATTTTAAAATTATCCTACGGATTTACAGCGGCCAATATTCTGCGGGAAGAGACCCGATATCAGTACATGAAGGAAATCGTGGATCGGCTGAAGCTGGAGATCGATGATGAAAATGAGTTTATCTCCGGTGTGCTGGCGGAGATCAGCCTCATCAAGAATGAACGGATTTCCCTCGCACATTATTTTTCCAAAAACTGCGCCGAGGATATTTTCCGGAAAATTTATGAAGCCTATGAACAGCGGAAGCGGAATGCAAGGCTCATTGATTTTGACGATATGCTCAGCTACACCTGGGAGCTTTTGTCGAAGCGTGCAGATATTCTGGAGGCCTGGCAGAAGAAATTCCGGTATATTCTGGTGGATGAATTCCAGGATATTAACCGCCTGCAGTATGATATTTTGCGCCTTCTGGCACAGCCGGAAAATAATCTCTTTATCGTAGGGGACGACGACCAGTCCATCTATCGGTTCCGGGGAGCCAAGCCGGAGATTATGCTGAATTTTCAGAAGGATTATCCGACAGCGGGGCGGGTGCTGCTAAGTGATAATTTCCGCTCCACCCGCCAGATCGTCCATGCGGCAGGCCGGGTCATCCGGAAAAATCAGTCCCGGTTTACCAAAGAAATCACGGCCAGAGGCGGAGACGGGCCGGGTGTCCGGATTCTGTCCTTTGAGGATCAGCAGCAGGAGTGCCTGTATCTGTTAAAAGAAATGCAGGAATATAAGAAGAACGGCGGCACATGGCAGCACATGGCGGTGCTCTACCGGACCAACACCCAGCCGAGGCTTCTCATACAGAAGCTTATGGAATTCAACGTGCCGTTCCGGGTGCGGGATCAGGTGCCGAACCTGTTTGAACACTGGATTGCGAAAAATCTCTTCTGTTATATCCGGCTGGCCTGCGGGTCAAAGCTCCGGAAGGATCTGCTGCCGGTGCTCAACCGTCCCAAGCGGTATATGAACCGGGAATGCTTAAATGACGAGATCATCAGTTGGGAATATATGCTGGATTATTATAAGGACAAGCCCTATGTCTGCGACAAGATAGAACGGCTTCAGTATGACTTGAAGATGCTTGGAAAGATGGGCCCATTTGCGGCGGTTAATTATATCCGTCATGTGGTGGGATATGAGGCATATCTGAAAGAATATGCAAAATTCCGCCGGATGAATGAGGAGGATCTTCTGGAGGTGTTAAATGAACTGCAGGAGAGCGCCAGGGCATATAAGACCTACGACGAATGGTTCGCCTACATGGAACGATATAAGAAAGAGATGGAAGAGATGCGGAAGCGGCAGCAGGAAGTAAAAGAAGGCGTGCATCTGGCCACCATGCACAGCAGCAAGGGGCTGGAATACGACAAGGTATTCATCCTGGATGCGGCAGAAGGTATTACGCCTTACAAAAAGGCAGTGCTGGATGCGGATCTGGAGGAGGAACGCCGGATGTTCTACGTGGCTATGACCAGGGCGAAGAAGGAGCTGACCATCTGCTGGGCGAAGAAGCAGTTCAGCCATGATCTGACCGTATCAAGGTTTGTGGAGGAGATGAAGGATGACAGAACAGTATAAGACTGTATATGAGGGCGGAGAAGGCGAGCTGGTGGAGAAAAAATCCCGTTTTATTGCCACGGTCCGTCCGGTAAAGACAGAGGAAGAAGCGAACCGGTTTGTGGAAGAGATGCGAAAAAAATACTGGGATGCCAGACATAACTGCTGGGCGTTCATTTTGGGCGAACGACAGGAATTCAAACGCTGCAGTGATGACGGGGAACCCTCCCAGACGGCAGGAAAACCGATGATGGATGTGCTGGCAGGAGCGGGTCTTACGGATGTGGCCGTCGTGGTGACCAGGTATTTTGGAGGAACGCTTCTTGGCACCGGCGGTCTGGTGCGGGCTTATTCCGGTGCCGTGCAGGAGGGATTAAAGAACAGTACGGTGATCACCAAATATCTGGGCGTCAAGCTGTCTGTGACCACCGATTATAACGGGGTAGGAAAACTGCAGTATCTGTTCGGGCAAAAGGAGATTCCGATCCTGTCCGCAGACTATACGGATAAAGTAGTGTTCACGGTTCTGGCGGCATCTTCGCAGATACAGGAGATCAAAAAAGCCATCACGGAAGCCACCAGCGCCACGGCGCAGATGGAAGAGTCGGATCCTGTCTACTTTGCGGAAATTAACGGGAAATTTGCAGTTATGTAAAAATTATGTAAAATCAAAATAAGGCCTGCGTAAAATATTGCTAAAAGTTTTGTAAAGCGTTGACAGCGGGAGAATATCACTGATATAGTCAAATCAGAAGGATTGTGATAGTACAATCCTTTCTTTGTGTAATGGACAAAGTCTACGGAGGATTGAAAAGTATGAGTGTATTCAATGTGTTGACCCTTTTCGGGGGCCTTGCCATGTTCCTTTACGGAATGGAACTGATGGGACAGGGGCTGGAATCCGCATCCGGCGGTAAGCTGGAAAAGATTCTGGAGAACCTGACATCGAACCTGATCAAGGCCGTGCTGCTGGGAATTGCAGTGACCGGTGTAATCCAGAGTTCATCTGCCACTACGGTTATGGTAGTTGGTTTTGTCAATAGTGGTATCATGACACTCTCCCGGGCAGTGGGTGTCATTATGGGAGCGAATATCGGTACGACCGTGACAGCGTGGATCCTGTCCCTGTCCGGTATTGAAAGCGACAGTTTCTTTATGCAGCTTCTGAAACCGTCTACCTTCTCTCCCGTGCTCGGGGTCATCGGCATGGGAATGATGATGTTCTCAAAACGTGAGAAGAGTAAGGATATCGGAAGTATCCTGATTGGCTTTACCATTCTGATGTTTGGGATGGAGACCATGTCAGGGGCTGTGGAGCCGTTGGCAGACGTGCCGGAATTTACCAGCATTCTGCTGATTTTCTCGAACCCGGTATTTGGTGTGCTGGCAGGAGCGGTGCTGACCGGGATTATCCAGAGCTCCAGTGCTTCGGTCGGAATCCTGCAGGCACTCTGCATGACCGGTGCAGTGCCTTACAGTACGGCGCTTCCGATAATCATGGGACAGAATATCGGTACCTGCGTCACCGCCATACTGTCAGCGATCGGAGCCAAGAGAAATGCAAAACGGGCAGCGATCATCCATCTTCTGTTCAACCTGATCGGTACGGTACTGTTCCTGACGGTCTTCTATACATTGAATTTGTTTGTACATTTTGTATTTCTGAAAGAAAATGCAGCACCGGTGGGAATCGCCATGATACACACCATCTTCAATGTGACGGTAACACTGGTACTGCTTCCGTTTAACCAGATGCTGGTGAAGCTGGCTTACATCGTGATTCCGGTTACCGAGGACGAGAAGAGCAAGAACTCCGGCAAGCTCACCATTCTGGACGAGCGTTTCCTGGAGGTGCCGGGCTATGCGCTGGAAATCAGTGAGACAGCAGCCCTCACCATGTTCCAGGAGGTCAGACGTTCCCTGGGACTGTCAGAGACACTGATGAAACATTATCAGCCTGAGACGGTCATTGAGATGAAAGAAAGCGAAGAACTGGTAGATGGATATGAGAACCAGATATCCAATTACCTGCTGGCGCTTTCTCATAAGGGAATCAATGAGAGCGAAAGCCAGAAGCTTTCCGTCCTGCTCTATACAGTCAGTGATATCGAGACCATCAGTGACCAGGTCTGCAATATCGGGATTGCATACCGGGGAATGGATGCCAGAAAGATTGTATTTTCGGAGGCGGCATTGGAGGAACTGGGTGTCCTTCAGGCATTGGAGACGGAACTGGTGGATAAGACGATGGAGATGTTCCATGCTTCCGGTAAGACGATGTCGGATGTCTATGCATGCCGTCATCTTCTGGTGGAGCTGTCCGGCCGGGTGAAGGAACGCCATATGTCCCGATTGATGGGGAATGAATGTTCGATGGAAGTAGGAATGGTGCTGACGGATATTCTGAACAGCTACGAGCGAATCAGTTTGAGATGCCTGCGGATCGCCAACTATCTGTCGCAGAAGGATAAACACTCCCTGGCCATCCACGATCTGGAGACGATGCTTCCTGAGATGGAATATCATAAGGAATATGAAGAATATAAGGAAAAATATCAGCTGGCCTAGACAGCAAAAAAAGATCATCCGCCATATGTTTGGCGGATGATCTTTTTGGGGTCAGGGAAACGCTGATGAAAGCATTTCCTTAGTTCAATTCATCTTCGGTTACCAGTTCATCGTACTCCATGGAATCCAGCAGTTCGTCAAAAGCATCGGATGCGATCTCGTATTCTTCATCGGTCTCGATATTGTCAAGCTTCGGATTGCCGGCAGCATCTTTGGTGTAACGGTACAGATAAACTTCTCCGTCCTCGTTCTGGCCATTCTCATCCAGCGGAAGGAGCGCAATATATTCTTTGTCACCGGCATCAAAGATTCCAACGATGGCACATTCTACGGTGCTGTCATCGTCCAGGGTCAGGGTCACGGTTACTCCGTCACCGCCGCAGGAAGAGCAGTCGCCGCTGCATTTTGTTTCATCACAGGTATTAGCCATTTGTAAACCCTCATTTCTTTTATGTTTTCATGTACAGATATACTCTATCAATGTATCAGAACTGTGGAAAATTTGCAAGGGGTGTACTTGACTTTATAGCGGATTCCTATAAAATAAAAAAGAATGACTGTAACTGTTCAGACAGCAGCCAGACACTTGCTGTCAGGCTGCGTAAGAACTTGATTCAGGGGTGAGCAGGCTCCTTTTGCGAAGCAAAACTTTAAATGAGCCTGCGAATCGTTACTGGAACGAGGTACGAGTGAACAGTAAAGAACGACTTCAAGGAGGAGCGATAAGATGGAACTGGTATTTTCAAACAGGGCCCGGAGTATTGAAGAGGGCATCTTTTCTGTATTGAATACAAAAAAAGAAGAACTGCTGAAAGCAGGACGCAAGGTTTATAACTTTTCAGTAGGAACACCGGATTTTCAGCCACCGGTACATATTATGGAAGCTATGCAGGAAGCCTGCAAGGATCCGGAAAATTACAAATACGCGCTGGCAGACCGGCCGGAGATGCTGGAGGCAGTAAAGGATTTTTATCATAACCGTTTCGGCGTGGAGATTGAGACGGATCAGATTATGAGTATGTATGGATCCCAGGAAGGAATGGCGCACATCGGACTGGTAATGTGCGATCCGGGTGACGTGATGCTGGTGCCGAATCCGGGTTATCCCGTATTTGGAATCGGACCGGAGCTTATGGGAGCAAAGATTGAGACCTATCCTTTATATAAGGAACATAATTTCATCCCCGATTTTGACGATATCCCGGAGGAGACAGCCAGAAAAGCAAAATTTATGATTATTTCCTATCCGGCCAATCCGGTATGTTCTGTGGCGGATGATGAGTTTTATGAGAAAGCCATTACATTTGCAAAGAAATACAATGTCATGATTCTCCATGACAATGCCTACTCAGATATTGTCTTTGGCGGCAAAGAAGGGAAATCGTTCCTGTCCTATCCGGGTGCTATGGAGGTGGGAATTGAATTTTATTCCCTGTCCAAGTCCTACAATATGACCGGTATGAGAATTTCCTTTGCCATTGGAAATAAAGAAATTATCGAGGCCTTCCGCAAAGTCCGCTCTCAGATCGATTACGGTATTTTCCTTCCTGTTCAGAAAGCCGCAGTGGCAGCACTGAAGGGATCGCAGGATAGCGTCAAAGAGCAGTGCAGACTTTATGAAGAGCGGAATTATGCGCTGTGCCGCGGACTGACGAAGATTGGCTGGAACGTGCCGGACGGACAGGGAACTATGTTTGTATGGGCGCCCATCCCGGATAATTATACCAGCAGTGAGAAATTCGTATTAGACCTGATGGAGCAGACAGGTGTGATTGTGACACCGGGAACTGCATTTGGCGACCTTGGAGAAGGCTATGTGCGGATGGCGCTGGTTCATCCCGTGGAAGTCATTGAAGAAGCCATCAAGTCCATCCGGGAGAGCGGAATTTTAGAGGCATGAGCTTTATAGATACCTATACGGAATTTATTTTTACAGAGGATGCGCCGGAGCAGGCGGATATTATTTTTGTTCCGGGTTCCTCGGAAGGGGCGCTGGCTGTCCGGGCGGCAAATCTCTGGAAGCAGCAGTATGCACCGGTCATTCTGCCATCTGGCAGATTTGCCAAAAACACCGGTCATTTTGACGGACCTGGCAGTTATCAGACGGAATGGGAGTATCTGCACGCGATTCTGCGGAAGGAAAGTGTGCCGGAGGAAGCCATCTGGAGGGAAGACCAGGCTACCTTTACTTACGAGAATGCCATTTATTCCCGGAAAGTGACCGATGCAGCCGGGCTTTCCGTGAAGACGGCGCTGGTCTGTTGTCAGGCGTACCATGCCAGACGGGCAAAATTATACTATCAGGTGTGCTTCCCGGAAGCACGGATCCTGATGATTCCCACGGTTACAAAGGGCATCAGCCGGAAAAACTGGTATCAGAACGAGACATCCATTGACCTGGTATTAAAAGAAGTGGAACACTGCGGAAGTCAGTTCCATGACATATTTCGGGAATATTTACAGAGGTAATATGTTACCGGTAACAAGTTTATCTCCGAAAAAGTAGACAGAGTACCATTACCACAATGAGAAAAATTTACTATAATAAGATCATCAAAAAACCACCGAGATCTTATTATGAAACAAAAAGGAGAGTAAAAATCATGAAAATTGTAGTACTTGACGGCTATACCGAGAATCCTGGAGACATCAGCTGGGCACCGCTGGAGGCACTTGGCGAGGTAACTGTATATGACAGAACTTCTTATGTAGAGTCTCCGCTGATTGCAGAGCGTATCGGCGATGCAGAGGTTGTTGTTATCAACAAAACCCCGATCAGCAAAGAGACCATCGACAAATGCCCGAACATCAAAACCATCGCAGTTCTGGCAACCGGTTACAACGTAGTAGATTATGAGTATGCAAAATCCAAAGGAATTCCGGTTCAGAACGTACCGGTATACGGAACTGACAATGTAAGCCAGTTTGCAGTATCCCTTCTGATGGAGGTTTGCTCCCATATCGGACATCACAACGATTCCGTACATAATGGCGAGTGGGCAAGCAACGTTGACTGGTGCTACTGGCATTATCCGATGATCGAGGTATCCGGTAAGACCGCTGGTATCATTGGACTTGGACGTATCGGTGTAAACACCGCTAAAATCCTGAAAGCAATGAACGTAAATGTCATCGCTTACGATGCATTCCAGAGCGAGGCCGGAAAAGCTGTTGCAGAGTATGTAGAGCTGGATGAGCTGCTTGCAAAATCCGATTTCATTTTCCTGCACTGCCCGCTGTTCCCGTCTACCGAGGGAATCATCAACAAAGACAACATCGCTAAGATGAAAGACGGCGTTGTCATCATCAACAACAGCCGTGGTCCGCTGGTAGTTGAGCAGGATCTGTATGACGCACTGGAGAGCGGAAAAGTGTCCGCAGCAGCAGTTGACGTTGTATCCACAGAGCCGATCAAAGCGGACAATGTACTGCTGAAGGCTAAGAACTGCATCATCACCCCGCATATTTCCTGGGCTACTCAGGATGCGAGAAAGCGTATCATGAACACCACCGCAGAAAATATCAAATCTGTACTGGACGGAGCTCCGGCAAACGTGGTTAACAAATAATGAAAGTAGTAATTGCAATTGATTCCCTGAAGGGAAGCTTAAGCTCTATGGAAGCAGGGCGTGCGATTGAGCAGGGCATTCTGAATGTGCTGCCGGATACGGAAGTGACGGTCAAACCGCTTGCGGACGGTGGAGAAGGCACGACGGAAGCACTGGTAGAAGGCATGGGCGGAGAACTGGTAGAGGTTCAGGTTCAAGGACCTTTGGAGACTCCGGTTACTGCGGCTTACGGAATGATTCGGGAAACAGGGACAGCCATCATGGAGATGGCTGCCGCTGCCGGAATTATTCTGGTAGGAAAAGACAAACGGCCGCTGGAAGCTACCACCTATGGCGTCGGTGAGATGATCAGGGATGCCATTGGAAAGGGATGCCGCAAATTCATCATCGGTATTGGCGGAAGCGCTACCAATGACGGCGGTATCGGTATGCTGACCGCACTTGGATATGAATTTCTGGATGAGGACGGAGAACCTGCAGGCATCGGTGCAGACGCACTGGGCAGGGTTGCAGAGATCCGCACGGCAAATGTACTGCCTGAACTGAAAGAATGTCATTTCCGCATTGCCTGCGACGTTACCAATCCGCTTTGCGGAGAGAACGGCGCTACCTATATCTATGGTCCCCAGAAGGGTGTGACGGAAGAGATGCGCCGGGGTCTTGACGAGGCCATGGGTTCCTATGCAGAAGTAACGAAGAAATGCATGGGCACGGACTGTGCGCTTATGGAAGGCGCAGGAGCAGCCGGAGGTCTTGGATTTGCCTTTTTAAGCTTCCTCGGAGCAGAACTGCTGCCGGGTATTGAACTGGTGCTGGATGCAGTCGGCATGGAAAAAGCCATGGAAGGTGCCGATCTGGTATTTACCGGAGAGGGCAGACTGGATCAGCAGACCGCCATGGGAAAAGCCCCGGTGGGAATCGCGCGGCTTGCTAAAAAGTGCGGCGCGAAAGTGATCGCCCTGGCCGGTGCGGTAGTGGAAGGAGCGGAAGCCTGCAATGAAAATGGCATCGATGCTTATTTCCCGATTCTGCGCAAGGTGGTGACGCTGGATGAGGCGATGGAGCCTGAGACAGCGAAGCAGAATATGATCCGTACAACGGAACAGGTGATCCGCTTGGTAGCGGCCGTAAAATAGAACGATAAGGAAAGATACAGATGAAAGAAGAAACATTAATCCTGCTTGGAACCGGTAATGCAACTGTTACCAGATGCTTTAATACCTGCTTCGCCATCAAGCGCGGCGAAGAATATTTTCTGGTGGATACAGGCGGCGGAAACGGCATCATGACCCAGCTGGAAAAAGCCAATATTCCAATGGAGTCCATTCATGAAATTTTCATGAGCCATGAGCATACAGATCACCTGCTTGGACTGATCTGGCTCATCCGCATGATCGCCACGAAAATGAAAAAGGGACAGTATGAAGGAAATCTCAATATATACTGCCATGCCGATCTGAAAGACATTATCCTGACCATCACCAAACTGACTGTTCAGGACAAATTCTTCAAGATGATCGGAGAGAGGATCTTCATTAACCCGGTAGAAGACCAGGAGGTCAGAGAGGTGATGGGTTACAAGCTTACCTTCTTTGACATTCATTCCACAAAAGCAAAACAGTTTGGCTTTACCATGCAGCTGATGAACGGCAAGAAATTCACCTTCCTCGGTGATGAGCCTTATCAGGAATATGAGCATGAATATGCGGTTGATGCGGACTGGCTGCTTCATGAGGCGTTCTGCCTGTACAGGGACAGAGATATTTACAAGCCTTATGAGAAGCACCACACCACAGTAAAAGAAGCCTGTGAGCATGCGGAAGAATTAAGAGCGAAGAATCTGATTCTGTATCATACAGAAGATAAAAATCTGGCAGACAGAAGAAAACTGTATACAGAAGAGGGACAGCCGTATTACCACGGCAACCTGATGGTTCCCGATGACCTTGACAGAATTATTTTATAGCCATGAGCGAAGAGGAAGTACCACAAAAAAAAGGGAACTTCCTCTTTGCGTTTACGAAAGTGGGACTTGAAAAAAGTAAAAAATATGGTACTATAATGAATGAATTATTATGAGCAGAAAAGGAGATAACTATGCAGACTCTAGAACTGAAAAAAATTGCAAATGAAGTCCGCAAAGGAATCGTAACTGCAGTGCACAGCGCAAAAGCAGGACATCCGGGCGGATCTTTATCTGCAGCAGACATTTTTACATACCTCTATTTTGAGGAGATGAATATTGATCCGAAGAATCCGACCGATCCGGACAGAGACCGTTTCGTACTTTCCAAAGGACATACGGCTCCGGGATACTACAGTGCAATGGCACAGAGAGGATACTTCCCGGTTGAAGAGCTGCTCACCCTTCGTCATGTAGACAGCCGCCTTCAGGGACATCCGTGTATGCAGGATCTTCCGGGCATTGATATGTCTTCAGGATCTCTGGGACAGGGAATCTCTGCAGCAGTAGGTATGGCAATCGCTGGCAAACTGGATAACAAATCTTATCGTGTATACACCCTGCTGGGTGATGGCGAGATCCAGGAAGGTCAGGTATGGGAGGCTTCCATGCTGGCCGGACATCGTCATCTGGACAACCTGGTAGTAATCGTTGACAACAACGGCCTTCAGATCGACGGAAGAATCGAAGATGTAAACTCTCCGTACCCGATCGACAAAAAATTCGAGGCATTTAATTTCCATGTAATCAACGTTGCAGACGGAAATGATATGGATCAGTTAAGAGCTGCTTTTGAGGAAGCTAAGACTGTAAAAGGACAGCCGACCGCTATTATCGCAAAGACCGTAAAAGGTAAAGGAGTATCCTTCATGGAGAACCAGGCATCCTGGCACGGAACTGCTCCGAACGATGAGCAGTATGCAGTAGCAATGGCAGATTTGGAGAAAGTAGGTGAAGCATTATGTCAGAAGTAAAGAAGATCGCAACGAGAGAAAGCTACGGTAACGCTCTGGCAGAGCTTGGCGCACAGAATCCGAATGTGGTTGTACTTGATGCAGACCTTGCAGGCGCTACCAAGACTGGTGTATTCAAAAAAGCATTCCCGGAGCGTCACATTGACTGTGGTATCGCAGAGGGAAATATGATGGGAGTAGCAGCAGGACTTGCTACCTGCGGAAAAGTTGTTTTCGCTTCTTCTTTCGCAATGTTCGCAGCAGGAAGAGCATTTGAGCAGGTTCGTAACTCCATCGGATATCCGCATCTGAATGTAAAGATTGGAGCTACTCACGCAGGAATTTCTGTAGGTGAGGACGGAGCTACCCATCAGTGTAATGAGGATATTGCTATCATGCGTACCATCCCGGGAATGACCATTATCTGCCCGGCTGATGACGTAGAAGCAAGAGCAGCTGTAAAAGCAGCAGCTGAGTACGAGGGACCGGTTTATTTAAGATTTGGCCGTCTGGCTGTTCCGGTAATCAACGACGAAG
>CAVCTH010000034.1:1096-15267 GCA_963604695.1 Clostridiales bacterium | reverse complement strand
GCTGTTGTTGGCTCCATTTTCTCTCTTGGCAGCGTAATACTCAAAGTTCTCGCTTAAATCACCCTGGGCCCGTGCCTCTTTCAGAGAATCCAGAATCTGGGGACGGAGCACCAGTTTCCGGTGATCGATCTCTGCCTGGATTTTCTCTCTGTCTTTCTGGGTCATTCTTTCTTTCATATACAAAAACCTTCTTTCAACTGCATGGCAGATGTTATAAAAGTACGACTCCGTTCTTCAGAGCTTCTTCTCTGGTCTCATCCGGCCATACGGATACCTGAACCTCACCGATATGTGCTTTCCGCAGGAAGAACATACAGATACGGGACTGTCCGATGCCGCCGCCGATGGTGTAGGGAAGCTGTTTTTCCAGAATGGCTTTCTGGAACGGAAGCTCTGCGCGCTCCTCACAGTGAGCAAGCTTTAACTGGCGTGCCAGGGAATCCTCGTCCACACGGATACCCATGGAGGACAGCTCCAGAGCATGGCCCAGAACCGGGTACCATACCAGGATATCGCCGTTTAAGTGCCAGTCGTCATAGTCCGGTGCACGGCCGTCGTGGGGCTCGCCGGTGGTCAGCTTGTCGCCGATCTCCATCAGGAAGACAGCGCCCTTTTCGCGGGTAATCCGGTCCTCGCGCTCCTTCGGGGTGCAGTCCGGATACAGGTCAAGAAGTTCCTGGGTAGTGATGAAGAAAATATCCTTCGGGAGAATCTCCTCAATATAGTCATACTTGATGGCCATGTATTTCTCTGTTTTTTTCAGTGCCTTGTAAATTTTACGGACAGTCTCTTTTAAATATTCCACATTTCTGTCCTGTTTCAGAATGATTTTCTCCCAGTCCCACTGATCCACATAGATGGAATGCACATTGTCTGTGATCTCATCCCGGCGAATGGCGTTCATGTCCGTGTAAAGGCCTTCACCTACGTGGAAACCGTACTGTTTCAGCGCGTTCCGTTTCCATTTTGCAAGAGAGTGTACAATCTCTACGGGACGGTCATCCTGCTCTTTAATGCCAAAGGATACCGGGCGCTCCACGCCGTTTAAGTTGTCGTTCAGTCCGGATTCCGGGCGGACGAACAGCGGTGCGGAAACACGGAGCAGATAAAGCTGCTCAGCCAGCGTCTGCTGGAAAAAATCTTTTACCGTTTTGATGGCAATCTGGGTGTCGTAGAGGGACAGCTCAGACTGATAGTTTTCTGGTATATACAGATGTTCCATAAAAACTTCCTCCGATCTAGTAGTTACATCGTTACTGCTTACTCCTGCATTAAGTTCTTACGCAGCCTGACAGCAAGTGTCTGGCTGCTGCGTGAACAGTAACGTTACATCAACTTTGTTAGTATATCATAAACGGAGCGCAGTTGCAAAACGGAAATCGACAAATCGTGTGCAACATGGTAAAATAGATATGATTGTTCAGAGGGAGGCAGCTGAAATGAAGATCGCGCTGGGACAACTGAAGATTTTCTGGGAAGACAAAGAGGCAAATCTGGGCAGACTGAAGGAGTGTCTGGAGGAACTGCCGGAAGTGGATCTTCTGCTTCTGCCGGAAATGAGTCTGACCGGATTTTCCATGAACACGGAGAAAACGAAGGAACGTAAGAAAGAGACCGTCTGTCAGATCAGGGAACTGGCAAAACAGTACCACACAGCCATTGGCGTCGGCTGGGTCAAAGATGTGGGAACGACCTGTGAAAATCATTATTCCATCGTGTCGCCGGAGGGAGAACTTCTGGACTATGCCAAGCTTCATCCATTCAGCTACGGGGAGGAAAGCCTTCATTTCACCGGAGGAGACAGACTTCCACTGTGCACGTATCAGGATTTTCAGATCGGAGTGCAGATCTGTTATGATCTGCGTTTTCCGGAACCGTTTCAGATATTATCGAAGAAAGCGGATCTTATTGTGGTGCCCGCCAACTGGCCGGCAGCCAGAAGAGAGCACTGGGATACGCTGCTTCGCGCCAGAGCCATTGAAAATCAGGTCTATATTGCAGGGGTAAACTGTGCCGGGAATATGGGCGGACAATATTATTCCGGAGACAGTGTGCTGTACGGGCCGGATGGAACCAGGGCGTCAGCAGAGCGAAAAAGCATACCAGGAAAGGAAGCAATTCCGGAAGAAGCTGTTTTTGTGTATGAAATTGACAATCAGATCAGGAAATACAGAGAAGGTTTTCCGGTGAAAAAAGACCGGAGAGAAGCGTTATACAGAAAATTGGGGAGCACGTAAGAAAGCGTGCCTGAAGAGAGGGTAAATAAAATGGAAGATCAAATGACAACGATGCCGAGACTGGATACAGAAAAAGGAATGGAAATATTACAGGAACTGACGCCGGAACAGAAGGTGTCCATGCTCATGAAAGCGCAGTCCTTTCAGACGCTGCTCATGCAGTACCGCTGCGCCATCCGGGAGATTCAGACGAAATTAAATGTATTAAATGATGAATTTTCCCTGCGCCATGAGCGTAATCCGTTTGAGTCGATTAAGAGCAGGGTAAAAGAGCCTGCCAGCATTATTGAGAAAATGCACCGCAGGGGTTATGAACTCTCCGTGGAAAATATAGAAGATAAGTTAAATGATGTGGCGGGTATCCGCGTCATCTGCTCTTTTGTAGAAGATATTTATTATCTGGCCAGCATGCTGTCAGCGCAGGACGATCTGACGGTGCTGCAGGTAAAGGACTATATTAAAAATCCTAAGGAAAATGGCTACCGGAGTCTGCATCTGATTATCCAGACGCCGATTTTCCTGTCGGACCAGAAGAAGAACATGCGCGTGGAGGTACAGTTCCGTACCATCGCCATGGATTTCTGGGCCAGCGTGGATCACAAGTTAAAATACAAGAAGAATGTCAAGAATCCGGAAATGATCGCAGGAGAACTTAGAAAATGTGCGGACATTATCAGCAGCGTGGATCAGCGTATGCAGGAAATCCGGAACATGATTGAAGAAGGAGAAAATGATGATTAAACTGATTGCCAGCGACCTGGACGGGACGCTGATTCCGGAAGGAACCCAGGAGATCGAGCCTGGTTTTTTTGAGGTGCTGTCAGAACTTCTGGAACAGGGATACCAGTTCTATGTAGCCACCGGACGGCAGTATGCCAATGTACGGCGGCTGTTTGACGCCTATGCGGACCGTATCGGATTTGTCTGCGAGAACGGAGCCCTTGCCATGGAGCAGGAACGGCAGCAGTATATTCTGGAAGTGCCCCATGAGAAAGCCATGGCCATTGCAGAGGATATTATGAGTTTTCCGGAGACGGATATTTGCCTCTCCGGCGTGAAATCCTGCTATCTGCAGCCGCGGTCAGCCTGGTTTGAAAATCAGATGGTAAACGTATTGAAAAATAAAACAGAACTGTTCCAGAATCTCTCGGAAATTGACGACCAGATTGTAAAAATCGCCATGTATATTTATGATTTCCCAAAACATGCAGACCGGCTCCGTGCTTTTTTTAATGAAAAGTACGGTGATTTTGCGGATTTTGTATGGGGCGGCAATGACTGGCTGGATATGATTCAGAAACATTCCGGCAAGGGATTGGCATTGCAGACAGTTCTGAAGGAAAAAGGACTGAAGCCGGAGGAACTGATGGTGTTTGGTGATAACCAGAATGATATTTCCATGCTGGAACTGACGCCCAACAGTTACGTGATGGCCCATGCGAAACCGGATGTGATCCCGCATGCGGCTCATACCTGCAAGAGCGTTACAGAATTTCTGCGGGAGTTTTTGGAAAAACAGTCATGAAAAAGAATGAAATATTAGTCATTTATGGAACACAATACCGGGAGCTGACGAAAAAACTGCTGGAGGAAGCACATCTGGCGGAAATGATCGGCGATACCGGGAAAATTATTGGAATCAAACCGAATCTGGTGGCGCCTGTTCCGGCGGAAGATGGCGGAACAACCCATCCGGAAGTGGTAGAGGGATTACTTCAGTATCTTCAGGAGCATGGTTTCCGAAACTTACGGATCATGGAAGGATCCTGGGTGGGAGACCGGACGGAGGAATCCTTTCAGGTATGTGGCTATGACCGGCTGGCGGAACAGTACGGGGTGGAGCTGATTGACGCCCAGAAGGAACCGGCAGTGACAAAGGACTGCGGTGGAATGGAGCTGCATCTGTGCCGCTGTGCCACAGAGGTGGATTTTATGATTAACGTGCCGGTCATGAAGGGGCATTGCCAGACCCACATTACCTGTGCACTGAAAAATATGAAGGGCCTGCTTCCTAATAAGGAAAAGCGGAGATTCCATGCGGAGGGACTTCACCGTCCTATTGCTCATTTGGCGCTTGGCATTCATCAGGATTTTATTCTGGTGGACAGCATTTGCGGAGATTTAAGCTTTGAGGATGGCGGGAATCCGACCCGGATGGATCGGCTGATGGCAGCGGCGGATCCGGTGCTCGTGGATGCCTATGTCTGCCAGCTGTTAGGATATGAGGTACAGGAAGTACCCTATGTCTCCATGGCAGAGGAACTTGGCGCAGGCAGCACGGATCTTACCCATGCGGAAATTCGGGAACTGAACGCTCCTATTCATCCCATGGGAAAGGCCGATAAGGACAGAGTCATGAAACTGGCGGAGATTGCCCAGGAAGTGGAGTCCTGCAGCGCCTGCTACGGATATCTGCTCCCGGCGCTTGATATGCTGGACCGGGAAGGACTTTTAAAAGAGTTTCCGGAAAAGATCTGCATCGGACAGGGATACCGCGGGCAGACCGGGGAACTGGGCGTGGGAAGCTGCACTTCCGGATTTCGACACAGCCTGAAAGGATGTCCGCCTACAGAAACAGAAATGTATGAATTTTTAAAAGCATATATCAGTAAAGGAACGGAAAAAGCATGAGAGAAGAGCCGCGTGAGCAGGCACTGCTTTTAGGAGTAAAATTAAGAGACGGAGAGGATTTTGAACGCTCCATGGAAGAACTTTGGAATCTGGCGGAAGCCTGCGGCATGCAGGTGGCAGGACAGATCACCCAGAATATGGAACGGCCTCATTCTGCCCTCTATATGGGAAAAGGAAAGCTGTCGGAAGTAAAAGAATTTCTGGAACAGCATCCGGTGGATGTGGTGATCTTTGACCGGCAGCTGTCGCCGTCCCAGCTTCGCAATCTGGAACAGGTTCTGGACTGTGCGATTCTGGACCGGACCAGCCTGATTCTGGAAATCTTTGCGGTCCGGGCGAGAACCAGGGAGGCAAGGCTACAGGTGGAGTCCGCCAGACTTCAGTATATTCTGCCGAGACTGACCGGCATGCACAAAGCATTGAGCCGTCAGGGAGGCGGAAGTGGCGTTTCCAACAAAGGTGCCGGTGAGAAAAAGCTGGAACTGGACCGTCGTCGGATTGAGAAGCGGATGGCGGAACTGCGCCGGGAACTGGAACAGGTGTCAAAGGAGCGGGAGACCCAGCGAAGCAGAAGGCAGGGCAGCGGCATTCCGAGAGTGGCGCTGGTGGGATATACCAATGCAGGAAAGTCCACCCTTATGAATGGCATGCTGGACAAATATTCCAGAGATCCGTCCAAGCGGGTCATGGAAAAAGATATGCTCTTTGCAACTCTGGATACGACGGTGCGCAGAATCCATACCGGGCCGCAGAAAGAGTTTCTTTTATCTGATACGGTAGGTTTTATTCATCAGCTTCCCACGGGACTGATCAAAGCATTCCGTTCCACCCTGGAGGAAGCAAGGGAAGCAGATCTTTTGCTCCATGTGCTGGATTATTCCGATGAAGCCTGCAGACGGCAGCGGGAAGTGACGGAAGAAACATTAAAAGAACTGGGAGCCGGAGATATTCCGGTGATTTATGTGTACAATAAAGCGGATCTCAGAATGCAGGAAGACGGCTCAAAAATGCCGCTTCCCAGAATTCAGGAGAACCGGATTTACCTGTCGGCAAAGACCGGGGAAGGTATTCCGGAACTGGTTGACATGATCTGGAAATTATGCGGGGAGAACAAGAGATGATCAATGCAGTAATTTTTGATATGGACGGTGTCCTGATTGACACGGAACGGCATTTATTTGACTGCTGGCAGCAGGCGGCGAAAGAGTATGGGTATATGCTTACAAAAGATCAGCTTCTTGGTATCCGCAGTCTGGCGGCAGAATTTGCGATTCCGCATTTTCGGGAACTGATGGGTGAACAATTTGATTATACTGCCATCCGAAACCGTCGGAAAGAGCTGATGAGTGCCTATATTGCAGAGCATGGAATTGACAAAAAGCCCTGTGTGGATGAGCTTCTGGATTATCTGCATGCCAATGGATATAAGACTGCGGTGGCAACGGCTACGGATCCGGAGCGGGCAAAGCAGTATTTATCCAGTATTGGAATTTATGAGAAATTTGACAAAGTAGTGTGTGCGACTACGGTAGCCCATGGAAAACCCATGCCGGATGTCTATCTTTATGCCTGTGAGCAGATTGGTGAGCAGCCGGAGCATTGTCTGGCAATCGAGGATTCTGACAATGGGGCACTGTCTGCTCACAGAGCAGGATGCCCGGTAGTCATGGTACCGGATCTGGCAGGCCCATTGCCGGAAACTGCAGACTATCTGGAAGCGGTGGCAAAAGATTTAAGCGGTGTGATTCCGGTTCTGGAGGCGATGAAGGCGTGAGACGAAGACAGGTCTGGAAACAGACAGGGATTGCGCTGACGCTGGCACTATTGCTCACCGGATGTGGCGGGACACAGAAAGAAGCGGCAGATCCGGTACAGCCGGAACAAACGGAAGCGGTGCAGACAGAGACGGAGGATGCGGAACAGGCAGAGCAGGAACAGACCGAAGTGACAGAACCGGTGGAAGAGCAGGATCTTCACGATTATGATTTCACCTGTGCCTTTGCCGGAGATATCAATCTGGCAGATAACTGGAGTACCATGGAATTCTATGAGCAGCAGGAAAATGGAATCTATGACTGCATTGATCCACAGCTCATTCAGGAAATGCAGCAGGCAGATCTGACCTGTGTCAATCTGGAATTCTGTCTCTCTGACCGGGGCGCACCCATGGCGGGCAAGAAATATACTTTCCGGGCAAAGCCGGAGCGGGCAGAGATTTTAAAAGAGCTGGGCGTGGATCTGGCAAATCTGGCCAACAACCATATTTACGATTACGGAACGGATGCTTTTCTGGATACACTTTCCATTCTGGATGAAAACGGAATCGCCCATGCCGGGGCAGGAGTGAATGCAGCGGAGGCGGAAGAACCATTTTATACAGAAATTGAGGGACGCACGGTGGCAGTGGTATCGGCCACCAGAGCGGAAAAATATATTCTGACCCCGGAAGCCGGGGAGGAGACGCCAGGCGTGTTCCGGTGTTATGATATGACGAACGTGCTTCAGAAAGTGCGGGAGGCAAAGGAACGGGCAGACATTGTCATTGCTTATATCCACTGGGGCACGGAATACAGCGAGACCCTGGAAGATGCCCAGACAGAAGGGGCCAGAGCGCTTGTGGATGCCGGGGCAGATGTGGTGCTTGGTGCCCATCCCCACTGTCTGCAGGGAATGGACTTTTATGAAGGAAAACCGATTCTGTACAGTCTTGGAAATTACTGGTTTAATGAAAAAACGCTGGATACAGTGCTGGTAAAGCTTCATTTCTATGGAAATGACGAGGAACAGCATACCGAAGTACAGCTGCTTCCGGCCAGACAGGAACAGCATGTGACGAGACTTCTGACGGATGAGCAGGAAGTGTCCGACTGGCGCAGTCATATAGAAAGCATGGAACCGGGAACGGTTCAAATTGACGAGAAGGGAATTATAAGCAATGCAGATTGAGAAGGCATCCTCCCGCGAACTGCGGAAGATCAAGAAGATTTATCTGGAAGCGTTTCCAAAATCCGAGCGGAAACCGTTCCGCCTGATGAAACAGAAAGCAGCGGAAGGCGTCATGGAGTTTCTGACAATTCGGGAAAAAGGAAAGCTGGCGGGGCTTGCCATTACCGTATTATATAAAGATATGGTACTTCTGGATTATTTTGCCATTGAAAAATCCTTCCGGGGACAGAATCTGGGAACGGAAGCACTGGCGCTTTTGAAAAAACGCTATGAGGGAAGACGGTTTTTCCTGGAAATTGAACTTCCGGAACTGGAAGGCCCGGGACAGGAGCTGCGGATCCGCAGAAAACAGTTTTATCTTCGGAATGGCATGAAAGAGACCGGTGTCAAAGTCTGTCTGTTCCAGGTACCCATGGAACTTCTGACCGATGGACAGGACATGGTGTTTGAAGAATATTATGAGTTCTATGAACAGACCATAGGGCCGGTATTTGCAAGAAAAGTAGAGCGGCTGTAATTCTGGGCGGGATATCCGCAGAAAGAGTGAAGATATGAGAAGAAAGAAGAAAAAAATCATGAAAATCGGAAATGTGCTGGTAAAGAGCAGAGAACAGATTGACGGAATCCGGGAGAGCGGAAAGATCAATACGGCAGTATTGGATTACGTGGAGGAGCATATCCGTGCGGGAATTTCCACAGCGGAGATTGACCGCTGGGTCTATGACCAGACGAAGAAAATGGGAGCCATTCCGGCGCCGCTGAATTACGAAGGATTTCCGAAGAGTGTGTGCACGTCCATCAACAGTGTGGTATGCCATGGAATTCCCAGTGAAGACGAGATTTTAAAAGAGGGAGACATCATTAACGTGGATGTTTCCACGATCTATAAGGGATATTTTTCTGATGCATCCAGAATGTTCTGCATCGGGGAAGTAAGCGCTGACAAGAAACGTCTGGTACAGGTGGCAAAAGAGGCCATTCAGGTAGGACTCATGGAAGTCAAACCGTGGAAACCGCTGGGTGATATGGGGCATGCCATTCATATGTATGCCATGAGCCAGGGATATTCCGTAGTGGAAGAGATCGGAGGCCACGGAGTTGGATTACAGTTCCATGAGGAGCCGTGGGTCAGCTATGTATCACCCAAGGGAAGCGGTGAGATTATGGTGCCGGGCATGGTATTTACCATTGAACCGATGATCAATATGGGCGGACCGGAATTTTATGTGGACGACAGCAACGGCTGGACGGTTTATACGGAGGACGGAATGCCTTCTGCACAGTGGGAGGTAACGGTAGCCGTGCTGGAAGACGGTTATGAAGTGCTGACCAGATAAAGAAACAACAGGAAAACAGGGGGATAAAAATGGAGTATACGTATCCGAGTTATTTTTATGATTTTCATTGTGAAGCGTCTGCATGCAAAGACACCTGCTGTGCCGCATGGGAGATTATGATTGATCCTGTATCATTGAAGAAATATAAAAAATATCCGGGACCGTTTGGCAGCAGACTGAAAAACTGTATCAACTGGAAGCGGAAATCCTTCGAGCAGTGTGACGGACGGTGTGCGTTTCTGAATGAGGAAAATCTGTGCGATATCTATACGGAGGCAGGAAAACAGATGCTCTGCAAAACCTGTACCCGTTATCCGAGGCATTATGAGGAGTATGAGAATCTAAGAGAGGTGTCCCTTTCCTTATCCTGCCCGGCAGCGGCCCGGCTGATTCTGGGAACGGATACGCCCATGACATTCGACGGCTCTTTCCGGAAAACGCCGGAAGAGGAGTACGACGAATTTGATTTCTTCCTGTTTACCAAGTTAGAGGAAATCCGGGATTATCTCTATGAGGTGGTACAGAACCGGGAGTTGGATATCCGGCACCGGATGGCGATTATTCTGGCAGCGGCCCATGATCTGCAGTCCCGCATTACCCGTTCCATGCTCTATGAGGTAGACGATCTGCTGGAAAAATACCGGAAGCCGGAGTTCATGGAAAAGGCGAAGAAACGGTTTGCAAAACAGTACGGGAATATGGAAAACCGCCGTCAGGTGGTGCGCGCTCTGGTGTATCGCCTGCATCGGCTGGAAGTGATGAGACCCCAGTGGACAGAGTTCCTGCATCAGCAGGAGCATCGGCTGTATGCATGCCTTTCCCCGGAAGCCTATGGGGAAGCCTGCCGGGAATTTCAGGTGTATATGAAAGAACGGGAATACGAATATGAACAGCTGTTAATGTATTTCCTGTTTACGTATTTCTGCGGGGCAGTTTATGATGAAAATGCATTTGGAAAAGTAAAATTTGCTGTCGTCTGTACCATGCTGATCCGGGAACTGGGTATGGGACTGTGGATGGAACATGGAAAATCCTTTACGCTGGAAGATCAGATTGACGTGGCACATTGCCTGTCCAGAGAGATTGAACATTCGGATCCGAACCTGAATCTGATGGAAGAAATGATGGAAGAAGAGGAACTGTTTACATTGGAACGCCTGCTGGCAGGAATTCTGGGCGAGATGGAAGAATCTCCGGAGCCGGTCCGTGAGGAGGCGGAAGTTCCTGATGCTGTGGACGGGCAGATTGACAAAAGGGGAGAATGATAATGAAGTATTCAGAAAATCCGGATAAACAGTATCATATTCAGGTGGGCGAAGGAGAAGTCGGAAAATACGTGATTCTTCCGGGGGATCCGAAGCGCTGTGCCAAGATTGCCGCTTACTTTGATGATGCGAAGCTGGTGGCAGACAGCCGTGAGTATGTGACCTACACCGGTTACCTTGACGGTGTGAAGGTCAGCGTTACCTCCACCGGTATTGGCGGACCGTCCGCATCCATCGCTATGGAAGAACTGGTAAAATGCAGAGCAGACACCTTCATCCGTATCGGTACCTGCGGCGGCATGCAGCTGGAGGTAAAGAGTTCCGACATAGTCATCGCCAGCGGAGCCATCCGTATGGAAGGAACCAGCAAAGAGTATGCGCCCATCGAGTTCCCGGCAGTAGCAGACATTGACATTGTCAATGCATTACGGTCTGCTGCAAAGGAACTGGGACAGACTTCCCATGTGGGAGTGGTACAGTGCAAGGATGCATTTTACGGACAGCATTCACCGGAGACCATGCCGGTCAGCTATGAACTCCTGAACAAATGGGAGGCATGGAAACGCCTTGGATGTCTGGCATCCGAGATGGAGTCCGCAGCACTGTTCATCGTGGCAAGCACCCTGCATGTGCGCTGCGGTTCCGTATTTCTGGTAATGGCCAACCAGGAGAGAGAAAAACAGGGACTGGATAACCCGGTAGCCCATGATACGGATATGGCCATCCGTGTAGCTGTGGAAGCCATCCGCAAGCTGATCAGGGAAGATAGTGAAAAAATTTCGTGAAGTCCAAATAAGAGAGGAGAACAATATGTCCAACATACCAACTGCACACAACAGCGCCAAAGCAGGCGATTTCGCCAAAACCGTACTGATGCCCGGAGATCCGTTAAGAGCAAAATACATTGCAGAAACCTATCTGGAGAATCCAAGACAGGTGACCGCAGTCAGAAATATGTTCGGATATACCGGAACTTATAAAGGAAAAGAGATTTCCGTCATGGGCGGCGGCATGGGTATGCCTTCCATCGGAATCTATTCCTACGAGCTGTTTCATTTCTATGATGTAGATCAGATTATCCGTATCGGTTCCGCAGGAGCATTGCAGGATCATATGAAACTGAAGGATATCGTTATCGGTATGGGTGCCTGCACGAATTCCAACTATGCATATCAGTATGGGCTTCCGGGAACCTTTGCACCGATTGCAGACTATGAGCTTCTGAACAAAGCTGTAGAGACTGCAAAATGTCAGGGAACCAATGTGGTAGTCGGAAATATTCTTTCTTCTGATGTATTTTACAATGCAAATCCGAATGTCAATGATCTGTGGCGCAGCATGGGCGTGCTGGCTGTGGAGATGGAAGCAGCAGCCCTGTATATGAACGCAGCAAAAGCAGGAAAGAAAGCACTCTGCATGCTGACCATTTCTGACCATCTGTACACAGGCGAGTTCTTAAGCCCGGAGGATCGTCAGCTTGGCTTTGGCAAAATGATGGAGATTGCACTGGAGCTGGCATGATAGAAAAAGGAGAATTCACAAGATGGATGTAAAAGAAATTTTAAAGCATGTGGATCATACGCTGCTGACACAGACAGCAACCTGGGCACAGACCGTCTGGGTACCAGCCGGATTGTCAAGCTGATAAAACAGGAAGAGGCAACTGGATATTAAGGAAAGGATTATTTGAGGTTTTATGAAAAAGCTGGAAAAGAAGCAGATTGAAGAAATGATTGATAAGGCCATCAGCATGATGGATTATTCTTATGTACCGTATTCTCATTTTCATGTGGGAGCGGCTCTGCTGGCAAAGAACGGAAACGTCTATGGCGGCTGTAATATTGAGAACGCAGGCTATACCCCCAGCAACTGCGCGGAGAGAACCGCATTTTTCAAAGCAGTCAGCGAGGGCGTATTGGAATTTGATGCCATCTGCGTTGTGGGTGGCATGAACAAAGAACTGAAAGAATACGCAGCTCCCTGCGGAGTCTGCCGTCAGGTTATGATGGAGTTCTGTGACCCGGAAGAGTTCCAGATCATTCTGGCCACCGGAAGAGAGCAGTATGAGATCTTTACACTGAAAGAGCTTCTTCCGCTTGGATTCGGACCGAATAATCTGAAATAATTGATTTTATTCAGGCATTATTTACATGCAGTCCAGCACTTGGAAGTGACAGGCTGTGAGCGGAACCGCTCGCGCTAAGTCCTCGATCCAGCGGTACTAACATTCGAACGTCGCCATGGCTCGTTCTCATGAAGTACCGGGACTGCGGACGTTCCTTTCACAGGCTGTCACCTTCCAAAGCAGCTGGCTGCCTTTCAAAACGTAATTCTAACGTGATAGGAGAATGCGACATGGAAAAATTTAAGAGAGTTTTTGTAGTTGTCATGGATTCCCTGGGAGTCGGCGCAATGCCGGACTCTGCGGATTTCGGCGACATCGGCGTCAACACCCTGGGACACATTTCAGAGTCTGTTGACACCTTTGAGCTCCCGAACCTTCAGAAACTGGGCATGGCAAATATTACCCCATTAAAGCAGGCAGCACCGACGGATCATCCGATGGCTTACTACGGCAAGCTGCGGGAGAAGAGCCGTGGAAAAGATACCATGACCGGCCACTGGGAAATGATGGGACTGGAAGTGACCAAACCGTTCCAGACCTTTACCGAGACCGGATTTCCGCCGGAACTCATTAAAGAACTGGAAGAGCGTACCGGACATAAAGTCATCGGCAACAAGAGCGCCAGCGGCACGGAAATTCTGGATGAACTGGGAGAAGAAGAAATCGCAACAGGTCACATGATTGTGTACACCTCTGCCGATTCCGTCCTTCAGATCTGCGGAAATGAGGAGACCTTCGGTCTTGACGAACTGTACCGCTGCTGCGAGATTGCCAGGGAACTGACCATGAGAGACGAGTGGAAAGTGGGCCGGGTTATTGCAAGACCGTATGTGGGGAAGAAAAAAGGCGAGTTCAAACGTACCAGCAACCGTCATGACTATGCACTGAAGCCATTCGGACCGACCGCTCTGAATGCAATGAAAGATGCAGGTCTTGATGTAATCTCCATCGGAAAAATCAATGATATTTTCGTAGGAGAGGGCATTACAGAAGCATACAAATCCAGGAGCTCCGTTCACGGCATGGAGCAGACCATCGATGTGGCAAAGAGAGATTTTCATGGACTCTGCTTTGTCAATCTGGTAGATTTTGACGCTCTGTGGGGACACAGAAGGAATCCGTCCGGCTATGCACAGGAGATCGAGAAATTCGATGTGAACCTGGGCGTCCTTCTTGACACCCTGCGCGAAGACGATCTTCTCATCATCACCGCAGACCATGGAAACGATCCGACCTATACCGGAACCGACCACACCAGAGAAAAAGTACCGTTCCTGGCATACTCCAAAGCAATGAAAGGCAGCGGAGAACTCCCGGAGACCGATACCTTCTCCATCATCGGCGCAACCATCGCAGACGATTTCGGTGTCAAGATGCCGGAAGGAACCATTGGATATTCCATTCTGGACAAACTTAAATAGGAAGTAATAGATTATGAAGATCGCTTCTCGAATGAGGAGCGGCCTTTGCGGTTGAATGATGCCAATGATATAAGATTTACTATGAAATTAACCAGTTGATTAAATCAAGAGATTTTATACCTTCATAAGAGGAATCCATTCCTGGATTCAGAGAAAGTACGATTTTTTCATAGTTATCATTGATTTTTTGTAGTGGAGCCAGTTCGCGT
>CAVCTH010000034.1:0-1032 GCA_963604695.1 Clostridiales bacterium | reverse complement strand
TTTGTCGCAATAAAATCTACTTCGGATTTGTCGACTTTACCGATAGAGACATCGTAACCTCGACGAAGTAACTCAAAGTAAACAACATTTTCTATTGCATGACCGCTGTCACGATCTCTGAAGCCGAGAAGATAATTCCGTAATCCAATATCTACAATATAATATTTTCCTAATGTACGTAAATATTCCTTTCCTTTAATGTCAAATCTTTTAATGTCGTAGAAGAAATATGCTTCCAACAGTGCATCTACATAGGCCTGAACAGTATGTGCACTGGGTGTTCCCTTACGTTTTCCATCTTCAAGCAGTCCTTCGCTCACAAGGGTATTTCCAATAGAGGAGACAGAGATACTGCTTCCGATGTTGTCGGCAAGAAACATGATAATTTTTTTCAGAAGAACAGGATCCGTTATTTTTTTTTGCCCTCGGCGATTTTCTCGTTCAAGAATGTCTCTCATAATTACAGTAGAGTAGATACCTTCAAGTAGTACCAGTGCTTTTTCCTGATCTAATCCAACATCAGCAATACCTGGCATTCCGCCGAATCGCATATACGCATTAAAAATCTCATGCAGTTCATAATGTTCGCCAGCCTTGTCGAAGGCCTGTTTGCGGGTGCCGCCCAGTGCACTTTTGATTTCTCTGATTTCAAAGTTGTGAAAGGCAAGAAATTCAGAAAAAGACAGTGGTAACATTTTTATTTCAACACATCGACCGGATAAATAGGTGGCATATTCGGAGGAGAGCATATAGGCATTAGATCCAGTAACATAAATATCGCAGTTAAAATCAACGCGGAAAGAATTGACAGCGTTTTCCCAACCAGGTATTCGTTGAACTTCATCAAAAAAAAGGTACATTCTTTTGTTTGGTATAATATGTTGCCTGACATATTCATAGAAAGAGTCGCAGTTCATATTTTTGAAAGTATAGGATTCAAAATTCATTTCAAGAATTTGGTCATCGGTAATTCCAGTTTCTTTCAGATGAAGAGTCATTAATTTAAGCAGGCTGGATTTTCCACATCTACGG
>CAVCTH010000033.1:0-15555 GCA_963604695.1 Clostridiales bacterium | reverse complement strand
TGAGGATCTTGATGGAAATAAGATTCTGGACTGGGTCGGCGGTGTTGGCGTTCTGAATATCGGTTATTCAAATCCGGAAGTCATCGAGGCTGTGAAGGCACAGGCTGAGAAATATTTCCATACCATCTTCAATGTCTATGTACATGATGGCTATGTAAGTCTTGCTGAGAGATTAAATAAACTGATTCCCTGCAAGGGAGATGCGAAGAAAACCTATTTTGCCAATTCCGGTGCAGAGTGTGATGAGAATGCCATCAAGATTGCAAAGGCTTATACCGGAAGAAACGGCGTGATCTGCTTCACCGGTGCATTCCATGGAAGAACCAACCTTACCATGGCACTTACCGCTAAGAAAACCTATGCGGTAGGCATGGGACCCTTCCCGTCCAGCATCTATCGTGCTCCGTATCCGTATCTCTACAGAGCTCCCAAGGGATATACGGAAGCAGAGGCGATTCAGTTCTATATTGATGAACTGAACAGAGTCTTCGATGAGGGCGCTCCTGCCAGTGAGATTGCCTGCATGATTTTAGAGCCGCTTCAGGGTGAGGGCGGATTCATTCCGGCACCGATTGAGTGGGTAAAGGCAGTCCGTAAAATCTGTGATGACAATGGTATCCTGATGATCGCAGACGAGGTTCAGTGCGGTAACTGCAGAACCGGCAGATATTATGCTTCCGAATATTGGAAAGAAGCCGGTGCTGCTCCGGATATCATCGCTACAGCCAAATCCTTAGGAGGCGGTCTTCCGATCTCGGCGATCACTGCAAGAGCCGAGGTGATGGATGCAGCTCCGGCAGGAACCATCGGAGGCACCTTCTGCGGCAACCCGCTTTCCTGTGCATCTGCATTAGCCGTTATGGATATCATGGAAAGAGATGATTATGCAGCAAAGGCAAGGCATATCGGTGAGGTCGTAACTGCCAGATATAAAGAACTCCAGAAGAAATATCCGGTGATCGGTGATGTCAGAGGTCTTGGTGCCATGATTGGCGTCGAGTTCGTAACAGATCCGGAGACAAAAGAGCCGGCTACAAAGCTTGTCGCAGATATTGTCCAGAATGCAATGCAGAAGGGTCTGCTTCTGGAAAACTGCGGTGCAGCAGGCAATACCATCCGTTTCCTGGCTCCTCTTACCATGACAGATGAGCAGATGGAGCGGGGACTTGAGATTTTCGAGGAAGCCCTCAAGGAATCACTGTAATTATGATAGAACCAAAGACAAAGGTGTCAGGAAAGACGGGAAATCTGTCTTCCCTGGCATTTTTTAGATCAGAGTGGAGGAAGTGTCTATGGAACAGAAATCAAAGTTTGACAAGGTAATGGGTGCGTGGGACATCCTTGTTATCGCATTTGGAGCAATGATTGGCTGGGGCTGGGTCATCAACTCAGGCGACTGGATTACCACAGCCGGATTTATGGGATCCATGATCGCCATGTTAATCGGCGGCCTGATGGTATTTTTCGTCGGTCTTACCTATGCCGAGCTTACGGCTGCCATGCCCCAGTGCGGTGGAGAACATGTGTTCAGCTATCGGGCTATGGGACCGACAGGTTCTTTTGTATGTACCTGGATGATTATCCTGGGATATGTGGCGACGTCTGCTTTTGAGGCAACAGCCCTCCCTACCGTAATCACCTATCTCTTCCCTGATTTTAATCAGGTTTACCTGTATTCCATTGCGGGCAAGGATATCTATCTTACCACGATTCTCTTAGGTGTCGGTTTTGCAGTCCTGATCACTTACATCAATTTAAAGGGTGCGAAGACGGCGGCTATGCTGCAGACCATCCTTACTGCTATCATCGCGATTGCCGGAATTCTTCTTGTAGTCGGTTCCACAATAAACGGAGATATCTCCAATATTACAGGGCAGATGTGGGAAGCCTCCACCGGAAATACCATGGGAAGCGTATTCAAGGTTGCCTGCATGACTCCTTTCTTATTTATTGGATTCGATGTTATTCCTCAGGCAGCAGAGGAGATCAGTGTTCCGTATAAAAAGATCGGTAAAATCATGCTGTTATCGATTTTCCTTGCAGTTGCATGGTATCTCCTGATCGTCTATGCGGTCTGCTACATCATGCCGCAGAATGCGATTATGGAGGAAATGTCTTCCCAGAACGGTCTTGTGTCGGCAAAAGCCATCGAAATCGCATTTCACTCGCCCATGATGGGTAAGGTTCTCATCATTGGCGGACTTTGCGGAATTATCACCTCCTGGAACTCCTTCCTCATGGGCGGAAGCCGGGCACTTTATTCCATGGGTGAGTCCCTGATGATTCCTGAATTTTTCGGAAAGCTCGGAAAAAATAAGACACCGGAGGCAGCCATTATTCTGTGCGGAATTGCCTGCTGTATCGCTCCCTTCTTCGGAAGAGGCGTTCTGGTATGGCTGGTGGATGCGGCTTCCTTTGGCTGCGTCATTGCCTACATGTTTGTTTCCATCTCTTTCTGCATTCTGAGAAAGAAACGGCCTGACATGGAACGTCCCTATAAAGTAAAAGCCGGTAAATTTGTGGGCGTTATGGCTGTCGTTATGGCGGGCTTCATGACCCTTCTCTATATTATTCCGGCATCCTTCTCCGCAGCGCTTGTCTGGCAGGAATGGATCGTGGTAGGAATCTGGCTTGCTCTGGGCGTGATCTTCTACGTATACTCTAAGAAGAAATACGGTACAGAATTTGGTCGTGATATCTTCATCGTTACCGATGAAAATGAGAAAGAAGAGGAAGATCCCCGCTTTACAGCGATCAATAAAAAATACGAGGGGAAACATTTTGTTGTCACCGTTGGCTGCGAGTACGGAAGCGGCGGTCCGGAGATTGCCAAAATGGTTGCAGATTATTTTGGAGTCGAGTATTATAACAGAGATCTTGTAGATAAGGTCGTAGACCAGATCGGTGTTGACAAAGGCCTTGTCGAGGAAGCAGATACCAAGATCGGCGTAAGATACGGCTTCGATACTTCCTATGGTGTCCGTTATGCGAACCTCTCCAACCGTGTCATTGATGCACAGTTCCAGGCGATCCATGACTTCGCCGAGAAATCCTCCTGTGTCATTGTCGGACGAAGCAGTGATTACATTCTGAAAGACAGAGATGACGTCCTGAATGTATTCATCTATGCGCCGGAGGCAGATGAGATCGCAGCTGTCATGAAAAAGAAAGGCATGAACGAACACAAGGCAAGAGAGGAATGGGAATCTGTGGAAAAAGCCCAGCATGCAAGGCATGAGTATATCACCGGCAAGAAGCGTGGTGACCGGCATACCAGAGATGTCCTGTTGAACAGCAGCCTGCTGGGATGGAAACAAACAGCAGATCTTATCATTGAGCTCGTAGAACGCAAATATGAAATTCAGGATGAAGATGTCAAGAAGGAGGCTTAATAAACCATGAAAGGTTTTTCAATTCGTACCGAAATTGAAGAATATGATAACTTTGCACAATTTGCTGCAGAAGCAGGGCTGAGTGCAGATGACCTGGTGCTTTGCGGTGAGCATACCTATAACGATTATATTGCACCGCTCCAGACCGGGGTGCAGACCCTGTTCCGGGAGAAATACAGTAAAGGCGAGCCTACAGACGGCGATGTGGATGCAATTCTTGATGCATGCAGGACTAAGAGCTATAAAAGGATCATAGCGGTCGGTGGCGGAACCGTGATTGATATTGCCAAGGTGGTCGCTGTGGCAGGACCTGAGGATAAGGTAGATGATCTCTATGACAATGTAGCCCATCTTACCAAAAAGCATCCGCTTATCATCATTCCCACAACCTGCGGAACCGGAAGCGAGGTGACCAGCATCTCTGTCATTAACCGTGTCAGCAAGGGTGTGAAGATGGGACTTGCCTCTGAAGCCATGCTTCCGGACAAAGCCGTTATGATCACGGATATGCTTCGTTCCCTGCCATATAAGATCTTTGCTACCTCATCCATCGATGCGATGGTTCACAGTGTGGAATCATTCCTGAGCCCGAACGGCTGCAGTATTTCGAGGATTTTCTCGACGGAGGCATTAAAGACGATCCTCTCCTGCTGGAAAAAGGCTGTGGAGAACGGCGGAGGAGAGGCCTGGAAGGAATATGCGGCAGACTTTCTGAAGGCCTCCAACTGGGCAGGCCTTGGATTTGGATATGCGGGCTGTGCGGCAGTCCATGCCTGCGCTTATCCTCTTGGCTCTGTGTATCATATCCCGCATGGCCAGTCGAATCAGCTCATGTTCGCCCCGGTTATGAAGAAGTATAAAGAGCTTCAGCCTACGGGCCGAATCAATGCGCTGGAGGAGGTCATAGCAGAAGTCCTGGATTGTAATACCGAGGAAGCGCTGGAAGCATTATATAAGCTGATGGATGAAGTTTTGAAGAGTGAACCTCTCAGGAACTTTGAGGTCAAAGAAAGCGATTTGCCGGTATTTGCCGGTGACGTGATCAAAACGCAGCAGCGTCTCCTGAAAAATAATTACATTCCTCTCACAGAGGAACAGGTGCTTGCCATTTACAAGGCAGTATATTAAAAATAGGGTTGGGTTCCATGACGGGAATCCAACCCTATTTTTTAATAAAATAATCTGTGGTAAGATGTAACTATTACAGGCATACAGGAGGAAGAGAAAACGATGCAGATATGGAGCAGATACCGCGATGCGGGAGCGGAAAGGAAACGAACGTACCGGACAGCGTCCCTGTTGTGGAGACGTACCGGAAGTGCCGCACTTGCTGCGATCTTTTTATATAAGGCGGCCACCGTACTTCTGATGGCACCGCTTTTGCAGGGAATCTGGGGAGTATCCGTTGCCTTATCATCAAATAAATTCATCACAACTGACCGGATCGGAAGATTGTTTCTGTCGCCGTTTTTACTGATCGGGATTTTACTGATCGCCCTGCTGACGGCGTTTTGGAACATTTATGAATTTTCAATTTTATTTCATACCCTGCAAAGAGGCATGAATGGTGAAAAGTGCAGGCTTTGGCCGCTGCTGAAGGAATCCCTTTTGGATATCCGGCATGTGCTGCGTCCGGGCAGCTGGCCGGTTCTTCTTTATTCGGCCATTCTGCTTCCGTTTACCAACTTTTTCCTTACCTCGACCTATTTAAAACAGCTGGCTGTTCCGGAATATATTATGGAAGTAATCCGTAAGAACCCGTTATATTTTGGCGCATACGAGGTTGTGTTTCTGGTTGGTGTGGGTATTTCTATTTTACTGACGCTGCTGCTCCCGATCTTTATCCTGGAGAAACAGGGATTCGTGGAAGCAGCCGGAAGAAGCATCCGATTCACAAGGAAACATATGTTTCAGTATATCTGGATGATGCTGTATTATAATATCCGTATTCTTTTCCGCATCGGTCTGGCCATGCTTCCGCTTTTCCTTTTGGGCGGTGCAGCAGCCCTTGCAATCGGATGGAACAATAAGGAGCTGCTCTTCTCCGTCGGGACGGCGCAGCAGGCCATTCTGTTCCCGGCACTCGGCTTTATTCTGGAAGCACTCACTGCCCTGGCTGTCTGCGCCCTGGTCTATGTGTTTTATCAGGAGTCTCTGACAGGGAGTCTGCCGGTTCTCGAAAAGAGACCGGATGGAAAACGCTATCAGACCAATGGCAAGCTGCTGGTATGCCTGGTAGTTCTTGGGGTTGTCGTTGCCACATCCTTAGCTTCCGTCGGCCTGTGGTCACTGCCGGATGCGCAGAAGATGGCGGAGGAACTAAGTCCCTTCAGGAAGCCTGCCATCACCTGCCACAGGGGTTACAGTGCGGTGGCTCCGGAAAATACATTGCCGGCCTTTCAGGCTGCCATCGATTTTGGGGCAGATTGTGTGGAGTTGGACGTGCAGATGACATCTGACGGAGTTGTCATGATTAGTCATGATCCCAGTCTGAAACGCTGTACCGGTGTGGACCGCCGTATCTGTGATATGAGCTATGAAGAGGTGCGCAGCCTGGATGCCGGGAGCTTTTTTGGTCCGGAATATGCCGGGACACAGATTCCGACCCTGCAGGAGGTTATTGACCTGTGCAAGGGCAAAATCCGGATGAATATCGAGATCAAGGACAACAGCAAAACACCGGAGCTGGAGGCAGAGACGGCCAGGTTAATCCGGGAAAACGGGATCACGGATGAGGTCTGCGTTACAGCCCTTAATTACCAGTCCTTAGAGAAAATCAAGGCTGCAGATCCCGATATCCGGACCGGTTATATCCTTGCGGTCGGCATCGGTAATTACTATGACCTGCCGGATGCAGACTTTTTCAGTGTCGAGACGACCTTTATCACTGCGGGAATGGTCAGCAGGATCCACCTGCTCGGAAAGACGGTATCCGCCTGGACCGTAGACCGCGCAGAGGATGTGGACACGCTCCGCAACAAGGGCGTGGATGATTTGATCACCGGAGATCCCCAGATGGTGAAGGAGGTCCTGGATAACAGCGATGCGTATAACAATCTCCTGCTGATCCTGCAGGAGATCGGACAGGCGTTGCAGAAAGCGGATTTTTCATCCTGAAAGAGTGCACAGCACGGAACAATTCGGGGGCTCTCGCCCCGACATCATATGTATAGAAAAGGGAGAGCGTTATGAATGAGGCAAATCCGATGCCGGTTATTTCATTAAAGGGAGTGAACAAAAGCTACGGGAAACACAGCGTCTTAAAGGATGTAAATATTGAGATCAATAAAGGGGATATTTTCGGACTCATAGGGAAGAACGGTGCAGGAAAGACCACCATGTTCAAGGTGATCCTGGGGCTTTCAGATTTTCAGAGCGGGGAGCTTCAGATCGGCGATCCCGGTGATTCCTTAAAGCAGGGCAAAGGTGGGCTTCCTGATCGGGAGTAATTTCTTCCCATATATGAATGCGAAGCAAAATCTCCAGTATTACTGCCGCTTAAAAGGCATCAAAAACAGAAAAAAAGAAATTGCCAGAGTTCTGGAGATTGTGGGATTAACCGGGGTGAAAAGTAAGTTTAAACAGTATTCCCTGGGAATGAAGCAGAGACTGGGAATTGCCAATGCCATCCTGGGAAACCCGGAGATTTTGATATTAGATGAACCCACCAATGGCCTGGATCCCCAGGGGATTGCAGATATCCGTAAATTGGTACAACGGTTAAACGAAGAGTTCGGCATGACTGTGATTGTATCCTCCCACATCCTGGGAGAATTGCAGAATACCGCCCATCGTTTTGGAATCGTAAACAACGGTGTGGTGGAGAAGGTAATCACGCAGGAGGAGCTTACCACGAGACAGAATCTGGTGCAGATTTCTGTGGACGATCTGGAGAAAGCAAGAGAAGCCCTGACGGCAGCAGGAATCGAGATTAAGGGAGAGAAAAAAGAGACCTTAAGTCTGGAGGATTTCTACTTCAGTATCGTGGGAGGTGAAAAATAATGGGTCAGTATCTGAAGGCAGATCTGTGGCGCATTGCCCATAGAAAGAAGAAGTGGGTCTTCTGGATCTTATGCATGCTGATTGGCTTCGACTTCGCCCGTTCCACGGCAGAGACTATCAGCGGTAACTTAAGCCTTTTGATGACATATTTCAGAAAATGTCTGGAATACGTGACGATGTTTCTGGGATTTTTTAATCTTCTGCACGTATATGAGGATGATCTTTCCGTAAAAACCATGCAGGTCGTCATCGGAAAAGGTGTCAGCCGGGGGAAAATTATCACCTGCAAGTGGCTGGAGATGATGATCCTGACCCTGGTGGATTCGGTGACCCTCCTGGGAAGCCTGTGGCTGGGAACCAATGCAGGTGGTGCGGTGATCAAAGGCGGCAATGCCGCCAATATGCTGGGAATCCTTGTATTTGTCCTATGCGAAGACCTTTGTAACCTGTCAGAATTATGCAACAGAGATTGCCATGTGCAAGGATGTACATCCGGTAGGTTTCCTCCGGTGTAATGTTGTCGTGCAGCAATTCGATGAATTCTATGATACCTTTACTGTCAAAGAGGGCGATGGAATGTATCTGGCACCGGATCAACGGGTAGCTGTCTGGTAAGGAAGGAAGTAAACGATGAAAAATTTCATAAAAGCAGATTTGTACAGAGTATTTACCAAACCCTTACGATATATCATGCTCTGTATTTTTGGCATTATGATGATCGGAGTTCTGATCTACCAAAATGTGTCCGGCTATTCCGATGTTTCTATGACCAATCTGATGGTGGGAGACAATCCCATCTATGGAGTCCTGGTTATGCTGGTCTATATATTTACCATCTTCGGAGACGACTTCCGGGCTAAGAACCTGCAGGCGGCCATAGGAATGGGAGTCTTACGCTACCAGGTGGTTCTTGGGAAATTTGTGACCTACAGCACCATTATGGCCATAGACACCCTGTTCTTTGCACTTCTCCATACCCTGATAGTTGCTGCCATGAGGCATCTGGCTTCCGGGGAGGTGCTCTCAGAGATAGTCGTTGGCCTGGCATGCGAGCTCCTGAGAGGAATCCTGGCCATGACCATTGCCATGATGGCAGCCTTTATCACCCAGTCTGCGACGGTGGCATCCCTGGTATATATACTGATGAACCTGAATGTGGCCGGCTTTATCATGCCGTATCTGATGGCCTTTACCCGGTGGGAAATCTGAAAATCCCTACCCATTATTCCACCCCGGCGGTACAGAATTTTGTCAATCGCCTGTGGCTTGGATTCTTTGATATGGGAAGCTTTCTTGTGATCGTGGCTTATCTGGCGGTGGGGCTTGGAATGGCCATTCTGGTATTTAAGAAAAGAGAACTGGAGTTCTGGGGAAGATATGACCTGAATCTTCCCTGGACTGAATCGTCCTTCTCCTTTCCGGAGAAAGAGATCCTTTTGTTGCTGATCAGTTTATTGAATCTGTCTGCACATTGATCAGAGGATGATCCTTGTAATATTTCCTGGTGAAGTTTAAAAATGTCTGCATATCGTTGCTGATATATTTCCCTTTTTTCCATACCATACCGATCTTGACAAAGAGGGGCTGCCGGAGGGGTATCCGTACCACGTCCGGGAATTTGTCCGTCATGCTGGAGTAGAGGAAGCAGCCGCAGTGGTGATCCTTCAGAAACTGCAGGGTCGTGTAGATCTGGCTGCTGTGCATCATAATATGGGGTTTGTAACCTTCCAGCTCAAAGCGGATCTTCAGAAGCTGGTTCTGGACGGAGTCACCGTTGAAGAAGATCAGGGGGAACTGTGCCATATCCGGAATGGTCACATCCTCCTTCTGGGCCAGAGGGTGCTCTTTGCTGACGCAGAAGACCACCTGGTCATTGGCAAGCAGCGTATGGTGGAATTTATCGATGTTGTACTGCTCCATATTGACAAGGGCCAGGTCAAGGCTGTCGTTCTGGATGAAGTTACAGGCCCGCACGGAGGCATATTCCTCCAGCATCACCGGAACATCCGGATGCTCCTTCTGAAAAGCGGTCAGGAGCTCCGGGAAGAAAACCGTACTGAGCATGGGAGGAATGCCGATCCTGATGGGTGGCTTTTCCCGGGTCATTCCAAAGCATTCCGACTGGAGCTCCGTACAGCATTGCAGAATATAATTCGCTTTTTCATATAGGGTCTCCCCTTCACCGGTCAGAATCAGCTGGTTTCCCTTGCGGTAAAAGAGACTGATTCCAAATTCTACCTCCAGTTCCCGGATCGCCGTAGAGACCGTGGGCTGAGTTACATATAATTCTTCCGCTGCTTTCGTGATGCTGTGGCAGCGGCTTGCCGTGCAGAAATACCGCAGCTGATTCAGTGTCATAAGCTGTTTCCTCCCTCTTACTTTATTCCCTGTTATTAAAATAACACATCTCGTCTATTTCTCCTAGTAAAAATGCATAAATTTGCCTGTCTGAAATTGACTTTATAAAAAATTTTTATACGGACATATATTCTAACAATTTGTTTTTATGAATCATCCTGTTTATAATGAAGCCATGAAAGGAAACGTATTCGGCCGATACTTTTCAGAAGAGAACAAGGAAGGGGATTTGAAATGTCACAAACAACTATTACTCTGCTGTTTCTTGCATTTGCAGTCATCAGTTTTGTCTTTGAGAAGATTCCGCTGGGGCTGACCGCATCCATTTGTGCAATTGGTCTGACACTGACCGGGGTACTTGATTCACAAACGACCTTTGCACAGTATGTAAACAGCAACGTGATTCTTTGCGTCGGCATGTTTGTCGTAGGACAGGCACTGTTTGAAACAGGAATGGCAAACAAAATCGGAGGTCTGGTTACCAGATTTGCCAAAACAGAAAGAATGTTAATTATCGCGATTATGTTAATCGTAGGTATTATGTCCGGTTTCTTATCCAATACCGGGACGGCAGCAGTGCTGATTCCGGTTGTCTGTGGAATTGCAGACGAGTCCGGATATTCCAGAAGCCGTCTTCTGATGCCGCTGGTATTTGCAGCAGCACTTGGTGGAAATCTTTCCATTATCGGCGCACCGGGAAACCTTATGGGTGTGAATGCACTCCAGGAGATGGGCTTAGCTACCAGCTTCTTTATGTACGCTCCAGTAGGAGTTCCGATGCTGGCTCTTGGAATTCTCTACTTCGCTTTTATCGGATACCGTTTCCTTCCGGATGGAAAGAATCAGGTTACAGAGGAAGTAGGAGAGCAGAGAGATTTCAGTAATGTTCCGAAATGGAAACAGGAAGTATCTCTGATTGTACTGATTCTCGTAATTTTAGCAATGATTTTTGAGGAAGAGATCGGCATCAGCATTCAGGTATCCGCCTGTATCGGAGCGATTGTGCTGGTATTGACCGGAGTTATCTCAGAGAAGGATGCCCTGCAGTCGATTGACCTGAAAGTGGTTCTTCTGTTCGGCGGCTCGCTGGCACTGGCAAAAGCATTGGATACCACCGGGGCAGGCAGTCTCATTGCAGACAAGATCGTTGGTCTTCTGGGTGCAAACCCGAACCCGATTATTCTGCTGCTGGTCATCTTCATTGTAACCTGTGCACTGACGAACTTTATGTCCAATACAGCAACGACGGCCCTGATGGTACCGATTGCCGTATCACTGGCCAACAGCCTGGGCGCAGACCCGAGAGCAGTCGTGATCGCAACGGTCATCGCCGGTTCCTGTGCATATGCAACACCGATCGGCATGCCGGCCAACACCATGGTAGTAGGGCTTGGCGGATACAAATTCAATGACTATGTAAAATCCGGATTACCTTTGATTCTGGTATCTTTCGTAGTCTGTATGGTATTACTGCCGATCCTGTTCCCGTTCTATCCGTAAACAATTAAATTTAATGATTCATAATACCAGGAGGTAATAGAAATGACTAAGGAAAATGGAGTAAAACAGTTAACAGATATGGTAGCTGATTTCGTAGGCCATATCGGAAAAAAATTACCGGATGATGTGGTAAAGAAACTGGAGGAGCTTGGCTCCCAGGAAACCGCAGCACTTCCGAAGGTTCTCTATGAGACCATGACCAAGAATCAGGGTCTGGCTGTAGAGCTGAACAGACCGAGCTGCCAGGACACTGGAGTTCTTCAGTTCTGGCTGAAATGCGGAACTAATTTCCCGTACATCAACGAGCTGGAAGGCCTGCTGAAAGAGGCGGTTGTACAGGCTACTTTCGCAACTCCGCTGAGACACAACTCTGTAGAGACTTTTGATGAGTACAACACCAAGAGAAACGTCGGTAAAGGAACCCCGACTGTATGGTGGGATATCGTACCGAACAGTGACAAATGCGAAATCTATGCATACATGGCAGGCGGCGGATGTACGCTTCCGGGAAAAGCCATGGTTCTGATGCCGGGAGCCGGATATGAAGGAGTGACGGATTTCGTACTGGATCAGATGACCACTTATGGACTGAATGCATGTCCTCCGCTGCTGGTAGGCGTTGGCGTTGGTACTTCCGTAGAGACCGCGGCACTGAATTCCAAGAAAGCCCTGATGCGTCCCATCGGTTCCCATAATGATAATGCAAATGCAGCAAAGATGGAGAAGCTTCTGGAAGACGGTATTAACAAGATTGGCCTTGGACCGCAGGGTATGGGCGGAAAATATTCCGTTATGGGCGTAAATATTGAGAACACCGCACGTCATCCGTCCACCATCGGAGTCGCTGTTAACGTAGGATGCTGGTCACACCGCCGCGGACATCTGATTGTAAATCCGGATCTGTCCGTAACCTGTGATACCCATTCCACCTGGAAATTCAATGCATAAGCGGAGGTAAGAATCATGATTGAAATTAGAGGAGATAAAAAGGTTCTCGTTACACCGGTAAGCGCAGAGGATCTGAAGGATATTAAAATCGGTGATATTGTATGGCTGGACGGCGATCTGATGACCTGCCGTGATGTGGCGCACCGTCGTCTGGTAGAGTACGGAAGAGAGCTTCCGTATGATATCAAGGACAAGGCGATCTTCCATGCCGGCCCCATCGTCCGCAAAATCGAGGGAACGGAAGACGATTATGAGATGGTTTCCGTAGGACCGACCACTTCCATGCGTATGGAGAAATTTGAATATGAGTTTACAAAACTGACCGGTGTCAGAGTCATCGTCGGAAAAGGCGGAATGGGACCGAATACCGAGCGTGCCTGCAAAGAGTTTGGCGCAATCCACTGTGTATTCCCGGCAGGCTGTGCAGTCGTTGCTGCTACAGAGGTAGTAAAGATCAAAGAGCATCACTGGGATGAGCTTGGTATGCCGGAGACCTTATGGTGCAATGAAGTGAAAGAATTCGGACCGCTGATCGTATCCATCGACGCCCAGGGACGCAACCTGTTCGAGGAGAACAAAGTCGCTTTCAACGAGAGAAAAGAAGAAGCGAAGAAGGATATTTATCCGGAAGTGAAATTTATTAAGTAGTTACCAAATAATTCTAATACATGGAGGGACACCGACGATGCCGATGACAAAACCGGGAAAATTTGACAGCCAGGGAGCCTGGGACGGATTCCGTGGTGAAATGTGGCAGGAAGAGATCAATGTACGTGATTTCATCCAGAAAAACTATACTCCCTATGACGGAGATGAATCCTTTTTAGCAGGACCAACCGAGTCGACCACAAAGTTATGGAATGAAGTGCAGAAGCTTCAGAAAATGGAACGGGAAAAAGGCGGCGTACTGGAGTGTGAGACAGAAGTTGTCTCAGGCCTGACCGCTTATGGTCCGGGTTATATCAATGATGAGCTGAAAGATCTGGAGCAGATCGTAGGACTGCAGACGGACAAGCCGTTAAAGAGAGCCTTCATGCCGTACGGCGGTATCAAGATGGCAACCAAGGCAGCAGAGACCTATGGTTATGAGATTAACCCGGAACTGAAAAAGATCTTCACGACCTATGTGACGACTCATAATGATGCGGTATTCGGTGCCTATACTCCGGAAATGCGTCTGGCAAGAAAGACTCACGTAGTAACCGGTCTGCCGGATACCTATGGACGCGGCCGTATTGTCGGCGATTATCGTCGCGTGGCCCTCTATGGAATTGACCGCCTGATCGAGGCAAAGAAAGTGGCTCATTACCGTGCAGGCTGCGGAAATATGTATGATGAAGTCATCCGCATGAGAGAAGAGATCAGCCAGCAGCTGAAAGCTCTGAATGAGATGAAAGAGATGGCAAAGATCTACGGATACGATATTTCCAAGCCGGCAAGAAATGCAAAAGAAGCAGTACAGTGGCTGTATTTTGGATATCTGGCAGCTGTAAAGACCCAGAACGGTGCAGCTATGTCCGTAGGACGTATCTCCACCTTCCTTGATATTTATATCCAGAGAGACCTGGAGAACGGTACCTTAACTGAGGCAGAGGCCCAGGAACTCATCGACCATATGACCATGAAATTCCGTATGGTAAAATTTGCCCGGATTCCGGAGTACAATCAGCTCTTCTCCGGTGACCCGACCTGGGTTACCCTGGAAGTCGGCGGAACCAGCCTGGACGGAAGACATATGGTAACGAAGAACGATTACCGTTTCCTCCACACCTTGGAGAACATGGGACCGAGCCCGGAGCCGAACCTGACCGTACTCTACAGCCCGAGCCTTCCGAAGAGCTTTAAGAAGTACGCAGCAAAGATTTCCGTTGATACCAGTTCCATCCAGTATGAGAACGATGAGGTTATGAAACCGGAGTGGGGCGATGACTATTCCATCTGCTGCTGTGTATCTGCAACGAAAACCGGACAGGAGATTCAGCTCTTCGGTGCCCGTGCAAACCTTGCAAAAACGCTGCTGTATGCATTTAACGGTGGTTTTGATGAGAAGCACAGAATTCAGTGCGGACCGAAGATGGAGCGCATTACTTCTGAATATGCAGATTATGATGAAGTCATTGAGAAATTTGACTGGTGGATGGACTGGCTGGCTGACATTTATGTCAACGTGCTGAACCTGATCCATTACATGCATGATAAATATTATTATGAGGCAGCTGAGATGGCGCTCATTAATAATGACTGCGAACGTTCTTTTGCAACGGGTATTGCAGGATTCTCCCATGTGGTAGATTCTTTAAGTGCCATCAAGTATGCAAAAGTAAAGATCATTCGCGATGAAGAAGGCATTACCAAAGATTTTGAAATAGAGGGAGACTTCCCGCGCTACGGAAATGACGATCCAAGGGCTGACGAGCTTGCCACCTGGTTATTAAGAACCTTCTTTGACAAGATCCGTCGTCGTCATACCTACCGGGACTCCAAACCCAGTACCTCTATACTGACCATTACCTCTAACGTCGTATACGGAGAAGCAACCGGTGCAACACCGGACGGAAGAAAAGCATTTACTTCCTTCGCTCCGGGAGCTTCACCATCCTACGGCGCAGAGCAGAACGGTCTTCTGGCATCTCTGAACTCAGTTGCAAAGCTGCCGTATCACTGGGCACTGGACGGAATCTCCAACACCCAGACCATCAGTCCGGACGCACTGGGACACAGTGAGGACGAGAGAGTGGAAAATCTGGTACAGATTCTGGATGGCTATTTTGAGCAGGATGCTCACCATCTGAATGTAAATGTATTCGGTACAGAGAAACTGATTGATGCCATGGAGCATCCGGAGAAAGAAGAGTATCAGAACTTTACGATCCGTGTTTCCGGTTATGCGGTAAAATTCATTTCTCTGACCAAGAAACAGCAGCTGGATGTCATTGCACGTACCTGCCATAAGACACTGTAATGACAGGTCAGGTGCATTCGATTGAAAGCTTCGGACTGGTAGACGGGCCGGGCGTGCGCAGTATTGTTTTCCTGCAGGGCTGCAATCTGCGCTGCCGGTACTGTCACAATCCGGATACCTGGAAAAAGACCGGTGGAACGGAATGGGAAGCGGAAGCATTATTTCAAAAACTGTACCGTTTCAAACCTTACTGGAAAAAGAATGGCGGTATTACCGTCAGCGGCGGTGAAGCACTGCTCCAGATGGAATTTGTAACAGACCTCTTCTCCATCGCCAAAGAGCATCAGGTGCACACGGCCCTGGATACCAGCGGGGGCCCATTCCGGACAGATCCGGACTATCTGGAATCCTTTCAGAAATTAATGGATGTCACAGACCTCTTCATCCTTGATT
>CAVCTH010000032.1:0-15573 GCA_963604695.1 Clostridiales bacterium | reverse complement strand
TTTTTCGGAAAAAGTGGCTGTGATTGATCAGAATCACTGCCTGCATTGCGGCAGGTGTGTGGAAGCCTGTCCGGAGCAGGTGATTAAGAGGCTCACAAAATAAGCGGTATGACTTTCCTTTCACGCGATAAAGCGTTATGATATTTACAGTGAAATCGTTGCGGAGAGGAGACCGGATCCATATGAAATACGCAGGCATGCCCATGGGGATGTGGGTAATTTTTCAGAGATCATTCAGAAGGAATCTCACCGAGGTTCTGAAATATGATGAGCAGGAAAGCAGAACTATAACGGCAGCGGCAAAGAAAAAGTACCGGGAGATCATAGAGAAGCTTCCGGAGTTTGAAAAGGCGGATCAGTTTAAGATGAACATTGTGAACTGTGCCATGTTGTCGGCGTTTTTTCTGAACATGCCGAAACTGCCAACGGTGGAGGATGCGACAGAATACTATAAGAAATCCATGATGATTGGTGCAATGAAATGGTTCTGTCGGATGAGCGGAAAGAAAAAATATTCGGAAGCGGATATTAAGGCCATGAAGGCAACAGCGAAACTCAAAGCGGCTGACAGAAATCCCTACTCATGGAATATGGATTTCTATGAGTATGAAGATGGGAGCGGATATGAGGCGCGGTTTACCAGATGTGGAATCTGTACATTGATGAGAGAACTGGGCCTTGAGGAACTGATACCGGCCATGTGCCGTCTTGATTACACCATGAGTGAGGCGGGCGGAGTCACAGATTTTGTCAGGGAGTATACCCTTGCTTCCGGCGGCCCTTATTGTGATTGTGGCTATAAGAAAAAGGTTATTCTTGACTAACCGCAGGGGCGCATGATTAAATGATAAAGACTTATATTTGAGGGAGTAGTGGCGTATATCGTGGCAAGTCAACATCCTGACCTCTGGTCTGGCTTGTCTTAAATAACGAGACTCATGTATAGCTTATTTTGGCTATGCATGTGTCTCGTTTTTTATCGTATGGGAAACTACGTTTCCATACGATAAAAACGCTCCGCGAGGATCGCACTGCGGCGGTGTGGAATTATGTTGCAATAGCAACCCGCCGCAGGCGGAGAATCTCGCGAGCGAGATTCTTATTTATACCATAATAAGTATGCTGCTGCATTACCCGGGTAAACATAGAACAAGGAGGAAACGAAATGAAAGAAGCATTTCGGATGGCAATGGAAGAGCTGCTTTCACGGACTGGCACGGATCGCGAAAAGGGTCTGACACCGGAACAGGTGGAAAAATCCCGTGAAACCTATGGCTCCAACTCGTTTGTCAGACAGAGTCATGAGTCACTTGCAAAGAAAATCTGGGACGCATCCACAGAACCCATGCTTTTGATGCTGATCTTTGCCGCAGTGATTACGTTGATTGTAAATATTACCCGCTATTTCACGGGAGGAGAATATAATTTCCTGGAATGCGTGGGTATTTTTGCAGCAATCGCACTGTCTGTGGTGATCACCATCATTACGGAAGGAAAGAGCGCCAAGGCGTTTGAGGCGCTGAACAAAATTAATGAGGATACCCTGATCAAAGTAATCCGGAACGGTGAACCGCAGCTGGTTACCCAGAAAGAGATCGTCGTTGGCGATATCATTATGGTAGAGACCGGTGACAAGATTGTGGCAGATGGCCGTCTGCTGGAGAGCAATGATCTGGCGGTGGATGAGTCAGCCCTGACGGGAGAGAGTCTTCCGATTAATAAAGACGCGAGCGTAGTCTGTCCCCCGGAGACACCGGTGGCGGAGCGCGTCAACATGCTGTATTCCGGATGTTTTGTGTCAGCAGGTAATGGTCAGATGCTGGTTACCGGCGTTGGTAATGATACTGAATTCGGCCAGATCGCCCAGGAGCTTTCTTCTATTGAAAAGACTACGACTCCACTGCAGGAAAAACTGGACAAACTTGGCAAGCAGATTACGGTTCTGGGAGCTTCAGCAGCAGCTATTGTATTTGCTATTGAGGTAGCGCAGTTCTTTATGCGCGGACAGCTGAATCTGGATACGATTTCGGATGCATTTATCACCAGTATCGTCCTGATCGTAGCGGCAGTGCCCGAAGGCCTTCCGACCATCGTAGCCGTTTCCCTGGCATTAAATATTATTAAAATGTCCAGAGAAAATGCGCTGGTGAAGAAAATGATTGCCTGTGAGACCATCGGATGTGTCAATATTATCTGTTCCGATAAGACCGGAACTCTGACGGAAAATAAGATGACCGTCCAGAAAATATATACCCATGGCAGCCTGATAGAGCCGGAACAGCTTCAGGATAAAGTGCTTCTGAACAACTACTGTATCAACAGCAATGCCAATATTTCCTGGGAAGATGGAGTCTGTTCCTTTATTGGAAATCCTACGGAATGTTCCCTGCTTGCAGCGGCACAGAAAGCGGGCGTGGATTATCAGAAACTCCGTCATGATGCAGATGTCATCCGTGTGTTCCCGTTTTCCTCCCAGAATAAGGATATGAGTACCATCGTCCGGGAAAATGGAAAGATCATCCTGTACACCAAGGGAAATCCGGAGAAGATTCTTTCTCTCTGTTCTGACGTTTCAGAGGAAGAGAAGGCATCGAACCTGAAACTGATGGAACAGTTCCAGAGCGAGGCAGGCCGTCTGCTTGCATTTGCCCACAGAGAACTGGATGCATACAATGGGGAGGCGCAGGAGGAAGTAGAGCAGAATCTTCATTACGATGGATTCGTGGTAATTTCAGACCCGTTGAGTCCGGATGTCTATGAGGCGATCAAGAACTGCCGGGCGGCTGGAATCGAAGTGAAAATGCTGACCGGTGACAATATCCGTACCGCGAGAGCCATTGCAAATGAACTTCATATGCTGGATGACGACCACATTGCCGTGGAGGCATCCGACATTGAACAGATGTCCGATGAGGAACTGAAGGCAGCGCTGAAGAAGATTCATGTAATTGCCAGAAGTACGCCGCTGGTAAAAATGCGCGTCGTAAAACTCTTGAAAGAAGAGAAAAATGTAGTTGCTGTTACCGGTGACGGAATCAACGATGCGCCTGCCATCAAACATGCGGATGTGGGTATTGCCATGGGAATTGCGGGAACGGACGTGACCAAGGAAGCCAGCGATATGGTTCTTCTGGACGATTCCTTCTCTACCATTATCAAAGCAGTTCAGTGGGGCCGTGGAATCTATGAGAACTTTAAACGGTTTATCCAGTTCCAGCTTACGGTAAATGTATCTTCTGTAGTTGTAGTTATTGCATCGATTCTGGCAGGATTTACCGCACCGTTTACGGCGCTGGAACTTCTGTGGATCAACATTATCATGGATGGCCCGCCTGCACTGACCCTGGGCCTGGAACCCATCCGCCCGGATCTGTTAAAGCACAAACCGACGAAGCGGAATGAGAACATCATTTCCAAAGATATGCTGGTACGTATTTTTACCAATGGTATTTTCATTTCTGTGGTATTTATGCTTCAGCATTTTAAAAATTTCCTGGGCGCAGCTCCGGAAGAAGAAGCAACGGTCCTGTTCACCCTGTTCGTCCTGTTCCAGCTCTTTAACGCATTTAACTGCCGTGAACTGGATGAGACGCCGATGGTGAAAAATCTTATGAAAAATAAACTGATGCTGGGCGTTTTCCTGCTGGTGTTGATTCTTCAGTTTGTCATCACACAGTTTGGCGGCGCCGTATTCGAGACGGTAGCGTTGTCTGCAGGTATGTGGATTAAAATGCTGGCAACGGCATTTACAGTGATTATTCTGAATGAAGTGATTAAGGCTGTAAAACGGGCAGCGAAGTAGAACGATTAAATAGAGAAGGCAGATGGTGTTGCGCCGTCTGCCTTTTGCTTGGAGAAAATTTAATTCGGTTGCGATTGACTCGGCTGCGACCGAATAAAAATTCCATAGGCCCGAAGGCTATGATCCGCCTTCCGGTTGCATGAGGGCCCTTAGGAATGGTATGATAGAGAAAAATGATGTGTCACGGAGGTGAACCATGAATTTGACACTGGATAAGAAGAAATGCATCTATATCGTGATCTGGCTTCTGATCGGGATTCTTTCCTTTACGGTGGTGGAGAAATATGCTTCTTCCCCGGAAACTCATCAGGCGACCATTACGTCTCTGGATGAGAAGAAAGCAACGGTACTGGAACTGACGGCGGCGACGACGGCAACATCCGCACTGATTACGTTACTGCCGGGAGATATAGGAACGCCCATTGCAGAGAAAGTAGCGGACTTAAGCGGATATCTGCTTATCGTACTGTGCGCGGTATTTCTGGAAAAATATCTGGTGACCATCACTGGATATGCGGCGTTTAAGATTTTTATTCCTGCGGCGTGTGTGCTGTTTGCAGCCAATATCATGGCGCGGAACAGGAGTATTGATAAACTGGCGAGACGTTTGCTGATCTTCGGCATCTGCATTTTCCTGGTGGTGCCGGCCAGTGTGAAGGTGTCGGATCTTATCGAGACCACTTATCAGTCTCAGATTGATGCGACGTTGGAGGATGCAAAGAGTACACAGGAAATGCTGGAAAACAGCAGCGCGGTCGAGCAGGAACAGACACAGCAGAGCGCAGATCAGAATACAGCACAGCAGGAAACGGGAATCTCCGGCATCTTTGACAAAGCAAAAGACGCTCTTTCCAGCGCGAAGGATTCGGTGACAACAGCGGTGGAAAATGTGACTATTTCTTCGGAAGAACTGGTACAGAAGGTGCAGAATTCTCTGAACCATTTCGTGGAAGCAGTGGCTGTGATGCTGATTACATCCTGCGTGATTCCGCTTCTGGTATTGTTTGTATTTTTCTGGTTGATTAAAGTGTTGCTGGATGTGGATATTTCCGCCGGAAATCCCATGCCCGGTGAACAACATTTAAAATAGAAGGAGGCTATACGTATGTTATTTCTTGAATATCCAAAATGCTCTACCTGTCAGAAGGCAAAGAAATGGCTGGATGAGCATCAGATTTCCTATGAGGACCGCCACATTGTGGAAAATAATCCTACCTTTGAGGAGTTAAAGGACTGGTATGGCAGAAGCGGTCTGCCGCTGAAGAAATTTTTCAATACCAGCGGAATGCTTTATAAGGAAATGAAATTGAAAGACAAGCTGCCGGAAATGAGCGAGGAGGAGCAGTTAAAGCTTCTTGCGACCAACGGCATGCTGGTAAAACGGCCTCTGATCGTGGATGGAGACCGGGTGCTGACCGGATTTAAGACCGCGGAGTGGGATGCTCTCTTATGAATGTAGCGCAGGCGAGGCGTCTTCTCTCCATCACGGAGGAGGACGACCTTCACTCCCTGAAGAAGAAATACCGGAAACTGATGAACGAGTGCCATCCGGATGCGCTGGGGTCGGAGGAACCGGCGCATATCCGGCGTGCCCAGGAGATCAATGAAGCCTATCGGCTGCTGAAAACCCATCCCCATGCATTTGATTCTATATGGAAGCCGCAGGAAAAGACGAAGCCGGAGCGAAAACGGCCTGCGTGGACCGGACCGGTCAATGAGCGTGCGTTCCGGGAACGGAATGTCTATCTTTATTACACCATGGAGACGGAGGAAGGCCATCCCTATTACCGTGCTGCCAGAGGAAAATATCTGTGGGACCCGGTTGAGGAAGATTTCCAGTTATTTCTCATCAGCATTCATGAAGTGGTAAAAGAGCTCCTGGAGCATACGGAGAAAACGCTGGCGGTTCGAAGCCGCCTGTTTCAGTATCTGGCGGAGCAGTTTATTGATCCGGTGAAAGTATTGCGGAAGATTGCAAAGCCGGTACAGCTTGACCAGGAAGGTCGGGAAATCTACCGGTTCCGGGCCTATGTGAAAGCAGACCGGAGAAGACCTCTGCGGGAAGGCTTATTGCTGTATCCGAAAGCCTTTCAGGGCAACCAGATTCTGGTGCAGGACCGTAACGGCACAGAGTACGGACATCTTTCATTTGAAGATGACCGGATTTATTTCTGCATCATTCCTTTATTAAAAGAGAAACTGGCACGGGTAAAAATGGAAGTCCGGGATGGAAAAGTGATTTTCTATTTCCGGCTGGAAAAAGAGGCGGAACAGTACAGGATTCCGGACCGGAATCTGGACATCGCGAAGCTGCTTACAAAATAAAAGCTGCAAAATTTGTGGACAGTCACGGTTTTGCAGCTTTTTCTATATAGGAAATCATTTCACGTGCAGTTGGATTCAGCGACGTACTCTTTAAATAGCACAGATAAGTCTGGCTGTACATGGCCGGTTCCAGGGGAACCAGACGAAGCGTATGTCCGTCAGCCTGCCGGTTTTTGACGGAGGCATTAAAATGCTTGTCTGTCAGAAGGGAGAGCCCCATGTGCTGCGCCACCAGGTCAAAGATGGAATCAATTCGTTCACATTCCATAGCGATCCGTGGAGTAAATCCGGCTTCCCGGCAGAGAGAAGTAAACAGCTGATTGAGCAGAGTCCCGTGATTCAGTACAACAAAATCTTCGGATGCCAGTTCCTTAAGGGAAAGGCTTTCCCGCATTGCTTTGGGATGATCTTCCGGCAGCAGGATGCAGAGCCGGTCTTGCGTATAAGGAATCTTTTCAAATAATTCATGGTCAATGGGGTGGAGATAACTTTCCCGCAGGAAAGCCATGGAACATTTCCGGTGAATCAGTGCTTCCAGAAGATCAATGGTATCACCTTCCAGAATCTGGACCGTTTTTTGCGGATGAGTTTTCCGGAAATTTACCAGAATATCGGTGATCCGGTACTGCACCATGGACGGAATGACACCGAGAATCAGATTTTCCGATTCGGCATGAATCTGTTCCGCCAGCTTCTCGCGGAAACGGGCATCTTCCTCTACGATTTTCCGGGCATAAGGGATCAGGCATTCTCCGTAGGAAGTCAGGGAAACTTTCCGGGTATTTCGGGCAAACAAAGGCACCTGAAGCTCGGTTTCCAGCTTTTTGATATGTTTACTTAAGGTTGACTCATTCATAAAAAGAAGCTCCGACGCTTCCCAGAAATTCCGGGTCTCCGCCAGCGCCAGAAATTCCTTCAGAGAATTAATATCCATGTCCCATTCCTGCTCCTATTAATTCCAAAACTGACTTAATTTTAGAATGAATTGAATTGTATGTCAATAGATTCACATGGTAATCTGTAGTCTGCTAGAAGAGAAATGAGAGGAGTACAAAAGAATGTCTAAAGTACATGATCTTCGTTCCGCAATTGAATTTCTGGAAACAATTCCGGGACAGATGCTGACAACTGATACAGAGGTAGATCCGAACGCAGAGGTTTCCGGTGTTTACCGTTACGTAGGAGCAGGTGGAACTGTTGCACGCCCAACCAAAGAAGGTCCGGCTATGTTATTTAATAAAGTAAAAGGATTCCCGGATGCGCGCGTGTCCATCGGTATGCTTTCCAGCCGTAAGAGAGTAGGTCTTCTGCTGGATACTGATCCGGAATTCCTTGGAAAATATATGGGTGAGAAATTAAAAGAGACCATTCCGCCGGTAATGATTCCGGAAGGAAAACACATCGACTGCCAGGAAGTAGTACACTATGCAACGGATCCGGATTTCGATCTCCGTACCCTGGTTCCGGCACCGACTAACACACCGGAGGATGCAGGCCCGTATATCACCATGGGACTTTGCATGGGAACTGATCCGGAAAATGGCACCAGCGACGTTACCATTCATCGTCTCTGCATTGAGTCCAAAGACGAGCTGGGTATGTGGATTACCCCGGGTTCCCGTCATCTGGGCGCTTTCTTTGAGAAATACTGTGCACTTGGAAAAGACATGCCGATCTCCATTTCCATCGGACTTGATCCGGCTGTTTATATGTGTGCAGGATTCGAGGCACCGACCACTCCGCTGGGATATAACGAGCTGCAGATTGCAGGTGCGTTAAGAGGAGAGCCGGTAGAGCTGGCAAACTGCCTGACCATTCCGGAGAAGTGTATTGCCAACGCAGAGTACGTACTGGAAGGATATCTGTGCCATGACAAGACCGTCAGAGAGGATATCAACTCTAACACCGGTAAGGCAATGCCGGAGTTCCCGGGTTATACAGGAGATGCAAAACCGGCACTTCCGGTTATCAAGATTACTGCAGTGACTCACAGAAAGAACCCGATTATGCAGTCCTGTATCGGACCGTCCCATGAGCATGTTTCCATGGCAGGTATTCCGACCGAGGCATCCATCATTTCCATGGTAGACCGTGCCATTCCGGGTCGTCTGCTGAATGTACATGCAGCTCCCTGCGGCGGCGGAAAATTCGTAGCGATTCTTCAGTTCAAGAAGAGCTCCAAGAATGACGAGGGACGTCAGCGCAATGCAGCAATGCTTGCATTCTCCGCATTCTCCGAGCTGAAACATGTCTTCCTGGTAGACGAGGATGTAGATATCTTCGATATGAGCGATGTCATGTGGGCAATGACCACCAGATTCCAGGCAGATGTGGATATGATTCCGATTCCGGGATGCCACTGCCACGTACTGGACCCGTCCAACGACAATGCATTTGACCCGTCTATCCGCGTTCATGGAATTGCATGCAAGGCAATCTTTGACTGCACCGTTCCGTTTGATCAGAAAGAGAACTTTGTCAGAAGCCGTTTCCTGGAGATCGATAAGGAAAAATGGGCGAAAGAGCTGAAGGAGGACTAAGGAAATGCCAGTTGGAGTTATTGTTGATGCCGTTGCGGTTGTCATTGGCGGTATTGTAGGCGCAGTTGCCGGAAAAGCATTGAAAAAAGATTTTATCGATAATATGAACCTGATTCTTGGATGCTGTTCCATGTGTATGGGTGTCAGCACCATCGTTCTGATGCAGCACATGCCGGCCGTTGTATTTGCCATTATCCTTGGTACCGGTATTGGACTTGCCATTCATTTTGGCCAGCTGATCAATAAAGGCGGACTTGCCCTGCAGAAGGGAATGAGCAAAATTGTGAAGACTTCTTCCGATGCTCCGCAGGCAGAGTTCGAGGCAACACTGGTTACCTGCATTACCCTGTTCTGCGCCAGCGGAACCGGAATCTATGGTTCCATCATCGCAGGTATGTCTGCAGATCACAGCGTTCTGATTGCAAAAGCAATTCTGGACCTGTTCACAGCAGTTGTATTTGCATGCACCCTGGGTATGGTAACGGCAGCCGTAGCCATCCCGCAGTTTATTATTTTCTTTATTCTGTTCCTTCTGGGCGCTCCGATTTATAACGGACTGGATCTGGGAACAAATACTTACATTATTAACGACTTTAAGGCATGCGGCGGTTTCATCATGCTTGCAACCGGCTTCCGGATGTGCAAGATCAAGATGTTCCCGGTAGCAGACATGATTCCGGCTATGGTACTGATCTTCCCGATCGCTATCTTCTGGAATGACTGTGTTACACCGGCTGTCAACATGCTTGCAGGAATGGTACACTAATGAGAAGAATTGTAGTAGGAATCAGCGGCGGAAGCGGCATTCCTCTGGCGGTGGAACTGCTTCGGCAGCTCCGTGCTGCTAAAGATGTGGAGACGCATCTGGTCTGCACCAGAGGAGGCGAGATCACGGCGGCGCAGGAATCCGATCTTTCCATGGAAGAGATCCGGGCGCTTGCAGATGTGGTTTATGACAATCAGGATATCGGTGCCCATATTGCCAGCGGCACCTATAAGACAGACGGCATGGTCGTTGTGCCGTGCAGTATGAAGACTGTAGCGGGAATCTGTTCCGGCTATACGGACAACCTTCTTCTGCGCGCAGCGGATGTAACGCTGAAAGAGCGGAGAAAACTGCTTCTGGTAGCCAGAGAGTGTCCGTTAAATACCATCCATCTTCGCAATATGTACGAATTAAGCCAGATGGGTGTGGAGATTCTGCCACCGATGCTGACCTATTATAATCATCCGCAGACCATTGAGGACTGCACCAGACATATCGTGGGAAAGATTCTGGACCGGTTTGGAATCGAAGGTGAGGATTTCAGGAGATGGAACGGATGCGAGTAGGAGAAATACTGGAAGAACAGATTACCGGAGCATACCCGGTATCCTGTCAGGCCGTTTCCATGGGACAGGACTATACCATCTGCGTCTGGGGCGGCGATACTCCACATGTGGGCAGCGTCGTTATGTCCGTGGCAAGACCAAGCCTCACCGGAGAAGGGACAGGTGTCACTTCTTCCGTGATCAACGGCATGGGCCATAAGGATGAATATGTGGCAAGAAAATTTGCCGAAGCCGCAGCGGCAAAATATAACTGCACCGCAGTGTGTACCTGTGGCATCCATATTGACAATATCACCAAAGAACAACTACAGAATGTGGCCGACGCCTGTGATCGTCTACTTCTACGATTGGTACAAGAGAGATCCGACAGCTGAAGTGACAGGCTGTGAGCGGAACCGCTCGCGCTAAGTCCTCGATCCAGCGGTACTAACCTTCGAATGTCGCTTAACGCTCCTTCTCAGGAAGTACCGGGACTGCGGACGTTCCTTTCACAGGCTGTCACTTCCGACTGTCTGCAACTATCAAAAGCTGTAAAACTTTGAAAGTCAGAGTTTTACAGCTTTTTTATGTTTACACAGACTGGATGAATTGCTCAATATAGTAGAGTGCCGCTCCGATGGCGGGCGTATACTGTCCGTGAGTTCCCACGAGAATCTGTGTCGGATCTACCGCAAAAGGGGTGGAACTGTTGATTCGTTCTGCCAGTTTTGCAATGTCCTCTTCTGTAAAATATGGAGCTAGGTAGCCGCTGATAATGATGGGCGCATCAATGACCAGATTCAGATTTTTCATGGCAAATGCAAGGTGGTTCAGATAATCTTCCCAGATTTGGATTGCCTGAGCAGAAGTACCTTCTCTCAAAAGCGGGAAAAATTCTTTGATGGGAAGGCTGGAAGCCTGCTCCAGTGCATTGGCGGAACAGTAGGTTTCCAGACAGCCGCGGTTTCCACAGTAACATAATGGGCCATCCGGATTGATACACATATGCTCAATGGTTCCGCTGTGCATGGAACTTCCCTGGTGAATCTGGTGGTTCGTAATAACCGCACCGCCCAGATTTCGGTTGAGCAGAAAAACCACCGCGCTGTCCAGTTCCGGATGATTCCATAGCTCCAGAAAAGCAGCGGATTTGGAATCGTGTTCCAGATGGCAGGGCCATGGAAGCCGGCAGGAGAAATCCTTTACATTCATACCGGAGTTTTCCATAATGACTCCATAAGTGACAGTGCTGTGATCGGGAGAAGTGATTCCCTGGGTAGCAATGGAGATTCCCAGTATTTTTTCCGGATCATAGTTTTGTCTGGAAATAAAGTTCTTAATTTCAGAAGCAACCTGCTCATAGTAAGCAGCTGTATTCTCATAAGGAAGCGGAATGGTATCCATGCAAAGTGCATTTCCATATAAATCCACAACTGTAATATGAAACATCTTTTTCAAAATACCGATTCCGATCGAGATCTTAAAGTCAGGAACAATCCGGATGGCATGAGCCTTTCTTCCTCCGGTAGATTCGAAATAACCGTTTCGCTCGATCAATCCCTCTTCTTCCAACAGATTCAGATTCTGACTGACCGTTGACAGACCCATCTGCAGATCCTGCACGATTTTCAATTTGGCAGATGCTTTTGCTTTATAAATATATTGATAGACTTTGGAACGATTGATCTTTTTCAAACTGATCGTTGTTAATCCCTTTTCGCTCATAAAATCCCCCTGATAGAATTGCGAGATAAAAGTAAGTTTTACGTTTAATCTCAGTATAAAACAGAAAGATAGTAAAAGTCCACAAAAAATGAAAATGAACATTGGCGTAATTGCCAGTAGACGAATGTTTTACCAACATATATACTAGACTTACAGTTAAGATGTAAACATAAGTTACAAACATAAGAAATGAAATTGAAGGAGGAACGAAACATGAAGTTGACAATGGAGGGAATTAAAGACCGTGGCGCATGGGAAAAGGCAGGAATTCAGCTTCCGGGATATGATGTGGAAGCGGTTGCGGAAAAGGCTAGAAAAGCACCGCGCTGGGTACATTTCGGAATCGGAAATATTTTCCGCGTGTTTATCGGAGGAATTGCGGATGGGCTGCTGGAGGAAGGCGCTCTGGACCGGGGGCTTACCTGTGTGGAGACCTTTGACTACGATGTGGCAGATAAGATTTATGCTCCGTATGATAATCTGGGATTAAGTGTGATTCTGCACGGAGATGGCACCAGAGACTATAAAGTTCTCGGAGCTTTTGCGGAGGCAGTAAAAGCCCAGTCTTCCGATGAAAGTCAGTGGAACAGACTGAAAGAGATTTTTGCGGCACCTTCTCTTCAGATGGTTTCTTTTACCATTACGGAAAAAGGATATGCACTGCAGAAAGCGGATGGAACCTGGTTCCCGTTTGTGGAAGCGGATATTAAGAATGGTCCGGAAAAAGCAACAGGTGCCATGGCAGTTCTGACAGCCATGCTCTATAAGCGGTATCAGGCTGGCAAATATCCGCTGGCACTGGTTTCCATGGATAACTGCTCTCAGAATGGAGCAAGACTTCGCCAGTCTGTATTGACCATGGCAGAAGAGTGGAAGAAAGCAGGCTATGTGGAAGATGATTTCCTTGCTTATGTAAGTGATGAGAAGACGGTAGCATTTCCGTGGACTATGATTGATAAAATCACACCAAGACCCAGTGAGCAGATTGCAGCAGATCTGGAAGCGCTGGGAGTGGAAGACATGCAGCCGGTGATCACCGCGAAAAAGACGTACATTGCACCGTTTGTCAATGCAGAGAAGCCGCAGTATCTGGTGATCGAGGACAGCTTCCCCAACGGACGTCCGGCACTGGAAAAAGGATTTGGCGTTTACATGGCAGACAGAAAGACCGTCAATCTGGCAGAGCGCATGAAAGTAACTGTCTGCCTGAATCCGGTTCATTCTGCGACCGGACCGCTGGGTGTGGCATTGGGATATGAGTTATTTGCTCACATGCTCAATACAGATGCAGACATGATGAAGATGGCCCGCATGGTCGCTTACGATGAGGGACTCCCGGTAGTTCAGGACCCGGGCATTCTCTCCCCGCAGGCATTTGTGGATGAACTTTTTAATGACCGTTTCCCTAACGAATATCTGGGAGATACCAACCTGCGTCTGGCAGTTGATGTATCTCAGATGGTAGGAATCCGCTTCGGAGAGACCATCAAAGCATACGTGGAAAAATATGGAGATGCTTCCAGACTGACAGCACTTCCGCTGGGAATTGCAGGATGGCTCCGTTACATGCTGGCTGTGGATGATGCCGGTAACAAATATGAGCTTGCACCGGACCCGATGAATGAAGAGATTCAGGAACAGTTAAAAGACATTGTGGTTGGTCAGCCGGAGACGTTTACAGATCAGCTGCGACCGATCCTTTCCAACGAGCGTCTGTTCTTTATCGATCTTTATAAAGCAGGAGTCGGTGAGAAGATTGAGACCATGTTCCGTGAGATGATCGTTGGACCGGGGGCAATTAAGGTAACGATTCATAAATATGTAAATGCATAAATAACAGGGAGAAAATAAAAATGGCAGAACCGGTATTTGCAGCTGATCCGACAAGACTGCTGATTGCAGCAGCAGTGGGAATCATACTTTTATTACTGTTAATTATCAAATTTAAAATTCATCCGGTATTATCCTTGCTGATTTCGGCATTGTTTATCGGACTTGGTGCAGGCATGCCGGTTCCGACGCTGGTGAGCACCGTGGAAAAAGGAGCAGGAGATACGTTACAGGGAATTGTATTGCTGATTGGACTTGGCTCATTGTTTGGAGGAATACTGGAGGTCTCCGGAGGCGCGCAGTGTGTTGCTCAGACGCTGGTAAATAAATTTGGAGAAAGCAAGGCGGGAATTGCACTTGGAATTACCGGACTGGTAGTAGGTACGACGGTTTTCTTTGAGGCAGGTGTGGTGATCCTGATTCCGCTGGCGTTCGGTCTGGCAAAGAAGACGAAGAAATCAACATTATATTATGTGATTCCGCTGCTTGCCGGTCTGGCAACCGGATTTGCATTTATTCCGCCGTCAGCAGGTTCGGTATTGGTTGCTAATATGCTGCATGTGGATCTTGGAATTATGATCGCGGTTGGTGTGCCGGTTGGAATCCTTTCCCTGATTTTTGCCGGAATTTTATGGTCAAAATTTATCGGAAGCCGGATCAATCCGGGCCTTCCTTCTAATATTCAGGAAGTACGAGAGGAAGAGGAGGCAAATCTTCCATCTTTTGCCACGGTATTATGTATTATTCTGGTTCCGTTGATTCTGATTTTGTGCAGTACGATTTCTGCATATATTCCGGGAATTGAGGCTGCCCGTCCGGTGCTGGAATTTCTGGGAACACCGTTTGTGGCATTGATTATTGCGGTACTTCTGGCAATGTATTTTCTGGGAACCCGACAGGGATATGACGGAGAACAGTTAAAGAAGATTCTGGACCGGTCGTTACGTCCTACAGGGCAGATTCTTCTGGTCATTACAGGAGGTGGAATTATCCGATGGGTGCTTCAGGACTGTGGAATGGGAAATATTATCGGACCGGCGCTGGAAAAAAGCGGGCTGCCGCTGGTGCTGGTGGCATTTTTGATAGCAGCGCTGATTCGTGCCTCTGTAGGAGCAGCGGTAGTAGCAATGACCATGGCGGCAGGTATTATGGCAGCAATGCCGGGAGTCGCAGAACTGTCACCGGTGTATCTGGCGGCAATGGTCTGTGCGATCAATGGCGGAGCAACGGCATTCAGTCATGTGAATGATTCCGGATTCTGGCTGGTAGGGTCTCTTCTGGAAATGGATGAAAAGATGACGCTGAAATCCTGGACTATGATGGAGACGATCATTGGAATGACGGGACTGGTCTGCGCGGTTGTGATCAGCCTGTTTGCATAGGAGGAACGTCGATGATTGCAAAAGTAGTACTTGGAACGATGCAGAATGCGAGAAAACTGGTAAGTATTGCAGAGTCCATTCCATATGATGTGGAATTATGCAGCGGCCGCTATATAGTCGATGCCAAATCCATGCTTGGAGTCTTAAGTATGCCGGATTTTGGTACCGGTGAACTGCATGTACACACAGACAATGAAAAAGAATGTGACAGGATTCTGTTTCAGTTGCTGGAGGCAGAATTGCTTGCGGATACCAGCGATTCTGTCAGCAGATCTATCTATGATATTACCGTATTTGGAGAAATTCTTATTGATTTTACTTCACAGGGAATTAATGAAGACGGGCAGATGCTTTATGCCAGAAATCCGGGCGGCGCTCCGGCAAATGTAGCCGTGGCAGCAGGGAGACTGGGGGCACATACCGCATTCCTTGGAAAAGCCGGAAATGATATGCATGGAAAATTTTTAAAATCTGTATTGGAGCGTGAAAAGGTGGATACCTCCGGGCTGATACTGGATGATCAGTATTTTACAACGCTGGCTTTTGTGGAAGTGAATGAAAATGGAGAGCGTACGTTTTCTTTTGCCAGAAAACCGGGAGCTGATACGCAGATTCAGAAAGAAGAAATAGAGATTGACGTTCTCGATAAGACCAATAT
>CAVCTH010000031.1:4807-15835 GCA_963604695.1 Clostridiales bacterium | reverse complement strand
CTAAGTGGTGTGGGAGGACGGTAAATAAAATAATTATTTACCTCCTACCCGATTGTATAATCAGGAAAATATTTCAAACGGGGAGAATGCAATGAGTGACACCTTGGGAATGCTGCAGGAATTGCTGGAGCAGGATCAGTTTGAACTTCCGGATCCGGAGGAGGCGAAAAAGGCAGGAACACTGCATCTGGTCTATCTGATGAATGATGCGGTGGAAAGTTTTCTTGTATTTCAGGATGCAAGGATGACCGGAACCTATAAAAAGGATTATGAGGAGGAACTGGAATATTCCCTGAGCCAGGATCGGGAGATGTATATTTTGTCGGTCTGGCAGGGAGACAGTGTGGTGACTGTGCTGTTTCGCAGTCTGGAACTGGAAGTGCATCTCTATAATTATGGAGAGATCGGGCATTTCTGGGTGAAAGGATGGGAATATCTGCGGCAGCTGGAATACCGGATTGCCATTTTACGGGATAAATATGAATATCTGGGAGCGGAATTCTGCACGCCGGGAGAACAGAAAATTGCACAGCTCTGCGATTTTCCGCCGTTGAACTGCAGCTGCTATCCGGCTGTCCCTGAAAAATATCTGGTGCCTCGGGAAAATGTGTGGGAGCCCACGGAAGCGGCCATTGACGTGATGGAGGAGCTGGCCGTAAAAGCAGGAGATGCGAAACTTCAGAAAATGCTCCATCATTACAGAACCAATCCGGATCCAGCTAATGCCAGAAAGATTGCATCCGCACTTCGGAAAAATGTGCATGCGGATACTATCGATCTCTTATCCTCATGGCTCAAAGAGGAAACAGCCACGTATCCGGATCGAAGCTTCGGGGAGGAGACGGACCGGCAGATACAGGCAATGCTTCAACAGGCAGAGGAGAAACGGGCAGAGCTGGAAAAGAAAGGGATCCGGGCAGAGGTGCTGCGGGAGGAACCCTTTACCACAGCCCGGGACCATCTGGATTTTCAGGTATATCTGATGATCTGGAAAAAGGGAATCTTTGACCGGACCGTGACGGTGGAATGTACAGGAAGGAAAGATCATGTGGAAGATTAAAGAAATTCTGGAAGCAGATTATGGATGTGAAGAACGCCAGCCAGGTGAGAAATTAAAATGTCTGGTGCGCCTGGAAAATGAAGAGGGACAGATCCGGGAACTGGAAGCAGAGGACGAGTGGCTGTATGAACAGGGACTGGAAGAAGGATCCATTTGAACAAATGACTTATAAGTAATACTTAATAGTAAAATTATTTTTACATTATAACTGTGTCGAATTTTGCGAAAAAATACAGAAAAAACGAAAATTCTATTGACAATACCAAGGTTGGTTGCCTATACTGACAAGTGTTAAGAGAAAAACTGATCTTATAACTCATAAGTTCAGCTCATAAGAGACAACCCGTAAATGGGAACACAGGAGGATTATTTATGAAAAAGAAAGTTGTAAGTTTACTTACTGCTATGGCTTTGACTGCAATGACTCTTGCAGGATGCGGTTCTTCCACAGCAGCAGACAGCAGCGCAGCAGAGACTACTGATGAGGCAGCTGACACAGAAGCAGATGCTGACAGCACCGCTGCAGTTACCAATGTAAAAGCAGGTTTCATTTTCCTGCATGATGAGAACTCTACTTATGACCTGAACTTCATGAATGCAGCAAAAGAAGCATGCGAAGCACTTGGTATTGAGTACATGACCAAGACCAATATTCCGGAAGGCCAGGAGTGCTACGATGCAGCATGCGAGCTTGCAGATGCAGGATGCAACTTCATCTTCGCAGACAGTTTCGGACATGAGGATTACATTATTGAAGCAGCAAAAGAGTATCCGGATGTACAGTTCAGCCATGCAACCGGAACCAAAGCTCATACAGAAGGACTTGACAACTTCCACAACGCATTCGCTTCCATCTATGATGGACGTTATCTTGCAGGTGTGGTAGCAGGAACCAAATTAAATGAGATGATCGCAAACGGTGACATCACCGAGGATCAGGCAAAGATGGGATATGTAGGAGCTTACACCTATGCAGAGGTTATCTCCGGATATACTTCCTTCTTCCTGGGCGCTCGTTCCGTTTGCCCGAGCGTAACAATGGAAGTTACCTTTACCGGTTCCTGGTATGATGAGACCGCTGAGAAAGAGGGCGCTAACAAACTGATCGAGGACGGATGCGTACTGATCAGCCAGCATGCAGACTCCATGGGAGCTCCGACCGCATGCGAGACCGCAGGTGTACCGAACGTTTCCTACAACGGAAGCACTGAGAGTGCCTGCCCGAATACATTCCTGGTATCCTCCAGAGTAAACTGGGAGCCATACTTTGAATATGCAATGACTTGTGTAGCAGATGGAACTGCAATCGATACTGACTGGACAGGAACTCTGGCTACCGGCTCTGTAGTATTAAGCGATCTTGGTTCTGCAGTAGCAGACGGAACGCAGGAAGCTATCGATGCAGCAAAGGCTGAGATCGAAGCAGGTACTTTACATGTATTCGATACCTCTACCTTCACGGTTGACGGTGCAGAGCTGACCAGCTATGAGGCAGACGTAGATACAGATGCAGATTACACTCCGGATCATGAGGTAGTAAGCGATGGATACTTCCATGAGTCTGAGTATCGTTCTGCTCCGTACTTCAACGTACAGATCGACGGTATCAACCTTCTGGATACTGCATTCTAATAAAATAAAATGCCTTGTAAAGGGCGGCACAGCGGCTATCGCCGCGCCGCCCTTTTTTATCGTATAGGAAATGAAATTTCCTATACGATAAAACGCTCCGCGGGATCGCACTGCGGCGGTTTGGAAATATATTGCTACAGCAACCCGCCGCAGGCGGAGAATCTCGCAAGCGAGATTCTATCCGAATGGGATTGACACTCTAAGGGAGATATAGAAAGGGGACGAAAGATGGATACCAGAACAGCAGCAGTTTCGTTAAGAAATGTAACGAAGACGTTTGGTGCGGTTGTTGCCAACGAAAAAGTGAATCTGGATATTTATAAGGGAGAGATTCTGGCGCTCCTGGGGGAAAACGGAAGCGGAAAGACAACGCTGATGAATATGCTTTCCGGCATTTATTTCCCGGATGAGGGACAGATTTTTATCAATGGAAAAGAAGAGATTATCAAATCTCCGAAAGATGCATTAAAGCTGGGCATCGGTATGGTGCATCAGCATTTTAAACTGGTAGATGTACTGTCAGCTACAGAAAATATTGTACTGGGTCTGGAAGGAAAACTGAATATTAAAGAGGCTTCCAAAAAGATCGAACATATCTGTGAAAAATACGGATTTGAGGTAGATCCGAAGCAGAAAATCTATGATATGTCCGTTTCCCAGAAGCAGACGGTGGAGATTGTAAAAGTCCTTTACCGTGGTGCAGATATCCTGATTCTGGATGAGCCGACGGCAGTTCTGACGCCCCAGGAGACGGAGAAACTGTTCCGCGTACTCCGGAAAATGAGAGATGATGGCAAAGCCATCGTTATCATCACCCATAAAATGAATGAAGTAAAATCCCTGTCTGACCGCGTGGCAGTCTTAAGAAGCGGCCAGTACATCGGAGATATGAAGACCAGTGAAACCAACATTACAGAAATGACCAACATGATGGTTGGACATACGGTAACCCTGAACATTGACCGTCCGGACCCGGTAGATCCGAAACCGCGAATCGAGGTACAGGGGCTGACCGTCCGGAATGAAGAGGGCATTGTCAAATTAAAAGATGTCAGCTTTACGGCAAACAGCGGCGAGATTCTCGGTATTGCGGGAATTTCCGGATGCGGACAGAAGGAGCTTCTGGAAGCGATTGCAGGACTTCAGCCGGTAGAGTCCGGAACCATTGCTTACATCGAGCCGGATGGCTCCAAAGAGATGCTGATCGGAAAAGATCCGCTGAAGATCTCGGAGATGGGTGTCTCCCTTTCCTTTGTCCCGGAGGATCGTCTGGGCATGGGTCTGGTAGGAAATATGGACCTGACGGATAACATGATGCTTCGTTCTTTCCGTAAAGGAAATACGCCGTTTGTCAACCGCAAACCGGCCAGAGAGCTGGCAGAGCATGTAGTAGAGAGTCTGGAAGTAGTCACACCGGGTATTCACACTCCGGTCCGCCGTCTTTCTGGTGGTAATGTGCAGAAGGTTCTGCTGGGACGTGAGATTGCATCTTCCCCGACCGTTCTGCTGACAGCTTACGCAGTGCGTGGACTGGATATCAACTCCTCCTATACGATTTATGATCTGCTCAATGAGCAGAAGAAAAAAGGCGTGGCTGTTATCTTCGTAGGTGAGGACCTGGATGTGCTGGTAGAGCTTTCCGACCGGATCATGGTTCTCTGTGGCGGAGAGGTCAGTGGCATCGTGGATGCCAGAAGCACAGATAAAAATGAGGTCGGAATGATGATGACCAGAATGGGAGGCAGTGAAGAACATGAATGAGAAAAAGAAAGAACCGCTTTTCCATATCGTAAAAAGGGATGCCATTCCCTGGTATCAGTCACTGGGAATCCGGGCAGCAGCGATCGTGCTGGCGCTGATTCTCTGTGCAGTAATCACAACGGTAACAACGGGTATTAACCCGATTCAGGTATATCAGTCTATTTTTACAGGAGCATTTGGATCTGCCAGAAAGACCTGGATTACCTTCCAGAATATTTCCATTCTGCTTCTGATTTCCCTGGCGCTGACTCCGGCGTTCAAGATGAAATTCTGGAACATCGGTGGTGAGGGACAGGTACTGATCGGCGGACTTGCATCTGCGGCCTGCATGATCTGCCTGGGAGACAAGCTTCCCAACGCGGCAGTCATCGTCTGCATGATCGTGGCAAGTATCGCAGCCGGTGCAGTATGGGGATTTATCCCGGCATTTTTCAAAGCAAAATGGAACACCAATGAGACGCTTTCCACGCTGATGATGAACTACATTGCGACCCAGCTGGTTGCATTTTACACCATCGTATGGGAGGTACCAAAGGGTTCCGGTAAGATTGGAATTATCAATCAGAATACCAATGTGGGCTGGCTGCCCCAGGCATTTGGTTCCAAATATCTCTTAAGCATTCTGGTAGCAGTGCTTATTACCGTATTTATGTATATTTACCTTAACTACAGCAAACATGGCTATGAGATTTCTGTTGTTGGTGAGAGTGAGAATACGGCGAAATACGTCGGCATCAAAGTAGAGAAAGTCATTATGCGTACAGTGGTTCTGTCCGGTGCTATCTGCGGACTGGTAGGTCTTCTGCTGGTAGGCGGTATCAACCATACGATCACCACGACCATTGCAGGCGGACAGGGATTTACGGCAGTTCTGGTATCCTGGATGTCCAAATTCAATCCGCTGACCATGGTATTTTCCAGCTTCCTGATTATTTTCATGGACCGCGGTGCCAGCGAGATTTCCACAAACTTCGGACTGAACCAGTCTTACTCCGATATTCTGACGGGAATTATCCTGTTCTTCATTATCGGCTGTGAGTTCTTCATTTCCTATCAGCTGCAGTCCCGCAAAAAAGCAGAGAAGAAGGAGGTAAAATAAATCATGTTGAACTTCTTACTTGCATTTATTCCAAGAGCCATTGTACAGGGCATTCCGCTTCTGTTCGGAAGTACCGGTGAGATCGTGACCGAGAAATCCGGTAACCTGAACCTGGGAATTCCGGGCGTTATGTATGTAGGCGCCATCTGTGGTGTCATCGGTTCCTTCTTCTATGAGCATTCTGTGCCGGACGCATCCGCCATGAATGGAGCGCTTGCTATTTTGATTCCGATGGTATGCTGTATGCTGGGCTCTCTGCTCATGGGACTTTTATACTGCTTCCTGACTGTCACGCTGCGTGCCAATCAGAATGTGACCGGTCTTGCCATGACTACCTTCGGTGTTGGCTTTGGTAACTTCTTCGGAGGTTCCCTGATCAAACTGGTAGACAGTGACGTGCCGTCCATTACCCTGACCGCAACCAGTGGATTTTTCAGCAAGACCCTTCCCTTTGCAGGAAATCTGGGATGGTTCGGAAAATTGTTCCTGTCCTACGGCTTCCTGGCATATCTGGCAGTGATCATTGCACTGGTAGCATCCTATATTCTGCATCACACCCGCGTGGGTCTGCAGCTTCGCGCCGTCGGTGAGAATCCGAGTACTGCAGATGCGGCAGGTATCAACGTGGCAAAATACAAATACATCGCAACCTGTGCCGGCTGTATGATCGCAGGATTCGGCGGTCTTTACTATGTTATGGATTATGCCTGCGGTGTATGGTCCAACGATGCGTTCGGTGACAGAGGATGGCTGGCCATTGCCCTCGTAATCTTCACCATCTGGCGTCCCAATATCAGTATTCTGGCATCCTTCCTGTTTGGCGGACTGTATATTCTTTATCTCTACATTCCTACCGGAATGGATCATATGGAATACCAGGAGTTATATAAAATGATTCCTTATGTGGTAACACTGGTGGTACTGGTAGTGACCAGCATCCGCAGTAAGAGAGAGAGCCAGCCACCTGCAAGTCTGGGTCTGGCTTACTTCAGAGAAGAGCGTTAATACTAGAAATGCGAAACCCCGTTGTCCGAATTTCAGACAGCGGGGTTATTTTTTGTCAGATGTTCCAGATTTTCTTCGATGGTTTCCATGGTTCTGAAAAATCCATTCCGATCTGTTTCATTGGTATTCTGAAAAAGCGCCTGTTCAAAATCCTGCTGAAGTTTCCGGCCTTTTTCAATAATGGGAAGCGCCTGCTCGGTGCAGTGAAGTTCGATCTTCCGGCGGTCGCCTTCCACACTGTTCCGGGTTAGATACCCTTCCCGCACCAGTTTATCGACATTGACGGATACAAGGTTCGCTTTAATATTGCGGACTTCCACGATATCTCTGGCAGTCTTGTATTCCGGGTTATTGGCCAGAAACATGAGAATATCGAAGGCTGTTTGTGGCATATGAATTTCTTTACATAAGGGCTTGCAGTGTTCGCTGTAAGCCAGCTGAATTTTCTGGGCAAATTCCAGATGGATGTTCATAATCGCTGCCTCGCTTTCTGATAGTTCAAAAATAGACTGTTCATATTTGAAAAGCGTAGCACAGAAGAGAGCAGGTGTCAACAGGACTGGTCATTTTCCGGGGATGCGGTTATAATAAGAAAAAACATTACACGAGGAAGTTATGTCAGAGATACGATATTACATGGCTCCATTGGAGGCCATCACTACCTACACCTACCGGCAGGCTCATGCGAAAGTATATGGCCCGCTTACGAAATATTTTATCCCATTCCTGGAGACTCATGAGAAGCGGGATTTTAAGACAAGGGAACTGCAGGAGATTTTGCCGGAGCATAATGAAGGGATCTTCGCGGTGCCGCAGATTCTGACCAATAAGGCAGATGGATTTATCCGGCTTGGAAAAGCGCTGAAGGATTACGGATATACAGAAGTGAATTTGAATCTGGGCTGCCCGTCCAAAACGGTGGTGACCAAAGGAAAAGGTTCCGGGTTTCTGGCATTTCCGGAAGAACTGGACCGATTTCTGGATGAAGTCTTTGAGGCGCTGGGATCAGAGCTGAAACTATCCGTGAAAACCCGGATCGGAAAAGAACAGCCGGAAGAGTTTCCAAAACTCCTGGAGATTTTTAACCAATACCCTATGGAAGAACTGATCATTCATCCAAGAGTGCAGACAGATGGCTACAAGAATCATCCCTGCATGGAAATGTACGATCTGGCAGTCCGGGAGAGCAAAAATCCCATCTGCTATAACGGAGATCTGTTTGACCAGGAGAAGATCAATACTTTTCAGGAAGCGTATCCGAACACGGACCGCCTGATGCTGGGCAGAGGATTTCTCATGAATCCGGGACTTCTCCACCCGGCAACCGGCAGAAAAGAGTTCTGGGAGTTTCATGATCTGGTCTATCAGGGTTATCTGGAACGGGATCTGGGCGGTTACCGGAATGTACTGTTTAAAATGAAGGAGCTGTGGCTTTATCAGGTAAAACTGTTCCCGGAAGTGAAGGGACTGGAGAAGAAGATCAAAAAACTACAGACGCAGAAGGACTATGAGCAGCTCATGCAGGAGCTGCGTGTGTAACCTTAAACTTCATAAATCCTTTCATTGTCAACCGTATGGGAATATTGTATAATGGAAACAATCACAGCAAACGGAGGGAAAATGCATGACAGGAATGAACTCTGCAGTGATCTGGCTTGTGCTGGTGATCGTACTGCTGGCCATTGAGATTGCGACGCTGGGACTGACGACGGTCTGGTTCGCAGGCGGGGCGGCAGCGGCATTTATCTCGACCTTTTTCGGTGCAGGTATGGGCGTCCAGATGGGAATCTTTCTGGGACTGTCACTGGTCTTACTGATAGTCACAAGACCGGCGGCCATGCGCTTTATGAAAAAGGGACCGGTAAAAACCAATGCGGACAGTCTGATCGGCAGGATAGCCGTGGCGACGAAAGAGATCGACAATCTGAAGCAGACCGGAGAAGTTGACATTTCCGATATCAGCTGGACGGCAAGAAGCAGGGACGACTTGAAGATCATCCCGGCAGGCAGCAAAGTAAAGATCTGTGCCATCGAGGGCGTAAAGCTTATCGTGGAGGAGATAAAGGAGGAAAATTAAATGATTTTAGTAGGCGTACTGATCCTGGTGATTCTGATCATTCTGGCATCCTGCGTGAAAGTGGTACCGCAGGCTACCGCGCTTGTTATGGAACGTCTGGGTGCGTATAACGGAACCTGGTCGGTAGGTATCCATTTCAAGATGCCGATCATTGACCGTGTGGCAAAGAAAGTGACTTTGAAAGAGCAGGTCGTAGACTTTGCGCCGCAGCCGGTGATCACCAAAGATAACGTAACCATGAGAATTGATACGGTTGTATTCTTCCAGATTACCGATCCGAAGCTTTTCGCTTACGGCGTTGAGAATCCGATCATGGCAATCGAGAATCTGACCGCGACCACTCTTAGAAATATCATCGGAGACCTGGAACTTGACCAGACCCTGACTTCCCGTGAGACCATCAACACCAAGATGCGTGCATCTCTGGATGTGGCAACAGACCCGTGGGGTATCAAGGTAAACCGTGTAGAGCTGAAGAACATCATTCCTCCGGCTGCTATTCAGGATGCCATGGAGAAACAGATGAAGGCAGAGCGTGAACGTCGTGAAGCTATTCTGAGAGCAGAAGGTGAGAAGAAGTCCACGATTCTGGTAGCAGAAGGTCATAAAGAGTCTGCTATTCTGGATGCAGAGGCTGAGAAACAGGCAGCCATCTTAAGGGCAGAAGCAGAGAAAGAGAAGATGATCAAGGAAGCAGAAGGTCAGGCAGAGGCCATTCTGAAAGTACAGCAGGCAAATGCAGATGGTCTTCGTTTCCTGAAAGAAGTAGGTGTAGACGAGGCAGTCATCCAGCTGAAGAGTCTGGAGGCATTTGCAAAGGCAGCCGACGGACAGGCAACCAAGATCATTATTCCGTCCGAGATTCAGAAACTTGCCGGACTGGTAACTTCTGTTACGGAAGTAGCGAAAGAGAAGTAATTCGCATCGCAGAAACACATTTCGGGCTGACGCAGTTATGCGCCAGCCTGTTTGCATGAAAAACACATACATACAAAAGGAGATACCACCATGGATTTAAAAGGAAGAAATTTTTTAAAACTGCTTGATTACACACCGGAGGAGATGACCTATCTTCTGGACCTGGCTGCAGAGCTGAAGGACAAGAAGAAAAAAGGCATTCTGGTAGATACCTTAAAAGGAAAAAATGTAGCGCTGATCTTTGAAAAAACCAGTACCAGAACCCGCTGCTCTTTCGAGGTAGCAGCACATGACCTGGGTATGGGAACTACCTACCTTGATCCCACCGGATCCCAGATCGGCAAGAAGGAGAGTATCGCAGATACTGCCCGCGTGCTGGGAAGAATGTATGAGGGTATCGAGTACCGCGGATATGGTCAGGAGATCGTGGAGGAGCTGGCAAAATATGCAGGCGTTCCCGTATGGAACGGTCTGACCAACGAGTTCCATCCGACACAGATTCTGGCAGATATGCTGACCATCCGTGAGCATTTCGGCAGTCTGGATGTAAAGGTAGTTTACATGGGTGATGCCCGTTACAATATGGGTAATTCCTGGATGGTAGGATGCGCGAAGATGGGAATGGATTTTACCGCCTGCGCACCGAAGAAATACTGGCCGTCTCAGGAGCTGATTGATCAGTGTCAGGCAATTGCCAAAGAGACCGGAGCAAAGATCACGCTGGAAGAGGATGTACAGAAAGCAACTAAGGGTGCAGATGTGATCTATACTGATGTATGGGTATCCATGGGTGAGCCGGATGAAGTATGGGCAGAGCGTATCCATGACCTTCTTCCGTACCAGGTAAATAAAGCAGTTATGGAAAATGCAGGAGAGCAGGCAATCTTCATGCACTGTCTGCCGGCATTCCATGATCTGGGAACCAAGATCGGCAAACAGATCAGTGAGAAATTCAACCTGGATGCCATGGAAGTAACCGATGAAGTATTTGAGTCTTCCCAGTCTGTTGTATTTGACGAGGCAGAGAACCGTATGCATACCATCAAAGCTGTGATGGCAGCAACGCTGGGAGCATAAAAAGCCGGGGGAATCATGAAAGGATTTCTGGAAAAGTATCGAAATATATCCGTATGGCTGAGTCTTTTTATTCTGGCCATGTGGTTTGTGGGAGCGTCAGATCACGAGAACCGGATGCTGTGCATGTTGCTGGCATTTCTGGCAGGAGCCGGTATCTTCGGATCGGGCGCTGTCCGTGAATGGACGGTGGACAACCGGCTGGGAAGTCTTATCTATGCCATATTGACCGGGTTTATGTGGGCAGCAGTGGTACTGACCGGTCTGAGTATGGGAGGAGTGTTATGAAAGCAGAATTATTGAAAATACTGCGGGAAGCGGAAGATTATGTGTCCGGACAGCAGCTCTGTGACCATTTTGGAGTATCGCGGACAGCGGTCTGGAAAGTGATCCGTCAGCTGC
>CAVCTH010000031.1:0-4295 GCA_963604695.1 Clostridiales bacterium | reverse complement strand
AATGTAAATCAGACAGAGTTTCCGGAGGAGATCCGTGAGATTGCAGGTTCGCTGAAACTGGCAGCAGGACATCCGGTTGCAAGGGCAGGACTGATTGCCGCCATCATGGAAGAACTGGAAGATCTGTATGAGATATTCCTGAAGACGGAAGATTTATCTGCTCTGAAAGAAGAATATAACAAAAACTGTGTGACCTGCGGTCATGAGATCCGCGTGCTGGAGCCGGGTCATGAATACACCGGAACCACAGACGGCATCAATGATCTTGGTGAACTGGTAGTGAAGAAAGCAGACGGAGAGACGGTCTGCGTCTACGCAGGAGAGGTATCTGTGCGTGGACTGTATGGATATGTATAGGAGAGTAACAGATGTATCAGGACAGAGTGGTGCTCTGCGGAGCAAGCGCTTATGAGAAAAAATATTATCTGAATGAAGATTTTAAAGCACTTCCCCAGCAGATTCAGGATGAACTGAAGATTATGTGCGTGCTGTTCACGGAAGATATCGGTGGTGTGCTGACTCTGGTCTTCGACGAGGAAGGAAATCTTCTTCTGGAAGTGTCAGCGGATGAAGGGGATCTGCTTTATGATGATATTGGAAGCGGACTGAAGATCCGCCAGATTCAGAAAGAAAAGGCAGAATTACTGCAGTCTCTGGAACTGTATTATAAAGTATTCTTCCTTGGCGAGGATGTGGAAGAATGAGAAAGACGCTGAAGATCGGAGACGTAAGTCTGAAAAATAATCTGATCCTCGCTCCCATGGCAGGTGTAACGGACCTGCCATTTCGTCTTTTATGTAAAGAGCAGGGAGCAGGACTTCTCTGTATGGAGATGGTCAGTGCCAAAGCCATTTATTTCAATAATAAAAATACAGAAGAACTGTTAAATATCGATGACCGGGAACCGCCAGTGTCCCTGCAGCTGTTCGGGTCTGATCCGGATATCATCAGTGAGATGGCAAAAAAGATCGAGGACCGTCCTTTTTCTATTCTGGATATTAATATGGGATGCCCGGTGCCGAAGGTAGCAGGCAATGGAGAAGGTTCCGCCCTTATGAAAAATCCGAAGCTGGTGGAAGAGATCGTCAGCAAGACGGCAAAAGCCATCAAAAAGCCGGTGACTGTAAAGATCCGGAAAGGATTTGACGATGCGCATGTGAATGCAGTTGAGATCGCAAGAATTGCGGAGAGCGCCGGAGCAGCGGCGGTGGCAGTACATGGCCGGACCAGAGAGCAGTATTACAGCGGAAAGGCAGACTGGGACATTATCCGCCAGGTCAAAGAAGCGGTGAAAATTCCGGTCATTGGAAACGGCGATGTGACTTCACCAGAGTCTGCACGTCAGCTTCTGGAGACCACCGGGTGCGATGGTATCATGATTGGCCGGGGCGCCCAGGGAAATCCGTGGATTTTCCGTCAGATTCTCCATTGGATGGAGACCGGAGAGGAAGAGCCGAAGCCGGATCTGGAAGAAGTAAAAGCCATGATTCTCCGCCATGCACGGATGCTGGTGGACTATAAAGGCGCTTATACAGGAATCCGGGAGATGCGGAAGCATGTGGCCTGGTATACGGCAGGTTATCCCAATTCTGCAAAACTCCGGGCACGGGTCAACGAAATCGAAAGTCTGGAGGCATTGGAGGATTTAATTCAGGGACTCTGACATATATTTGAGTGAAATCAAAGGTATGGAGACTTCGCATGAACTGGTGGCAACGGCTGCGGGAATGGCTGAAACATCAGAAGAAAGAGGATAGTGTACCGGAGAAAAAGAAAAAAGAACAGAAGAGTTTCTTCCTATATATGAGCCGGGTGCCGGAAGTGCTCACGTATTTAAGAAGAATGTCCGGGATTCCCCTTCGGGATCTGGAATTGGTGGTAGTGGATAATGCATCAGAGCCGGCCTGGCAGGTAGAACGGATTCTGGAACTGCTCGTGCCGGAACTGAATCTGCTCTACGTATTAACGGACCGGCCGGAATATTTCCGGGAACTTTCGGAGGAGGTTTTCGAGGAGCAGGGGCTGCTCATGACCCTGAGCAGCCGTCAGGAGATCCGGGCAGCCGGAAATCTGGTTCTGGACCTTTGCGACTGGGAAATGCACCTTGACATTATTTCCTAGGTACGATAAAATAACTTGACTCAATAGATTTAATTGATAGATTGGATGGTGTTGAACATGGCGGATAAAAAAAATATTATGACCTATGCGGGTCTTAAAAAACTGCAGGAAGAGCTGCAGGACTTGAAAGTAAACCAGAGACGTGAGATTGCTCAGAAGATCAAAGAGGCGAGAGAGCAGGGAGACCTTTCTGAGAACGCTGAGTACGATGCAGCAAAAGATGAGCAGAGAGACATCGAGGCACGTATTGAGCAGATCGAGCAGATCCTGAAAAATGCAGAGGTTGTTGACGAAGACGAAGTCGACCTGGACAAAATCAATATTGGATGCCTGGTACGTGTTCTGGATATTGAGTATAACGAAGAAGAAGAGTACAGACTGGTGGGATCTTCCGAGGCCAGCAGTCTTCAGAATAAAATTTCCAATGAGTCCCCGTTCGGTAAAGCACTGATCGGAGCAAAAGTAGGAGATATCGTGGAAGTAGAAGCACCGGCAGGTATTGTAAAATATGAGGTGCTCAGTATTCACAGAGCAAACTAAGGAGAGAGAAAGTGGCAGGAAATAATAATACACAGGATCTTGGACAGCTGTTAAAGGTTCGCCGTGAGAAGCTGGCAGACCTTCAGAACGCTGGCAAAGACCCGTTCCAGATTACAAAATATAATCAGACCCATCATTCCTCAGATGTAAAAGCTCTTTATGAAGAGCATGAGGCAAAGATTCTCGCTGGAAGAGCACCGCTCAACACAGAGGGAATGGATGAGGCACAGGCAAAAGACGCCCTGACTGCAGATTACAATGAGAGAAGAGCCATCATGGACGCTCAGCCGATCCATGTATCCATCGCCGGACGTATGATGTTCAAGCGTGTCATGGGAAAAGCTTCTTTCTGCAACATCCGTGACCTGAAAGGAACCATTCAGGTGTATGTGGCAAGAGACGCCATTGGTGAAGAGAGCTACGCAGATTTCAAGAAATCTGACATCGGCGATATCTACGGTGTGGAAGGCTATGCATTCCGTACCAAGACCGGTGAGATCTCCATCCATGCTGAGAAGATGACCCTGTTAAGCAAGAGCTTACAGATCCTTCCGGAGAAATATCATGGAATTACCGATACGGATATGCGTTATCGTCAGAGATACGTAGACCTGATCATGAACGAGGATGTAAAAGAGACTTTCATCAAACGTTCCCAGATCATCAAAGAGATCCGTAACTTCCTGGCTGGAAGAGATTTCATGGAAGTAGAGACTCCGACCCTGGTTTCCAATGCAGGTGGAGCAGCAGCCCGCCCGTTCGAGACCCATTACAATGCACTGAACGAGGATGTAAAGCTTCGTATTTCTCTGGAGCTGTATCTGAAGAGACTGATCGTTGGCGGACTTGAGAGAGTCTTCGAGATCGGCCGTGTATATCGTAACGAAGGTGTAGATACCCGTCACAATCCGGAGTTCACCCTCATGGAGCTGTATCAGGCATACACTGATTATGAGGGGATGATGGAACTGACCGAGAGTATGTTCCGTTATCTGGCTGAGAAGGTTTGCGGAAGCACCAAGTTTACCTATAATGGAATTGAGATCGATTTTGGTAAGCCGTTTGAGCGTCTGACCATGAACGATGCCATTAAGAAATATGCAGGCATTGATTTTGATGCCGTTGAGACCGATGAGGAAGCTAAGAGACTGGCAGATGAGCATCATATTGAGTATGAAGAGCGTCATACCAAGGGCGATATCATCAACCTGTTCTTCGAGGAGTACTGTGAGAAAGAGCTGATTCAGCCGACCTTCATCATGGATCATCCGCTTTCCATCTCTCCGCTGACCAAGAAGAAACCGTCCGATCCGAACAAGGTAGAGCGTTTCGAGCTGTTCATCAACACCTGGGAGATGTGTAATGCATATTCCGAGCTGAACGACCCGATCGATCAGAGAGAGCGTTTCGCACAGCAGGATGCAAATGCAGAGGCTGGCGACGACGAGGCACAGCACACCGATGAAGATTTCCTGAATGCACTGGAGATCGGTATGCCGCCGACCGGTGGTATCGGATACGGTATCGACCGTCTGGTTATGCTGCTTACTGACAGCCCGGCCATCCGTGACGTACTGCTCTTCCCGACGATGAAGTCTTTGGACAAATAAATCCAGTATTTATGCGGGTTTGCG
>CAVCTH010000030.1:0-16535 GCA_963604695.1 Clostridiales bacterium | reverse complement strand
GGAATCGAGCCTTATGTAAAGACCTGGAAGAAGCCGATCACACTGGCAAGACATGCATATGGTGATGTCTATAAAGCTTCCGAGATGCAGATCCCGGGACCGGGCAAGGTAGACTTGGTCTATACGGCAGAGGACGGTACCCGGACCTCCGTACTGGTACATGAATTCAAGGGACCGGGCATCGTACAGGGTATGCACAACTTGGATGCTTCCATTGAAAGCTTTGCACACAGCTGTTTCCAGTATGCCATCGATACGAAGCAGGATGTATGGTTTGCAACGAAGGATACCATTTCCAAGAAATACGACCATCATTTCAAGGATATTTTCCAGGAAATCTATGAAAAAGAGTACAAGGCGCAGTTTGAGGCAGCCGGACTTACCTATTTCTATACGCTGATTGATGACGCTGTAGCCAGAGTAGTCAAATCCGAGGGTGGATTTATCTGGGCCTGCAAGAACTATGACGGCGACGTCATGAGCGACCTGGTGGCAACGGCTTTCGGTTCTCTTGCCATGATGACCTCCGTTCTGGTATCCCCGAAAGGATATTATGAATTTGAGGCAGCTCACGGAACGGTGCAGAGACATTACTATCAGCATCTGGAAGGAAAAGAGACATCCACCAATCCCATGGCGACCATCTTCGCATGGAGCGGCGCGCTGCGGAAACGTGGCGAGATGGATGGAATTCCGGAACTGATGCATTTTGCAGATGTGCTGGAGCAGGCTTCCCTGAAGGTCATCGAGTCCGGAAAAATGACCAAGGATCTGGCGCTGATTACCAGCCTTCCGGATCCGCAGGTACTGAATTCCACCGATTTTATCAAAGAAATCCGGAAAGAAGTAGAAGCAGCGCTGTGAGACTTCGTTACACATGAATAAAAATACGAACCCTCCCATATATTTACTACAAATGTGGGAGGGTTTTTGTATGGAAAATCATTTATACAGGGATATCAAAGAGCGGACGGGCGGCGAAATCTACATAGGGGTGGTCGGTCCTGTCCGAACCGGAAAGTCCACGTTTATCAAGCGTTTTATGGATATGCTGGTGCTGCCGCACATGGAAGATCCCCATGAGAGGGACCGGGCGACGGATGAACTGCCCCAGTCGGCGGCAGGCAAGACCATCATGACCACAGAACCGAAGTTTGTGCCCAAAGATGCGGTGGAAATCCAGATAGCGGACGGCATTGCGGTGAAAATCCGCCTCATTGACTGTGTGGGATATATGGTGGAAGGCGCGGCCGGACACCTGGAAAATAATACAGAGCGCATGGTGAAAACACCCTGGTATGACGAGGAGGTTCCGTTTACCAGAGCGGCGGAGCTTGGCACCTATAAGGTCATTCACGAACATTCCACCATCGGAATTGTGGTGACCTGCGATGGAAGCTTCGGCGAGATTCCGGCAGAAAACTACCGGCAGCCGGAGGAACGAACGGTGGAGGAACTGAAAAAGTTAGGGAAACCTTTCGTTATCCTTTTAAATACTACCAGACCCTACAGTGATCAGGTGCGGAAACAGGCGGAAGCGCTGTATCTTAAATACGGCGTACCGGTCATACCGGTAAACTGCGAGCAGCTGAAAAAAGAAGACATTACCATGATTCTGGAACAGATTCTGCTGGAATTTCCTTTGGTGGAAGTAGAATTTCATATGCCCCGCTGGGTGGAAATGCTGCCGATATCCCATCCGGTAAAGCAGGAACTCATCGAAAAGGTGCGTTCCATGATGGACCAGTTCCGGGTATTGCGGGACATTGGATCCGTCTCCACAGACTGCCCGGGGCCGGGCATCCATAAAATGAAGCTTGACCAGGTGGCGTTAAACAAAGGAACGGCCAGCTACTCCGTGGAAATGGAGGAGAGCTGCTATTATGAGATGCTGACAGAGCTGACCGGTATGGAACTGAAGGACGAATACGATCTCATGGAGCAGTTGAAAGAACTGTCCGCCATGCAGAAGAAATACGGAAAAGTCATGAAAGCCATGGATACGGTGCGACAGAAGGGCTATGGCATGGTGCTGCCGGAGAAGGATGAGATCCGTATGGAAGATCCGGTGCTCATTCATCAGAGCGGCAAATATGGCGTGAAACTCCGGGCATTGTCCCCGTCCGTACACATGATCCGTGCCAATATTGAGACGGAGATTGCACCCATTGTGGGAAGCGAGGAGCAGGCGAAGGATCTGATCCAGTATATTCAGGATGGCAGAAAGCAGGAAGACGGAATCTGGCAGATCAATATTTTCGGAAAGACCATCGAAGAACTGGTGGAGGACGGAATCCGCAGCAAACTTTACCAGATCGGAGAGGAGAGCCAGGTGAAATTACAGGATACCATGCAGAAAATCGTGAATGATTCCAACGGAGGACTGGTATGCATTATTATCTAGTTGTGTTATACTTATAAAATCAGATGAATTAAGAAAACAGAAAGAGAAATAAATTTATGAGAATTACAGTGATTTCCGTTGGAAAAATCAAAGAGAAATATTTTACCGGAGCCATTGAGGAATATGCCAAGCGGCTGGGCCGTTACTGCAGACTGGAGCTCATAGAGGTGCCGGATGAGAAGACGCCGGACGGCGCCAGCGAAGGATTGGAACTGCAGATCAAAGAAAAAGAAGGCGAACGGATTTTACAGAAGCTTCCGGACGGGGCGTTTGTGGTGGCGTTGGCCATTGATGGAAAAATGCTGGATTCCGAGGAACTGGCAGGTCAGATGGAACGGTGGAATGTGGGCGGCATCAGCCATGTGGTCTTTCTGATCGGCGGTTCCCTGGGGCTTGCGCCCACGGTGCTGAAAGGGGCAGATTATCAGCTCAGCTTTTCCAAAATGACTTTTCCCCATCAGCTCATGCGGGTCATTTTGCTGGAACAGATTTACCGGAGCTTCCGGATCAGGAACCATGAGCCATACCACAAATAAGGGAACAGCCGTTGAATCTTCCTGTGCGAAATGGTACAATAGTTACGGTTCACTCCTGAATCAGATTCTTACGCAGCCTGACGGCAGGGGTACGGCTGCTGCCGATACCTGCAGTAGAAAAGGAGCATCATCACATGCTGGGAATACATCTGACTTCCAAAGACCGGAAGCGCATACATGAGATTCTGAAAACCTATCAGGCACAGAAAGAAGTGCAGTCCATGCAGAAATTCGTGCAGCACGGGCATACTTCCACCTATCAGCACTGCATGAATGTGGTGCGTTTAAGCTACTGGCTGAACAAACATTTTCATCTGCATGCGGATGAAAAAGCATTATTAGTGGGAGCTTTGCTCCATGATTTCTATCTGTATGACTGGCATGAGAAGAGCACCTGGCACCGGTGGCATGGATTTTCCCATCCCTTCCGGGCGGCGGGAAATGCCAGGAGGATTTTTGGAATCAGTGAGAAAGAAACGCACATTATCGAGAGCCACATGTGGCCGCTGACCCTCCGGCATATGCCGGGCAGCCGGGAGGCAGCCATTGTGTGTCTGGCGGATAAATGCTGTTCTGTCGTAGAGACAGTCGGCAGATAAAAAAGAGAGGAATTCAATACAAATGACAGTTTTGGCAAAAGATTTTCGGAAAATTGCAAGAGACAGCTTGAGAGGCCGTTGGGGCATGGCTGTGGGAGCCGGATTTGTGGCAGGCCTTCTGGGGGCATCCACGGCATTTACTGCGGGAGGGAGTCTGAGTTTTTCAGATGTTACTTCCTCCGGAGGGGAGATGTCAGCAGAAGAATATGCCGAAGTCCAGGCCCAGGCAGAGAAGATCGTGGTATTTCTCACCAGCGACCGGTTCGTGCAGAATATTTTACCATGGATTCTGGGCATCCTTGCAGTGGTGCTGATCTGGCTTCTGCTCGTCCTCGTTGTGGGAGGGGCCGTTACCCTTGGCTATGCGCAGTTCAACCTGAACCTGGTAGACGACAGGAATCCGCATTTTTCGGATATCTTTTCCCATATGCACCGGCTCTGGGAGGGATTCTGCATGCAGTTCTTTCAGGGGATGATGATATTCCTGTGGTCACTGCTTTTTATTATTCCGGGAGTGGTCGCCACCTACCGCTATGCCATGACACCCTATATTCTGGCGGAAAATATGGATTTGTCTGTGATGGAGGCCATCACGGAATCCAAGTATATGATGAAGGGCAATAAGTTCCGTCTGTTCTGTCTGGACCTGAGCTTCCTTGGATGGAACATCCTTGCAGCGCTGACGCTGAACATCGGGGATCTGTGGGTACATCCTTACCGGGAGGCAGCCAGGGCTGCCTTCTACCGGGAGATTTCCGGGGCGAGATACAGTCAGCCTTATGAGGCAGAGGAAGAGCCGGATCCGTCCGTCTGGGACTATGACAGTCCGGAGGAACCGGAGCAGTCCTCCGGGAAGGAAGAACCGGAAGCATTTTCTTACGAAGAAAAACAGCCTTGCCAGGATACCGACATCTGGGAAGAATAGGAGGATTATATGACAAAAAGTATTGCAGGCGTGACGGAGCGCTTCCTTCGCTATGTATCTGTGGATACCCAGTCCCGGGACGAGCAGGAGCAGATTCCGAGTACGGAAAAACAGCTGAAGCTGGCAGCAATGTTAAAAGAAGAGCTGGAGGCCATGGGGGTGTCCGGTGTCCGCATGGACGGGCATGGATATGTCTACGGATATATTCCGGCCAACACGGACAGGCAGCTTCCGGCAGTGGGGTTTATTTCCCATATGGATACTTCCCCGGCGGCGTCCGGCGGGAATATTAAGACAAAGCTTATAGAGAATTATGATGGAAATGCCATCCTTCTGAATGAAGAGACGGGGCAGACCCTGGATCCGGTACAGTATCCGGAGCTCCTCGATTATGTGGGACAGAATCTGATTACCACAGACGGAACGACGCTTCTGGGGGCGGATGACAAGGCCGGTGTGGCGGAGATTATGACCATGGCAGCCAGTATTCTGGAGCATCCGGAGCTGGGCCATGGAAAAATCTGTATTGCGTTTACACCGGATGAAGAGGTGGGACGCGGGGCCGATCTTTTTGATGTGGAGGGTTTCGGCGCAGATGTGGCCTATACCGTAGACGGCGGTGCCCTGGGAGAGATTGAATATGAGAATTTCAATGCGGCAGGGGCGAAACTCACCATTCACGGGGTCAGCATCCATCCGGGTTCTGCAAGAGGGGCCATGAAGAATTCCCTGCTCATCGGTATGGAGCTGCAGTCCCTGCTTCCGGCTTATGCAAATCCTGCATGTACCGACGGCTACGAAGGATTTTTCCATCTGGAGGAAATGAAGGGTGATGTGGAAGAAACCGTTATGAAATATATCATCCGCGACCATGACCGGGCAAAGTTCGAAGAGAAGAAAGCGCTGATGGAAGAGGCAGCGGCTTACCTGAACCGCAAATACGGGGAAGGAACCGTGGATGCGGTGATTACAGATTCCTACTATAATATGAAGGAAAAGATTGAACCCCATATGGAACTCATCGAGATTGCATCCAAAGCCCTGAAGCTGGTGGGCTCAGAACCGAAAATCTGCCCGATCCGCGGAGGTACGGACGGAGCGAGACTTTCCTTTATGGGACTGCCGTGCCCCAATCTCTGTGCAGGCGGACACAATTTCCACGGAAGATATGAGTATGTGCCCGTTCAGTCCATGGAAAAGATCACAGAAATGCTGCTTCGGATTGTGGAGCAGTTCGGATCTGGTAAATTCTCAGGATAATTTACAGAAATGTGAAATCATACCATGAAAAAATGACGAAAATCAGTAGAACGTAACATTGAAATTTCTATCATTTGATGGTATAATATTCAATGCGGTTCGTTTTTTCAAGACAGCCCTTACCTGACAACAGATACGGGCTGTTTTTTCGTGACTGACGATCCAAAAATATTTTTATGTAGGTGATGAAATGGGCAAATATTTTGCGAAAAGACTTGGAATGGCAATTGTTACCATTTTTCTGGTAACCTGTCTGACCTTCCTTCTGATGAACGCAGTTCCGGGAAGTCCCTGGTTAAGTGAGAAGAGTCCGACCGAGGCGACTCTGGCTGCACTGAATGCCAAGTACGGACTGGATCAGCCGGTATACGTTCAGTTATTCAAATACCTTGGAAACCTTGCACACGGTGATTTCGGCGTATCCCTGAAGATGCAGAAGAACCGTCCGGTTTTAAGCATCATTCTGGAGATGTTCCCGGTATCCGCTAAGATCGGTGCCATTGCGCTGGCGTGGGCGGTACTGGTGGGTGTTCCCCTGGGATGTCTGGCTGCATTTAAACGTGGAAAGCTGACAGACAGTATCCTCCGTGTGGTCTGTACCCTTGGAATTTCCATGCCGAGTTTCGTGGTTGCTTCCGTGCTTCTGGTAACACTGGCAGGCGGTATCTCCGGATTCAAACTGTTCCCGACTATCTTTGATGCGTCGGCAGGATGGAGAACCTATGTGCTTCCGTGCTTCTCCCTGGGATTTTATCCCATGTGTTATACGGCGCGCCAGACCAGGTCCGCCATGCTGGATTCCCTGAATCAGGAGTATATTAAGACGGCAAGGGCAAAAGGTCTGAAGAACAGCAGGATCATTTTCAAGCACGCCCTGAGGAATGCCCTGATCCCGGTGATTACCTATCTGGGACCGCAGGTTGCATTTACCCTGTGCGGTGGTTTTGTGGTGGAGAGTGTTTTCTCCATTCCCGGACTGGGACGTTATTTTGTACAGTCCATCCAGAACCGTGACTACCCGGTTATTATGGGTACCACGATTTTCCTTGCTGCATTTATCATCCTGATGAATGTGGTAGTGGACATTCTTTATAAAGTGGCTGACCCGCGTATCAGCCTTGGCAAGGGAGGAGAGTAACTATGGCAGAAGACAAGAAGATCAAGCGCTGTCCCATCAGCCTTCAGCCGGATATCGAATCCCTTCTTGCGGAGCTGACTCCGGAGGATTTTGAACCGGCAAGCCGTCAGGAAAAAGAAGATTTCATTCAGGACCGCCAGAGCGTTTCCTACTGGAAGGATGCCTGGAGACGTCTGAAGAAAAATACCGTAGCCATGATCGCACTGGGAGTGATTATATTCCTGTTCCTGTTTGCGTTTGTGGGACCGCTGCTGGTTCCTTATGGCTATGATGAGTTTAACACCGGTGCAGAGAATCTGTATCCCTGCCACTATACCCTGGAAGACCAGGCCCGTCTGGAAGAGGAGATTGCGGCAAGAACCCAGTCTGAGGTGACGGATGTAGATACCCTGATTGAGAATGCAAAAGCAGAGGCGGAGGCCAAAGGAGAGACCCTTTCCAGCGTGGACATTGCCATGATCCGTGCAAAGGCGAAGGTTTCTTCCCAGGGAACCGGAGAGCAGGAGGATACCGATCCGGCCGCCGTCCGTAAGGAGCTTGGCATTAAAGCAAAATTATTTGGATATTCTAATGAAGAGCTGCAGCGGAAAGCAGCAGGCGAGAGCGTATTCCCCCATGTGTTCGGTACGGATATGTATGGCCGTGACATTCTGGTGCGTGTGATGTACGGCGCCCGCGTGTCCATGGCAGTCGGTATCTGTGCAGCGCTTCTGGTGCTGGTGATCGGCGCCCTCTATGGTTCCATTTCCGGTTATTGCGGCGGAAAAGTGGATGCCGTGATGCAGCGGATCGTAGAGCTTATTTACTCAGTTCCGGAGATGCTGGTGGTGCTTCTGATTGCAACGGCGCTGAAGCCGATCCTGACCGAATTTGTCAATACAGGAAGCGGTCCGTTGAAAGCCTTCGTCAATGTCATGGGACCCAACCTGATTTCCATGTTCATTGCCTTCGGTATGCTCTACTGGGTAACCATGAGCCGTATTATCCGCGGACAGGTCCTGCAGCTGAAGCAGCAGGAGTATGTGACTGCAGCCCGCGCACTGGGCGCATCCGGCGGAAGGATTATCCGTCAGCACCTGCTTCCGAACTGTATCGGACAGATCGTAGTCACCACCTGCCTGCAGATTCCGTCCGCCATTTTCCTGGAGTCCTTCCTGTCCTACCTGGGCGTCGGTGTATCGGCACCGCTTCCCAGCCTTGGCTCCATGGCAACAGACGCACTGAGCGGTATGTATACGTATACCTACCGTCTGATTATTCCGTCTATTGTCCTGAGTGTGATGATTCTGGCGTTCAACCTGTTTGGCGACGGACTCCGGGATGCACTGGATCCGAAGCTGAAGAAATAAGAAGGGAGGAGCGAATATGTCAGAGACGAATAAAACAGGAAAATTACTGGAAGTAAAAGACCTTCGCGTATCTTTTTTCACTCCTGCCGGAGAAGTAAAAGCAGTTGGAGGCATTTCCTATGACCTGAACTACGGAGAGGTCATGGGCGTCGTAGGTGAGTCCGGTTCCGGAAAGAGCCAGGAAGCCTACTCCATTATGGGATTATTACAGTCTCCCGGAAAAGTCATCGGAGGCTCCATTACCTTCGAGGGAGAGGATGTATTAAGCTATACCAAAGAACAGATGACCGCATTCCGCGGAAATAAAGTAGCCATGATTTTCCAGAACCCCATGACCTGCTTAAACCCGGTGTACACCATCGGAAACCAGCTGGTGGAGGCTCTGCGTGCCCATGACAGGAGCATTTCCAAGGCAGACGCTGAGAAGCGCGCCATGGAGATGATGGAGATGGTGGGTATCAACAATGTGGAGAAGCGTATGAAGCAGTATCCCCATGAGTTCTCCGGCGGCATGCGCCAGCGTGTAATGATCGCCATGGGTCTGATCTGCCATCCACAGCTTCTGATTGCGGATGAGCCGACCACCGCCCTGGACGTTACCATCCAGGCACAGATTCTGGAACTGATGAAGGACCTGCAGAAGAAGACCCACATGGGTATTATCTTTATTACCCACAATCTGGGCGTGGTAGCTGATATCTGTGACAAGGTATCCGTTATGTATGCCGGAAGAATTGTAGAGCAGGGTCCGGTAGATGATATCTTCTATGAACCGGCCCACCCCTATACCATGGGACTGCTCCGTTCCATGCCCCGTGTGGATGCGGAGTCCTATGAGCGTCTGATTCCGATTGAGGGATCACCGGTGGATATGCTGAATCCGCCGGAGGGATGCCCCTTCGCACCCCGCTGCGAGCACTGCATGAAGATCTGCCTGAAGAAAATGCCTCCTTATGTGGAAGTGGGAGAGAACCATCGTTCTGCCTGCTGGCTGCGTGTGCAGGAGCAGATGAACAAGGAGGAGAAGTAAGATGGCAAATGAAGAGAAGATTCTTCTTGAGATCAATAACTTAAGAAAATATTTCCCGGTAAAGGGAATGAAGGGACCCGGCGTACAGGCCGTTCAGGATGTTTCTTTCTATATTAAAAAGGGAGAGACTCTTGGTCTGGTAGGAGAGTCCGGATGCGGGAAAACTACCCTTGGCCGTACCATTATCCGCCTTCATGAGCCGACCGGCGGCAGGATCGTATATGATGGTGAGACCATCTATGATAACCCGCTGGGACCGGACGGCAAGCCTCTTGGGAAAGTGAAGGCAGTCAATATGCTGCCCTACCGCAGAAAGATGCAGATTATTTTCCAGGATCCCTCCGCATCCCTTGACCCGCGTATGACCGTGGGCGAGATCATCGGGGAGGCCATTGATATCCACAAGCTGGCACAGTCCAGGAAGGACCGCGCCGACAGGATCAAAGAACTGCTTGGCAGGGTCGGACTGAATACCGAGCATGCCAACCGCTATCCCCATGAGTTCTCCGGCGGACAGCAGCAGCGTGTGGGAATCGCCCGCGCCCTGGCAGTAAGGCCGGAATTTATCGTATGTGACGAGCCGATTTCCGCCCTGGACGTATCCATTCAGTCACAGGTGGTCAATATGCTGGAGGACATGCAGGAGGAGATGGGGCTGACCTATCTGTTCATCGCCCATGACCTGTCCGTTGTCCGCCATATTTCCAACCGGATCGGCGTCATGTATTTAGGCTCCCTGGTGGAGCTTGGCGAGAGCTACGAGCTGAACCGCCATCCCATCCATCCGTATACCCAGACACTGCTCTCCGCAGTTCCGGTACCGGACCCGAAGCTTTCCAGAACGAGACAGAGAATCGTCCTTCAGGGCGATATCCCAAGTCCCATGAATCCGCCCAGCGGATGCCGTTTCCATACGAGATGTCCCTATGCAACCGAGCGCTGCAGCATGGAGACGCCGGCATTCAAAGAGCATGAGCCGGGACACTGGGCTGCATGCCATCTTCTGGATCAATAAGCGTATCAGAACAAATGTTCTTTTGATACATGCGTGGATATCACGCGAAGAAAATAAAGGAGGATCGTATTATGAAAAATGCGAAAAAGTTTCTGGCACTGGCTCTTGCTTCTGTAATGGCAGTATCTACAGCAGCCTGCGGAAGCAGCAGTTCCACCAACGACACATCCGCAGCAGACAGCAGTACCACTACTGAAGCAGCAGACACCACTGCATCCGCTGACGGATACAACCTGGCTGTCTGCCTGGCATCTGAGCCGATGACCATCGACCCGGCATTAAACTCTGCCGTAGATGGAGCCATCATGATCCAGCACATGTTTGAAGGCCTTATGAAATGGGTCGACAACGGAAACGGGGAAGCAGAGCTTGCTCCTGGACAGGCTGAGTCTTATGAGAAGACAGTCAATGACGACGGCACCGTTACCTACACCTTTACCATGCGTGACGGTATCAAATGGTCTGACGGAAAGGACGTAACCGCAGGTGATTTCGAATACAGCTGGAAGCGTCTCGTAAGTCCGGATACCGCTGCTGACTACTGCTACATGCTGGATATGGTACAGGGCTATGCAGAGGTAGCAGATGGTTCTGCTGACAAGGATACCCTTGGAATTAAAGCCATCGATGACAAGACCCTTGAGGTGGTTCTGTCCTATGACTGCCCGTATTTCGAAGAGATTCTGGCATTCCCGGCTGCATTCCCGGTACGTCAGGATATCGTAGAGGGCAATGAGGAGTGGACCTACAGCCCGGAGACCTATGTTGGAAATGGTGCTTATAAGATGACCGAGTGGTCCCATAATGCATACATTCTCACTGCAAAAAATGAGAACTACTATGATTATGAGAATCTGGGACCGGATACCATCAAATACACCCTGCTGGATGACAACAATGCAATGCTGGCAGCTTACAACAGCGGTGAGTTGAACTTCATCATGAACTTCCCGACGGATGAGATGGCAAATTATCTTGCGTCCGGACAGATCACGGTAGCTCCGTACATCGGAACCTACTATGTATGCTTCAATACCGAGGACGAGATCTTCTCCAACCCGCTGGTACGTCAGGCATTCTCCCTGGTAATCGACCGCAACTACATCGTAGAGAACGTATCCCAGTCCGGAGAGGTTCCGGCCACCGGTTTCGTACCGTCCGGTGTCTATGACGCAGAGGGTGCAAACGGAGATGATTTCCGTACCGTAGGCGGCGAGTATTACAGCGTATCTGCTGACGATTATCAGGCAAACTGCGACAAGGCCCGTGAGCTGCTTGCAGAGGCAGGATATCCCAACGGCGAGGGATTCCCGGCGGTAGAGTATATGTACAATACAGATGACCGTCACAAATCCATCGCAGAGGCCCTGCAGAATATGTGGCAGACCGAGCTTGGCGTTACCGTAAACCTGAGCAATCAGGACTGGAACGTATTCATCAAGAGCAGAAAAGACGGAGATTACCAGATCGCACGTCACGGCTGGATTGCTGACTACAACGATCCGTGCTCCTTCCTGGATATGTGGTATACCGGCGGCGGAAACAACGACGCGCAGTATTCCAATCCGGATTACGATGCTCTCATCGATGCTGCAAAAGCAACCTCTGACCAGAGCGAGCGTATGACGGCATTCCATGCGGCTGAGGATATCCTCATCGGACAGGACGCTGTTCTGGCTCCGATCTACTTCTATACCAACCCGTATATGCTGTCTGAGAACATCAGCGGTATGTACTATACCCCGCTTGGATACTTCTTCTTTGGATATACCCAGCAGAATTAATCTGAGTTCATACAAAAGATGGCGCAGGCCGGACAGGAAACTGTCCGGCCTGTGTTTTTTTATCCCATTCATTGAAACCGGGTCTGTTTTCTGCTAAAATGAACGGAAAAGAGTTAAAGAGTGGAGGCACCGGCGTGCGTGATTATGAAGCAGAAGAACAAATGAGACAGAGCGAAAGGAACCGCAGACGGGCAGAGAAGCGGATGCGGATCCGGGAAAGGCAGCGAAAAAAACGGATGCTGGTGATGGGCGGTATGGGATGCTGTGCCGTGCTCCTGCTTGCGGCTGCGGTCTGGCTGATGGCCGGACGGACAGGGAAGGCACAGCTGTCTGAAGAGGACAAAAAAGCCGTGCAGGAACAGGATATCACAGAAGCATCGGACACTGCGGCTGAAGCATCCGCGGAGGATACGGAAGCGGATTCCCCGGGGAAAGACACCGCCACGGAAGAACAGCCGGAGGAAGCTGCATCGGTACAGACCTCCTCCATGCCCTTTGCGGCCGGCTATGAAGCAAAAGAGACGGACAGCACCACTTACCTTGGCAGTGATTCGGTGCAGAGCAGCTATGCGCTGCTGGTGGATCTGGATGATAATACCATCGTCTCCCAGAGGGGCGCCTATGACCGGATCAGCCCGGCCTCCATGACGAAGATACTGACGGTTCTGGTGGCCGCAGAGCATGTGACGGACCTTGACGATACCTTTACCATTACCAGGGAGATTACAGATTTCAGCTATTCCCATGACTGCAGTGCAGTGGGCTTTCTGGATGAGGAGACGGTCACCGTCAGGGATCTTCTCTATGGCACCATCCTTCCCTCCGGCGGAGATGCGGCGGCAGGCCTTGCCTGCTATGTGGCCGGATCCATGGATGCCTTTGTGGATATGATGAATGAAAAGCTTGCAGAACTGGGACTTTCCGACACGGCCCATTTTACCAACTGTGTGGGACTGTATGATGAAAACCATTACTGCACCATCTACGACATGGCCATGATGTTAAAGGCCGCGGTGGAAAATGACCTGGCGCGGGAGGTACTGACAGCCCATACCTATACTACAAGTGCGACGGGACAGCACCCGGAAGGAATCACCGTTTCCAACTGGTTTTTAAGAAGGATTGAAGACAAGGATACCAAGGGGACGGTGGTCTGCGCCAAGACCGGATTTGTAGCCCAGTCCGGCAACTGTGCAGCCAGCTATGAGGAGACAGACAGCGGCAGACATTATATCTGCGTCACCGCCGATGCCCACAGCAGCTGGCGGTGCATCTATGACCATGTGGCGGTCTATCAGACCTATACGGAATAAGCAGGAAAGCGAACAGAAGGGAGCTGTAAGGAATGGATAAAACGGATGCAAGATACAGCGCATATTTACAGATTTTAAAAGAAGAACTGGTACCGGCCATGGGATGTACCGAGCCGATTGCCCTGGCCTATGCAGCAGCAGTGGCGAGAAAGACACTGGGGATGCTGCCTGACAAAGTGGAAGTGGCGGCCAGCGGAAGTATCATCAAAAATGTAAAATCGGTCATCGTGCCGCATACCGGACATCTGAAAGGCATTCCGGCGGCAGCGGCAGCCGGGATTGTGGCAGGTGACCCGGAAAAGAAGCTGGAGGTCATTTCCTATGTAAAAGAGGAACAGGTAGAAGAGATCAAACAGTTTCTGGAGCAGACGCCCATTACGGTGGAGCATCTGGAAAGCGGCATTACCTTTGACATTGAGGTGACCGTCCATGCGGGGACGGATTCCGCGAAGGTGCGGATTGCCAATTATCATACCAACATTGTAAGGATTGAGAAAAATGGGGAGATCCTTGAAAATATTCCGGTATCGGGAGAAGAGGAAAATAACCTGACCGACCGGAGTCTTCTGGATATGGAACATATCTGGGATTTTATCAATACGGTAGATGTAGAAGACGTAAAACCGATGCTGGAACCGCAGCTTCGTATGAATATGGCTATTGCAGAAGAAGGTATGGCCAATGATTACGGCGCTAACATCGGAAAGGTCATCTGGAAAACCCTGGAACATACAACGGCCAACCATGCCCGTGCCATGGCGGCAGCCGGATCCGATGCCCGTATGAACGGCTGTGAGATGCCGGTTGTCATCAATTCCGGAAGCGGAAATCAGGGTATCACTGCATCCGTACCGGTTGTGATCTTTGCAAGAGAACTGGGCGTATCCGAAGAGAAGATGTACCGCGCCCTGGCACTGTCCAACCTGACAGCAATTCACCAGAAGACACCCATCGGAAGACTTTCCGCATTCTGCGGTGCCATCAGTGCAGGTGTGGGAGCCGGAGCCGGTATTTCCTACCTGAAAGGCGGCGACTACAAAGTACTGATTCATACGGTAGTCAATGCCCTTGCTATTGTATCCGGTATTGTTTGTGACGGTGCAAAAGCTTCCTGCGCGGCCAAGATTGCAACCGCAGTGGAAGCAGGCATTATGGGATATGATATGTACATGTGCGGACAGGAATTCCACGCAGGTGACGGTCTGGTCGGTGCAGGCGTCGAGGCCAATATCCGGAACGTGGGCCGCCTTGCCAAAGACGGCATGAAAGAGACCAATCAGGAGATTATTAAGATTATGATTGGGTGTTAAACAGCCCTTCGTGTTTTCATTACACTTTACAGGTACTAAGCAGTCGGTGGAAATAACCGATTGTGAAAGGAACGTCCGCAGTCCCGCTCACAATCTGTTATTTTCACGTATATGCTTGCCTGTGACCTGTAATCTTTTCACTAAAGATTTATCAAAGCTTTCCGAATAAAGTATCCTGATCTGGGTTTATAGTGCTATAATATACGAAACACACAGGAGGAGATTCATTGATAGAATATAGTTTGCTGGCTCCGGGCGAGGTGACACAGGGGCTTACCTTTTTGCCGGAGGATATCGTAAGCAGCGTCAGAAAGAACCGCGGCTGGGTGATGGTCGGCCAGGAAAACAGTCAGGGACCGGTGCTCACGATTGCCGCTTTCCTGCAGATGGCAGATAAGAAATCCGTAGAGCTGGTATATATCTTCACACGCCCTGAGGAACGCGAGGAGGGCTGTGCTTTAGGTTTACTTGAGGCTGCGGGGCGGATATTTATACAGAACGGGATAGAAAGAATCGTCTGTATGCCCATAGGCCCCAGGGAGCAGATCAGGGATTTTACCCATTTTCTGCTGCTCTGTGATTTTGTGCCGCTGATGCAGGACGGCCATATCTATACCTATAATAAGCAGCAGCTGCTGTCCAGCGGGACACTGAAGCCCTATCTGGAAAGATCTGTCAAAAAATACACCTCCCTGAGCCAGGGGGAGATGCGCTACTATGCACGAAGCATGGACAAGGAGCTGCCGACAGGCTTCCGGGCAGAACTTTTAAGGGGGGCTGATACAGAGAAGAGCGTTTTTGCAATCCATAACGACAGAATCTATGGCGGTATTTTACTGAGTATCAGTGATACGGAGAAGAAGCGGGCGGAGCTTTTGAATATTTATGTGAATCCCCGATGGGAGCATCCCCAGGAGATTTTGTGCATGCTGACACAGGTGATTAAGGAAATGTCGGCAGACAATGTGGGAATCGATATTGCCATGGATGATGACAGGGTACGCAGGCTTTTTTCCTATGTGCTGGGGGAGCCGCAGACGGACTGTTGGGTACAAAGATATGAAAAGGATATAATGAAGGAGGACTAAGCCATGCCGAAACCGGGAGAATTGTTAAAAGAAAAAGAGGTACAGAAGCCGGAGTTTCAATTCAGGGAAGTGCAGGATGACTGGCTTCTTGTGGATAACAATGATGAGATGGAGCAGGTGCAGCAGCAACAGCAGCTGCAGAACCAGCCCCTGGAGGGCGCTGTCTATGCACAGCCTGAAAGGATCCATGCAAATGTAGCAGCCCTGAATGACTATATCAGGACCAGGGAGAACAAAGAATGGGTCAGCACCTATGACAGTTATAAGAAGCTTGCGGATACCCTTACGCTCAAAGCCAGCCAGCAAAATATGCAGACGAAGGAATCCAGCTGGAAGAATCTGGAAGAAGAAGCAAGAGTGGCCCTGGAAGAGGTGACGGCCATGGATAATGAACAGATGAATATCCGTCAGAATGCCACCTTCCCGGCTCTGGATCAGGAGATCGATGCCTTACTTTTAGATAAAAACAGGATCACGGACTCCCCTACCTACAAACGTGTCCGCAGGGCGGCAAAGGCCTATAAAAATGAAAAAAATTTCGGAAAGAAAATGGGCTATCTGACGCAGCTGAAGACGAATATGGAGGACTATGCCAGCCTCAGGTTTAAGAGAAGCTATGGTACGACAAAAGGCGAGCGCCGTATGACCAGGGTAGCCAGGATGCTGACCATGACGAACCGGCTGCTGGAAGCCGGTAAATTTATAGAGATGTCGGCAAAAGAAAGTGAGGCGGTATCTGCACTCACCAAGGATGTCGAGCAGTATCATGGGGAGGATGTAAGGG
>CAVCTH010000029.1:0-17017 GCA_963604695.1 Clostridiales bacterium | reverse complement strand
CCACTACCAGGCGGATTCCGGACTTGCACCGGTTAGAAACGTGCGCCGCCGGGCGCACCACCTTCTTATTTGCGGTCAAAATTTTTGACCGCAAATATTCTATTCACCAATCTCAGTTTCTTTTATTCTGTCATGTGTATTCTTTATAAATAAAAAGGACTCCAACAGACTATCCCGTACCGGACAATCTATCGAAATCCCTTTCTATTACTCTTCTAACATTTTCAATTTGTCTTTACATTCGCATTCAGCAACGCTACTAATTCATTTCGTTCATCACCTGTCATGCTATTTTTATTTATAAGAAGCATGCCATCATCAATTCTTCTCAAATAGATATAATCTTTATACGTTCCCCACAGTTTAAACGCAGTCCAGTCGCTCTCAGAGTGTACGAATTCAGAATCAATCGTAACTCCACTTTCGCTGAATCCATACTCTCTTACTCCCGACTTCATTCTATCATCTGCTTTATTCTGCGCTTTTTTCAAAATCAGTTTTTGCTCTAGTGTTGCTCCCACTGTTGCCATGAATACAGAAAACACACAAAGAGCACCAAACATCACAGCAGTTCCAACCTTATAGTGAAAATAACCTCTAACAGCTAATAGAGCCGTCAAAATAGCAACTATAGCAAATACAATTCTGCCAATCATCCTTTTCTTGACATTCTTTTCACTCAATAACCATATCTCTATCAACGCATCCAATTCTCTTTGTGTAATTTCAATTTTACACTTAACCATGCTGTTTCTCCTTCTCTGCACGCGACAACAATACTACCGTCTCAACGTGCACGGTCGACGGGAACATATCACAGGCCTTCACTTTCTTTACTTCATAGCCATGCTCTCCCAGCCACTTTACGTCTCTTGCCAGGGTGGCGGAGTCGCAGCTTACGTACACGATGCGTTCCGGCTGCATTTTGACCATGGTTTCCAGGGCGGCGGGGTCACAGCCTTTGCGGGGCGGGTCAACGACGATGACGTCGGCGTAGATGCCCTCGTTTTTATATTTCTCAGGAAGGACTTCTTCCGCTTTTCCCACGAAAAATTCTGCGTTAGTGATACCATTGAGCTTTGCATTGACTTTGGCATCCGCGATGGCCTCGGGCACGATCTCCACACCATAGACTTTTCCGGCTTTCTGCGCCAGGAAGAGCGAAATGGTGCCGATACCGCAGTAGAGATCCCAGACGGTCTCATTTCCTTTGAGGTCTGCATATTCCAGTGCCGTCTCATACAGTTTCCGGGTCTGCACCGGGTTCACCTGATAGAAGGAAAGGGGCGAGATCTGATATTTGATATTTCCAATATAATCGGTAATGTAATCCTGTCCCCAGACGGAAACCATCTCGGTATCCATGATCACGTTGGTATTTTTCGTATTCACATTGATGGTGATGCTGGTCATGCCGGGGATTTCCCGCAGGGATTCCACCAGCTGCCCCATCTTCGGCATGGTCTTTCCGTTGAGGATGAGACAGGCCATCACCTGGCCAGTGGTGAAGCCTTTGCGGATCAGCACATGGCGCAGCAGCCCTTTTCCCGTCTTCTCATCATAAGTCAGAATCCGGAATTTCTTCAGGTGAGCCAGAATCTTCTCCAGAATCTCACGGTTCTCCTCCACGCCCAGCCAGCATTCCGTACAGGGAATGATATTGTGGGAACGGGCCGCATAGAATCCGGTCACTACATTGCCTTCCTTGTCGGTGCCAAAGGGGAACTGTGCCTTATTCCGGTATCTCCACGGATCTTCCATGCCTATGATTTCCGGCACTGCAAGATCTGCAAGTCCCCCGATACGGGTCAGATGGTTCCAGACCTTTTTCGCCTTGAACTCAAGCTGTGCTTCATAGGTCATGGCCTGCAGCTGGCAGCCTCCGCATTGGCGTGCAAAATGACACCGGGGCGCACAGCGCACCGGTGACGGTTCCAGCACTTCCATAAGACGGGCATAACCATAGTGTTTTTTCATTTTCATGATCTTTGCCTGAATCCGGTCGCCGACCACCGCATCTTTTACAAAGATGGCCATGCCGTCGGCTTTTCCGATTCCTTCTCCGTCAATGCCGAGATCTTCTATTGTCAGTTCGATGATATCGTCTTTCTTCATCAATTACTTACTCGTCTTTCTGATATTTGACTCGAACAGGCGGTTATAGCCAAGCCATCCCTGGTTCTCGCCTGCTGCCTTCAGCGCCTCAATCATAGTCTGCATATGCGCGTCCGTATTATCCGCAAAGTTCAGCGCAATCGCCTCCAGAAGCGCCGGTTTCTTCGGGGAACCATATTCCAGTTCTCCGTGATGCGCCAGAATGCAGTGCTTTAATTCATTGCCCAGTTTTACCGGGAATCCCGGTATCTGGCGGATCCGCTCGCCGACCATCTCTGCACCGATCATAATATGGCCCAGCAGCTGTCCCTCATCCGTATAATCATTTGCCGGGAAAGCGGACAGTTCGTAGACCTTTCCGATATCATGGCACATAGCTGCCGTGTACAGAAGATCCCCGTTAATCATGGGATAATAATTGATATAGTAGTCACAGAGCTTGGTAACACTTAACGTATGCTCCAGAAGGCCGCCCACAAATCCATGGTGTACAGTCTTTGCCGCACTGCTGAATTTGAATGCCTTTACAAAATCCTTATCCTCTACAAAAAGGCTTTTGAGCAGCTGAGACAGGTACGGATTTTTCACCTTTGCCACAAATCCCAGCAGTTCCTGATACATTTCGTTAATATCTTTGCTGCTCACCGGCAGATAATCTACCGGATTATACTCGCCCTCTCTTGCTTTTCTGGCACGCTTGATATTCAGCTGCATCTGTCCCTGAAAACTGGTCACATCCGCCACAATATCCACATAATCCAGATTTGCAAAATCATCAATGCCCTGGGAATTGGGATCCCAGATTTTAGCGTCCGCCGTACCGGTTTTGTCCTGCAGAATTACATTTTCATAAGCTTTTCCTGTCTTGGTCAGCGCACTCTGACGATTTTTGCACAGATAAATTCCGGAGATGCGCTCGCCCTCGCGGAAACTTTCAATATATTTCATTCTCGTTTTTCTCCCTGTTTTTTATTCCAATACTTTTAACTCCACGGTTGTCTCCAGTTCCTGATAACCGCTCTTGGATGACCGTTCAAATGTCACCTGTATCTTCTGTCCGCTGACGCAGGTCAGCAGAACGGACATAACGTCCTTCATATTGGTCACATTCTGACCGCTCATGCCGGTAATAATGTCTCCCGGCTGGATGCCTGCCGCAATGGCCGGAGAGTCCATGCTCACTTCCGCCACATAAACGCCGATGGGAATGTTTTCCGCCTCCGAAATAGAGGTGGTCACATCTGCTCCCACAATTCCCATATAAACCATGTCCTGATTATTGGACAGATGTTCAATGACCGCTTTCATATCGGAAATGCCGTAGGCCTGAATGGTATTTTTCTGGGCATTGACCTCACACTCACTCTGAATGATGCCCACAATCTTGCCATCCCAGTTCACCAGCACCCCACTGCCTTCCTCGGCACTGGTAATATCCGTGGTGAGCACGTTATAATTACCGTCGTAAAGAGACGCACTCTGATTGGAAGACGTTACATTTCCAAATAAAATGGACCCGAAACTGCCCAGCGGACTTCCCACTGCCAGAACCGGCTCGCCGCTCCGGATGGATTTGGAACTTCCAAACTCCGCATCTGCCACATTTTCAAGGGTACTGTCTCCGATATCACCCAGGTTTACCCCGACAACTGCAAGTCCTGTATTTTTATCATACTTTTTCAAGGTTCCCTGGGCGGTGGTGTGATCATAAAAGGTCACCAGAAGTGTCTCCGCATTGCGGATCTCATGGTACTGGGTCAGAAGCAAAAGCTCCACGCCGTTATCATCCACAATCGTTCCACATACAGAATTCTGTGTGGTCAGACTTTCATCGAACCAGTCCGTGTCGGTGCTAACCGCAGAAATATTGACCAGGCTTTTCTCCACCTGGCTTCCAATCTGCATCAGCTGCTGATACATTTTATGATAATCATTCAGTTCCATGCTGACCGTTTCCGTAATGTAAACCGGAGTTTCCGTATCCTGCGTCTCATCCTCTCCGGATACGTCCTCTTCCGGAAGTTCAATGGGCTGAATCTCTTTTTCTTCCGCCTTTTTATTGATGCGGGGAATCAGCACAGACCAGACCAGCGCCGCCGCAAGCGCAAAAAGCACGCCGCAGGCTGCTGCCGCGAGTCCTCTCCTGATCTTCGGATTTTTATAAAACGGTCTCTGTTTCACCTTTTCCTGCATAAATGAGTAACCGGTGCCTTTTTCCTTATTTTCCTCTCCCATATAGACCTCCGTCGGGAAATGATGCACTGTCGGCCTGTCATTTGGCCAGTTCCTGTCAGCATTATACTATTTTTCCCTTTTGATGTCCATAATTCTGCTTTTCATTCCCCGGTAAATGGGGTAAAATAATTCCGTAATGGGAGGATTTTATGAATCAGAAAGCTTTAAAAACACTGGAATACGATAAAATTATTCATAGATTAACCGAACACGCCGCTTCCGCGGGAGCAAAAGAACGCTGTGAGAAACTACAGCCTTCCGCTTCCCTCTGGGAAATTGAGCGTGCTCAGACACAGACCGCAGACGCACTCAGACGCGTCTATCAGAAGGGCAGCGTTTCCTTCGGCGGCATCCGCGATGTCCGCGGTTCCATCAAGCGTCTTCAGATCGGCGGCATTCTCGGCATGGGCGAACTGCGCCAGATCATGTCTCTTCTGGAGACTGCAGACAAGGTACAGCAGTACGGCGCGCATGAAAATGCAGACGAGAAAGCCGATTCTCTGGATGAATCCTTTGGATTCCTGGATCCGGTTCCCGCGCTGGCAAAGGAAATCCGCCGCTGCATTCTGGCAGACGATGAGATGGCAGACGACGCAAGCCCGGCTCTTTTCTCCATCCGCCGTTCCATGCGGCAGATGAACGACAAAGTGCACAGTACCTTAACCTCTATGGTCAATGGCGCCATGCGTACCTATCTGCAGGATGCCGTCATCACCATGCGTGACGGCCGCTACTGTCTGCCGGTCAAAGCAGAACACCGAAGCCAGGTGCCCGGCATGATCCATGACCAGAGTGCCACCGGTTCCACCCTGTTCATCGAACCCATGGCCGTGGTCAAACTGAACAATGAATTCAAAGAGCTGCTGTTAAAAGAACAGCAGGAAATGGAAAAGATCCTGTCCGACTTAAGCGAAAAAGCCGCCGCCTGGGCAGACCAGATTACCGGAGATTATGACATTCTGGTAGAACTGGATTTTATTTTTGCAAAAGCCATGCTGGCCAAGGATATGGACGCCGTCCGTCCGATTTTCAATGACCAGCGCCGGATCCGCATTAAAGATGGCCGCCATCCGCTGCTGGATCCCAAAAAGGTCGTTCCGGTCACCGTCCGTCTGGGCGATGATTTCCGGCTTCTGATTATCACCGGTCCCAATACCGGTGGTAAGACGGTTTCCTTAAAGACCGTCGGCCTCTTCACCCTTATGGGACAGGCAGGTCTTCACATTCCGGCCTTCGAAGGTTCCGAGCTGGGTGTGTTCGACAATGTATTTGCAGATATCGGAGACGAGCAGAGTATTGAGCAGAGCTTAAGTACCTTCTCCTCCCATATGACTACGATTGTGAAAATCTTAAAAGAAATGGATACCAACTCCCTGGTGCTCTTCGATGAGCTGGGCGCCGGAACAGATCCGACAGAGGGCGCCGCACTGGCTGTCTCCATTCTGGACCATCTCCAGAAACAGGGCATCCGCACCATGGCAACCACGCACTACAGTGAGCTGAAGATCTATGCCCTTTCTACGGAAGGCGTGGAAAATGCATGCTGTGAATTTGATGTGGAATCTTTGCGCCCCACCTACCGTCTGCTCATCGGTATTCCCGGAAAGAGTAATGCCTTCGCCATTTCTTCCCGCCTGGGACTTCCGGATTTTCTTATTGAGGACGCCAAGACACACTTAAGCGCCAAGGATGAAAACTTTGAGGACGTGATCGCAGAACTGGAACACAGCCGTGTCACCCTGGAAAAAGAACAGATGGAAATCCAGAGCTATAAGGAAGAAATCCGCAAGCTCCGCAATGAACTGCAGCGCAAGCAGGAAAATATTGACCAGCGCCGCGACAAACTTCTGAAGGACGCCAACGACAAGGCGGCTGCTATTTTGCAGGAAGCAAAGGACTACGCGGACGAGACCATCAAGAATTTCCACAAGTTCGGAAAAGCCAATATTTCCATCAAGGATATGGAGCAGCAGCGTTCCAAACTGCGGGAAAAGATTGATTCCGCCCAGTCAAAGAGCCAGTCGAAAAATACGGCAAAACCGAAAAAGAAAGTAAAAGCAGACAAGCTTCACATTGGCGATAAAGTACGGGTATTAAGCCTGAACCTGGAAGGAACGGTCAGCACTCTGCCCAATGCCAAGGGAGATCTCTTCGTACAGATGGGAATTCTCCGTTCCCAGGTAAATCTGCGGGATCTGGAATATATCGGAGAAGCAGAGCAGCCCTATGCAGCAAAGAGCACATCCGGAAGCGGCAAGATCCGCATGTCCAAATCCGCTCTCGTCAGCACGGAAATCAACCTCATCGGCATGACCGTGGACGAAGCCATGGGACATCTGGATAAATATCTGGACGACGCTTATCTGGCCCATGTACCCAGCGTCCGCATTGTACATGGAAAAGGTACCGGAGCCCTCCGAAATGCTGTCCATCAGCAGCTGAAACGTTCCAAATATGTGAAGAGTTTCCGGCTTGGCACCTTCGGCGAAGGTGACGCCGGTGTGACCATTGCAGAATTCAAATAGATAAGGAGTAATGACTATGCCTTCCAAACAGAAAATTCTCATCGTGGATGATGATACCAATATCGCAGAACTGATTTCTCTTTATCTGACCAAAGAGTTCTACGAAGTACAGATTGTGGAGGACGGCGAACAGGCGCTGCAGGTATTCGATACCTTCCAGCCCAACCTGATTCTCCTGGATCTGATGCTGCCCGGCATGGACGGCTATCAGGTCTGTCGGGAAATCCGCAGCCGCTCCAACACTCCCATCATTATGCTGTCCGCCAAAGGCGAGGTCTTTGACAAGGTGCTGGGACTGGAGCTGGGCGCTGACGACTACATGATCAAACCTTTCGATTCCAAGGAACTGGTAGCCCGGGTCAAAGCGGTGCTGCGCCGGTTCCAGCCGTCCCGCCAGGATGCGGCTCCGGTCTCCAAGCTGGTCCAGTACCCGGATCTTATTATCAACCAGACCAATTATTCCGTCATTTACAAAGGCGAGACTGTGGATATGCCGCCCAAGGAGCTGGAACTTCTCTATTTTCTGGCTTCTTCCCCCAATCAGGTATTTACCAGAGAACAGCTGCTCGATCATATCTGGGGATATGAATACATCGGGGATACCCGAACCGTAGATGTACATATTAAACGGCTTCGTGAAAAAATCAAAGACCATGCGGCATGGCGTCTGGCCACTGTATGGGGTATCGGTTACAAATTCGAGGTGAAATAATGCGTCTGTCACTGACCAAAAAATACATCCTCTCTTTCCTGATTTTCGGCGTCAGCTGTTTTCTTCTGATCTCCACGGTCACTTCCCAGCTGATCATGAACCAGGTGGTCCGGGAAAAGGCATCTGCTTTCTATCAGGAAGGAATCTACATGTCCGACCAGTATGTGGGAAATTATTTTGAACAGCAGGAGACCCAGCAGAAATTTTCCACTGTCCGCTCTCACTTGAAGGCCCTCAGCATTTACCTGAATGCCCGGATCTGGCTCATCAATACCGATGGGGTCATCATTCTGGACTCTTCCGAATCCACTTCCAGAGATATGCATGAGGATATTGCCGGATTTGACCCGGTCCTTCCCGGCGGCAGCTATTACACCACCGGAGATTTCTTTGGAACCCTTTCCGAAGAATCCCTGAGCGTGCTCATTCCGGTCTCCCATAATTATCATGTGCGTGGCTATATTGCCATTCACGTTCCGCTGACGGTGCTGACCCATGAGAAAGAAAGCTATCTGCTTCCCTACTATATTACGTTCATCGCACTAGCAGTCCTGGCGCTGTTATTCGCCGCTGCCAACTGGCTGATCGTCTATTACCCGCTCCGCAAACTCCGGAAAGCTGCCGGAGATTATGCCATCGGAAATTTCCAGACGCCCATCTCCCTGGAACGGGATGATGAGCTCGGCTATCTGGCCCATACCATGGACTTTATGGCGGGAGCCCTCCGGGATTATGATGAAGACCAGCGGAAGCTGATTTCCAATGTATCCCACGACTTCCGATCCCCGCTGACTTCCATCAAGGGATATATCGAAGCGATTCTGGACGGAACCATTCCGCCGGAAATGCAGGGAAAATACCTGAATATCGTCCTTCGGGAAACAGAGCGGCTCACGGGTCTCACCCATAACCTTCTGGTTCTCAACTCCATGGATCCGAAGCAGAACCGGCTGAACAAGACCGAATTTGACATTAACGCCGTCATTAAAAATACCGCAGCTGCTTTTGAAGGCACCTGCACGGCGAAAAATATCAAAATTGATCTTCTGTTTTCCGACTGGCATTCTGTGGTTTACGCGGACATGTCCAAGATCCAGCAGGTGCTTTACAACCTGATCGACAACGCGATCAAGTTCAGCCATAACGACTCTACGATTACCATTGAGACCACCTCCCGCTACGAGAAGATTTTCGTCTCTGTCCGGGACACGGGTATTGGTATTCCCAGGGACAGCATCAAAAAAATCTGGGAACGTTTCTACAAGACAGACCTGTCCCGCGGAAAAGATAAAAAAGGCACCGGCCTTGGCCTTGCCATTGTAAAAGAAATCATCCAGCTGCATGGAGAAAATATTAACGTAGTCAGCACCGAAGGTGTGGGCACAGAATTTATCTTCTCTCTCAGCAAGGCAGAAAAAGAGGATGGGGAATCATAAGATTCCCCATCCTCTTTTTTATTCGCTTCTTTATACACGGTTGTAATTAATGAGACAGCCTTTCAGAATAATCTCCCGCTCTTCTGCGGTCATTTCTCCTAATTTCAATGTAAATGGCTTCAGTGTATCTCCCTCTGCCACATAGGCTTCCGCTTCTTTTGCCCCGTTCTTTACTGCTTCCGTAATATGCGGAACGAAGAGGTAATCTCCATTCTTAAACGGCAGCGCGCCCTCGTCGATAAGGAATGGCAGCATACCCCAGTTGATGAGGTTGGAACGATAACGCTTGGTGGCATAGCTGTTGGCAATGTTTGCCCAGCCGCCCAGTACCTTCTGGCAGGAAGCCGCCTGCTCTCTTGCAGATCCATCTCCCGGTTTTACAGCGAAGATGGTACTTCCCACACCGAGATTGCCTTTTCCTGCTTCCGGATATTTGGTGTGTACCGCATCCATCACTGCTTTCAGCTCCGGTACTGCATCCAGCGGGCAGGTGCCTGCCTCGATGGCTTTCTGCGCTTTCTGGATTTCTTTCGCACGTCCCACATAGGCCGGATCTTTTCTGGACAGGGTAAATTCTGCCAGTCCCAGCGGGTTGGAACGATAGGAAGACGTCTCGCCGGACGGAATCAGCTCGTCGGTAGTGGTAACCGGATCGTGAATCTCGGATACCACTTTCAGCACCAGATACTCCGGCAGCGCGCTCATAGCCGGCCAGTCTTTGATGTTCGGACCAAAGTGAATCTCTACAGACGGATCTGCCACACCCTTGCTGTCAAAGACACGGTTCTCGTAGATCTTGCTGTCGAAGAAATATTTCGGATTGCGGAACTCCACATCCAGATCCGTTGCTGCGGTCAGGTAACCCTTGTTGGCTGCGGTTGCGGCAATGGAACGGGCATCCATCAGTGCCACGGATGCAATCTGGCCATTCTGCAGCTTGGAACCTTCACGGTTCGGGAAGTTTCTGGTGGAATGACGGATACTGAATCCATTGTTGGACGGGGTATCGCCTGCACCGAAGCACGGTCCACAGAATGCGGTCTTTAAGACTGCTCCCGTCTCCATCAGCATAGCTGCGGAACCATTTTTAATAAGTTCCATATAAACCGGCATGGATGCCGGGTAAACGCTTAAGGTAAATTCATCTGCACCGATGCTTCTTCCTTTCAGGATATCCGCAGCTGCACAGATATTTTCAAATCCGCCGCCTGCACATCCTGCAATAATTCCCTGATCTACGTAGAGTTTTCCATTTCTCACCTTGTCTCGCAGTGAAAAATGTACCTGATCGCCAAGGCTCACTCTTCCGCGGGCCTCGCAGTCCGCCAGAATATCATCCAGATTTGCATTCAACTCTTCGATGGTATAAGCATTGCTCGGATGGAACGGCATGGCAATCATCGGTTTGATCTCGCTTAAGTTTACGACGATCATGCCGTCATAGTAAGCCACCGGTCCCGGATTCAGCTCTTTGTAATCACCGGCTCTTCCGTGAATCTCATAGAACTCCTGAATCTTCTCATCGGTTCTCCAGATGGAAGACAGACAGGTGGTCTCCGTAGTCATAACATCCACGCCGATACGGAAGTCTGCACTTAAGTTTGCAACGCCGTCTCCAATGAACTCCATGACTTTGTTATTGACATAGCCGCACTCAAAGACCGCTTTGATAATGGCCAGCGCCACATCCTGAGGACCGACACCCTTCATGGGACTTCCGGTCAGATAGACACCGACTACCCCCGGCATGGAAATATCATAGGTCTGATTCAGCAGCTGTTTTACCAGCTCCGGACCGCCCTCACCCATGGCCATGGTTCCCAGCGCGCCGTAACGAGTATGGCTGTCAGAACCAAGAATCATTTTTCCGCCGCCTGCCAGCATCTCTCTGGCAAACTGATGGATGACTGCCTGATGAGGCGGTACATAGACACCGCCGTATTTCTTGGCACAGGTCAGTCCAAACATGTGGTCATCCTCATTGATGGTTCCGCCCACTGCACAGAGACTGTTGTGGCAGTTGGTCAGAACATAAGGCATGGGAAATTTCTCAAGGCCTGACGCGCGGGCCGTCTGGATAATTCCCACAAACGTAATATCATGGGACGTCAGCTTGTCAAACCGGATCTTCAGCTTGTCCATATTGCCTGACGTATTGTGATCTTTCAAAATTCCATAGGCAATAGTCTGTTTCTTTGCCTCTTCCTTCGCCGGAACATTTCCCAGTTTTCCGGCTAAGATGGATGCACCTTCTGCTGTATCGGCAATGATTTCCGTTCCATTGAGGACGTAAGCACCGCCATCATATAACTGAATCATAGACACCTCCAAAAAAACGTCTTGCATAATTGTATACAATTATACAAGACGTTTCTACGAAAAGCAATACCTTAGAAAAACTTACTCTTATTTTAGACTGGTAAAGAACAGATTTCCTCCCTCTGCAAATGCAGTGGACGCATCTCCTCTTCCCATGGTCCGAAGTTCCGTCTGTCCCGGTGTCCACAAAATCACATTCTGCGGATCATAGCCTACCATCAGCACCGCTCCATCACCGGTCGCCGCCGTCACCGGCATTCCCTGGTCTACATAATAGAGCGCCATATCAAGCGTACAGCCAGAGAGAATACAGCTGTCATCTCCCAGTTCCTGCTCACAGATTTTCCAGATGGGCGTGCCTGCTGCCGTCTCTGCTGCGACCTCCGTGTAAATCTGCTTCTGGCGGAGCATTCTCTGGATGCACTGTTCCAGTGCACTTCCGGTTCCTGCCTCTTCCGCTTCCTCGAAGCCGCTTAAGGTGACTCTCGTCTGCCGGGTTCCTCTGCTCCAGAAGCAGGTACCGTCTTTCCATACCGAGCCCATATGGTCATATGCCCACTGCACACTCTCCGACAAGGTATCAAAGCTCTCCGTCTGACCGTCAAAGGCATAAGCCAGATACCGCTCGGTTCCGGTGCTTTCCAGTTCCAGCGTCCGGCTGCCCTCGAAGATGACCAGTTTCACCTTCGGCCGCTTCATATTTCCGGTCTTCACCGTTCCGCTGTAATTGAGGATCTGCTCATTTCTCTTTACTTCATCATAAACCGTCTTCCAGCTAAGAAGAGTGGCGGTCTTTTCACTGGTATAGGTGATCGGCTCCGGCAATGCCTCCGCAAGGCTTCCGTCCCCTGCCATCTGGACACAGGACAGATCAATCCGGTTCTCCACAATGGAAATATCCGTCACATATTTTCCTTTGGAACCATACTCGAATTCCCGCACTTCGCCGCCGTTATGATTCTTAATGATCACCCGGTACATGGGGAAGATCTCCTGTCCGGTCATATCCTCCTGAATATCTCCCTGACGGGCGGTTCCGTAGATAAAATCTTCCTCCATAAAACCAAGGGCGCGGACCCGTTCGCCGCTGTCGGCACGGATCTGTTTCATCTGGGCGGTCTCCGTATCCAGAAGGTAAATCTGCTCTGCCGTGTCGTCCGTCCATGCGGCGCCCTGGCCGCTGTCGGATACCTGAATCCGGCTTTCATCAATATTTTCTGCCAGCACCTTCACGGAACAATCCGACAGATCAATCTGCAGAATCATTCCTTTATAAGAAAGCCATGCCATGCCGTCGTTATTTTCCACTGCCAGTTTGCCCACGTCTTCCTTCATAGCACTGAAGGGCTTGTCAGACGGCAGGAAGAACTGTTCTTCCACTGTATTGACCAGCGCATCATACCGGCATAACAGAATACCGCTCCGGCCTTCATAGTTACCCCTGTCAATGTAGCCGTACACCAGGAAATTCATGCTTCCCGAATCTTCCATTTTCAGGATCCGGAAATTATGGGCATTGTAGGCGCCCCTCTCATCGGATCCGGTCTGGAAGCCATAAACCATGCTCAACCGGTTCTGTCCGAAATCGTAGCACCAAAGCTGCCCCTGCTGCACAAATCCCACCACATTTTCTTCTTTATTCTTTTTACTCTGGATCTCTCCGCTCTGAATACCGAACGATACCTTTCCATCCTCCGTCAGCTGCTTGCCCGGAGTAAAGACCTGATCCGCCGTCCGCTCATAGGCCAGCAGATACATACGGGATGACGTATAGCGTACCCGGACGGACTCCTCCACCTGATAGGTCTCTTTGGTGTCCGTATTTTCAATTTCATAGGCCAGAATCATGGACGCCACATCCGACGTTACATCCGTAAACTGCACTTTCGTATCCGTTGTCTGGGATACCGGCATATCACCCCAGGTCACCGGGCCGGAACGGGAATGGATATTGACATAGCCAAGGCTTTTTCCATCCATGGTGCCGTTGGGTTCCAGATAACTTAAATAACTGCTGTCCGTCTGCTTTTCCACTGTTACCTGATGAAATTCCTGGGCAAAATCCATGCACTCCTTCAGATGGTTGTCCCCCAGATAGGTCAGCTGCATATAATAATAAACAGATGGCTGTGACTCCGTCTCTACCTGCAGAATCAGAAGGTAATCCTGTTCCTTTTCCAGCAAATCTTTGAGTGTCAATGTATAGCGCAGATACTGGCCGTCATCCTCGCCTGTCAGTTCCTGCCCGTTCTGGATCAGTCTGCTCTGATCCATGGTACGGACTTCGTAGGAGACATTTTTCACCTGCGCGTTATATTTTTCCAGGGCCAGCTGTAACTGGTGATCCGACGAAACGGCCGCGATGGTATCTTTCATATAACGCCCGTCCATCTCTTCCACATAGCCGTGTGTCTCATTGCACAGCTGTCCATTCAACTCCGCATACAGAACCGGAAGCGTCGCATCCGCCATGGTCGTCGTCATATCCCGGTTGCCCATCCGCGTCATGAAACTCATGAGCAGAATACCTGCCAGGAATGACAGGATAATGCTTCCTGTTTTGATCAAATTTTTTCTCATATAATTCTCCCTTTTGGAAAAAGCCAACTGTTCTCTCTGGAAAACAATCGGCCCTTTATCTGTCACTTTTCATGTAGTCAGTTTACTATCACCCGGCAAAGGTGTCAATTACTTTCCAAGCAGAATCCCGGTTCCGCCCTGCATTCTCTGTTTTTTTCTTCTCCGCAGCATCTCCTGCAGCAGCAAAACACCGATCAGATCCTGGACCTGCTCCCATTCCGGAGTGTGCTCCCCGAACTGTTCCCGCTCCTGTGCCAGATCCCAGATCTCCCTGCTCTTTTTCATCAGAGACAGCTGATCCGGATATTCGTCATACATCATGCTGCCCGGATATTCCAGCTGGGCACAGATTTCCTCCACATAGGGCTGTAATCTGCGGGCCATAATGGGATACAGCTCGGAAAGTCTTCTGGCATCCGCCTCCTCTTCCATTTTCTCCGGAGTATTCCAGAGTCTCCAGTAATTCATCTGATTTCCATACGGATAAAGCCAGGGAAAGATCCTCTGCTCCTGGCAGAACCCATACGGTGAATTCATATAATAAGGATTCCATTCACCGGTTTCCTTCATGCGTCTGACGCTCCCCTCTTCTTTCTATCTATAATTATCTATATGCGTCCGCCCCTTTTGAAGTTCTTTCCAGATGCCGCACGGCATGCTATAATAAGCCTATCGACGCCCGAACACGGGCACGCCGCAGGAAAGGAGAAATAACTAATGGAAATAACCAACGATATTAAATACGTAGGTGTGAATGATCATCAGGTAGATTTATTTGAAGGACAGTACGTGGTGCCAAACGGCATGTCCTACAACTCCTATGTCATTCTCGATGAGAAGGTGACTGTCATGGATACGGTAGACGCGCACTTCTGTGACGAGTGGCTGAAGAACATCAAAGATCTCTTAGGAGACCGGGAGCCGGATTATCTGGTCATTCAGCACATGGAGCCGGATCACTCCGCAAATATTGCCGCTTTCATGGATGTTTATAAAAATACCACCATAGTCTCCAGCGCCAAAGCATTTACCATGATCGGACAGTTCTTTGGAACAGAATACACAGACCGCCGTACCGTAGTAAAAGAAGGCGATACCCTGGCTCTCGGCAAACACACCCTGTCCTTCGTGGAAGCACCCATGGTACACTGGCCGGAAGTCATCGTCACCTATGATACCTGTGACAAAGTGCTGTTCTCCGCAGACGGTTTCGGAAAATTCGGTGCTCTGGATGTGGACGAACCGTGGGACGACGAATCCCGCCGTTATTTTATCGGAATTGTGGGAAAATATGGCATGCAGGTACAGAAACTTCTGAAGAAAGCAGCCACTCTGGATATTCAGATGATCTGCCCGCTGCACGGCCCGGTTCTGAAAGAGGATTTGGGACATTACCTGCATCTGTACGATCTCTGGTCTTCCTACCAGCCAGAAGAGGACGGCGTTGTTGTCGCTTACGCTTCTGTTTACGGCCACACCAAAGAAGCTGCCGAGCTGCTGGCCAGCGAACTGCAGGCAAAGGGTGAAAAAGTGGTAGTCTATGATCTGGCAAGATGCGATACCGCCCAGGCGGTTGCCGATGCCTTCCGCTACAGCAAACTGGTCCTGGCGACCATCACCTACAACGCAGGCGTTTATCCGTGCATGCGTGATTTCATCGACCATTTGACCGAGCGGAATTTCCAGAACCGCAAAGTTGCCCTCATGGAAAACGGAAGCTGGGCGCTTACCGCTGCCAAAGTCATGACCCAGATGTTTGAGAAGAGCAAAAATATCACTTTTGCAGAAACGACCGTTCAGATCAAATCTGCTCTGAACGATACCAGCCGCGCTGCCATTGCAAAACTGGCTGACGAGCTTTGTGAGAAATAATCTTATAGAACACAAAAGGGACTGTACCTTCAGGTACAGTCCCTCTTGCGTTCTCACTTGATTTAGTCGTCATCCCGGAAACGAATGGTCTGGGTCTCCGGATCCATCTCTTCCACAATGGCAAGAGACTCCACACGGTATCCACGGTCACGGAGCATGGCGCCTCCGTGCTGGAAGCCTTTCTCAATGGCAATACCGATCCCTGCCACATGGGCATGTGCTGCCTCCACGATCTCGCACAGACCTGCTGCTGCACACCCATTAGCCATAAAGTCATCGATAATCAGGATATTTTCATCAGGATGAATAAAACGGCTTGCCACGATTACTTCATATTTCCGTTTGTGGGTAAAAGACTCAATCTGGGAAGAAAGCATGGTTCCGTCCAGATTGATGGACTGGGATTTCTTCGCAAATACAACCGGACAATCAAAATATTGCGCTACAACCGCTGCAATTCCGATACCGGAAGCCTCGATGGTCAGGATTTTATCAATTTTAGTGCCTTCAAACCTGCGTTTGAATTCTTTTCCCATTTCATTAAACAGCTTCACATCCATCTGATGGTTCAGAAAGCTATCCACCTTCAGTACATTACCCGGTTTCATCACACCGTCTTTACGGATTCGTTCTTTTAAAAGTTCCATGTTACCGTTCCTCTCCTGGCAAACAATTTTTGTAACTATTCTACCCCACCCCATCTTAGATTGCAATGGTTTCCTTCGTATTGATGTAAAAACAGCCCCGCAGTCTCTCTGGCTGCGGGGCTGTTCTGTCTGAATAGTTACCTGAATTTTATACTGCAGCTTCCATCAGGGATTCCTGATATTTTTCAAGAATCGTCATCTGAATCGTGTCACGCGTTGAAGAATTGATCGGATGGGCAATATCCCTGTATTCTCCATCAGACGCCTTTCTGCTGGGCATTGCAATAAAGAGTCCCTTTTCTCCCTCTATGACTTTGATGTCGTGAACTACAAATTCACCATCAAGGGTAATGGATACTACCGCTTTCATTTTTCCGTCTTTTGCTACTTTCCGAATCCGTACATCTGTAATCTTCATAAATCTTTCCTCGTAATCTCTTTTTATTGGTGGAACTTACATCATATATCTGTCATTTTTTTCGATGACGACCCTGACTCCTTCCTCTCCCACAAACCTGGAGTTCGCACGGATGGTATCCCGGCTCTCCACAATACAGTTTTCTATATAGGTATTAT
>CAVCTH010000028.1:0-17238 GCA_963604695.1 Clostridiales bacterium | reverse complement strand
GAATATATCGCATGATATCCGGACTCCGATGAATGCGATCCTTGGATATACGAAACTGATGCGTGAACGTACTACAGATCCTGAAATGATTCATTATCAGGAGATGATTGAGAAATCAAGTAATTTACTTCTTTCCATTATCAATAATGCACTGGATATGGCGCGTATTGAAAGCGGGCAGATGGAACTGGATGAAAATTACAGTAAGGTGGGTGACGTTGTCAGGAATGTCTGTGATGTTTTTGAAATGGAAGCCAGGAAAAAGAATCTGACAGTGGAACATGTGGTAGAAGTGGAGCATGTCCATGTAATCTGTGACAGCACAAAAATGCAGGAGATTCTCACCAATATTGTCAGCAATGCCATAAAGTATACGCCATCCGGAGGAACTGTAAGGATCGTAACAACGGAACTACCATGCGAAAAAGAAGGGTATATAAAGATACAGACGGTAGTGGAAGACACAGGCATTGGTATGAGTCAGGAATTTTTACCGCATCTGTTTGATTCGTTTGCGCGGGAAAGAGATACCACATCGGCAAAGGTACCCGGTTCCGGATTAGGAATGGCGATTGTTAAGAATCTGGTGGAACTGATGGGCGGAACGATTACTGTGGAAAGTGAACTGGGAAAAGGAACAAAATTTGCAGTTACTGTACCACATAAAATAGCGGAAGACTATGAGAAAAAGGCATTCATGGAACCTGCTGATTCTGAAATTTTTGCCGGAAAACGTATTCTTCTGGCAGAGGACAATGAACTGAATGCGGAAATTGCAATTGCGATTTTAGAGAAGATGGGATTTTCAGTAGATCATGCAGAAGATGGCATTGTCTGTATGAATAAGCTGGAAAAAGCATCCGCCGGAACCTATGCACTTATCTTAATGGATATTCAGATGCCGAATATGGACGGATATACAACCACACAGATGATCCGGTGTTTGCCGGATAAGAGAAAAGCGGAGATTCCCATTGTTGCAATGACTGCAAATGCTTTCGCCGAGGATCGAAAAAAGGCATTTGAGATCGGCATGAATGGACATATTGGAAAACCGCTGGATATCGTCGTGTTAGAGAGAACATTGCGTGGGATTATAAATGAAAAAATGCAAAATAGATGAGTCATCATCTGTTTTGCATCAATTTTTTAAATCCGTGCATCCTGCTTTGAACTGCTGACCGGTACGTTACCTGTACAGTTAACTCAGCCCAGGCACCCTCACGGCACACAAAAGGTCCCGCTTAGTGCTGCTTTGTTCCCAACCTGACACGGTTCACGGGTTTCTGTTGCGTAAGACCCAGACATCAATGCCACTTATACAGGGCAGCTCCCGACCAAACAGCCCGGGGCAGGATATCACCCCCACTAAGGCGGATTGTAGGTATAGGGCACCGCCATCTCCCCGGCTGCACGGAAATCTTATGACAATATTCAGTTGCATCTCCGAAGATGCCTGTTCAGTATAGCTTTTTTTTGACCGTTTGTCAAATGATTTAGCCTTTCTGGGCGGCTTCTTTCTTTTTCTTTCTCAGTTCCCGGAAAAAGCTGGTGAGCATTTCGGAACATTCCTCCTGCAATACCCCTTCTTCCAGTTCCACCTGATGATTAAAAGCCGGTACATGAAGAAGATCCAGTACCGAACCGGCGCACCCGGCTTTGGGATTGCGGCTTCCAATGACCACTTTGGGTATCCGGGCCTGCACAATGGCTCCTGCACACATCTGACAGGGTTCCAGTGTAATGTACATGGTGCAGTCCTCCAGCCGCCAGTCCCCTACCACTTTACTGGCTTTCCGGATTGCCTGGATCTCCGCATGGGCCAGTGTGCTTTTCTCCGTATTTCTCCGGTTATATCCCCGGGCGATGATCTTTCCGTCCCGGACGATCACGCAGCCGATGGGCACTTCATCAAGCTTTCCGGCCTTCTTCGCCTGCCGGATCGCTTCCTTCATATACTTTTCCTCTTCTGTCAGCATCGTCCTCGTTACTCCTGTCACAATTTCCAAACCACGGGCAGCGGATACATTTCAGACCACCTTTGGGATACAGCACAAATCTGGCCGGATCCACCGGATAGTCGTCCCATTCCGCCACATAATCTTTTCCGCCCGGACGGCAGACCCGGATTCCTCTGGTTTCGTCGAAGCAGATGCCCTTTCCCAGAATGTCATCCGCTTCCATACATCCGTGCCATTCCAGCGCGCCGTTTCTGCGCTCCATCTTCCCCAGCGGAATGCAGACCGCCTGGTTTTTCCGGTAAAAATAAATATACAGTTCCCCCGCATCCTCTCCCGGATGACAGTATCCCTTTAAATGTACAGCGATTCTGCACTGTCCGGCCCGTTCTTCTGCTTTCACAAAACCGGCTGTACAGAGCTGTTCCCCATGCTCATACGCATATAAATATGCAATCTGCCTTCTGTATTTCTGCATAGAATACCCCTCCTGTCCCTCAGAACTATTCTATGCAGCAGGTTCTCTACTTATACTTTAATGCAAGATCAGAAAATGCGGCAAACTGCTGGAGGCTTAATGCCTCCCCACGGATCGTTGCAGAGAGTCCCAGTTCCTCCAGAATTCTGGCAACCACTTCTTTGCTGATACCCAGCTGTGGATCATGGCTGATACTGTTCTGCAGCGTCTTTCTTCTCTGGTTGAAGGATGCACGGATAATCCGGAACATAAGGCTTTCATCCTGCACCTTCACATCAGGATTTTCATGTACCTGCAGACGGATAACCGCAGATCCTACATTCGGCCGCGGCATAAAACAGTTAGGCGGCACATTGGCTACAATATAGGGCTCTGCATAATACTGAACAGCCAGGGATAACGCGCCGTAATCCTTGGTTCCCGGTCCTGCCTGCATGCGCTCTGCCACTTCTTTCTGTACCATGACCGTAATACTCTCTACCGGCACATGGCTTTCAAAGAGTCCCATAATAATAGGAGTGGTAATATAATATGGAAGATTCGCCACTACCTTTACCGGACGGCCTCCATTCATGTTCTCTGCCAGTTCTTTTAAATCAACTTTCAGAACATCCTCATTGATGACGGATACATTGTCATAGGCCGACAATGTGTCCTGAAGAATCGGGATCAGTGCCTTGTCGATCTCTACCGCAGCCACGCCGCGTGCAGCATGGGCCAGATACTGGGTCATGGTTCCGATGCCGGGACCGATCTCCACTACAAAATCATCCGGGCCGATTCCCGCCGCGCTGATGATTTTCTCCAGCACATGTTCATCAATCAGGAAATTCTGTCCGAATTTCTTCTGAAATACAAACTTATATTTCTGTAAAATCTCTATAGTATTCTTGGGATTTCCAAGAGTTGGCTCCGGTCTGCTCATGCGTTCTCCTCCGATATTCTGTAAAATCTTTTTGCGTTTTCCTCTGTAATGCGGATGACTTCTTCTGCGGTCATTCCTTTGATCTTCGCCAGTTCTTCCGCCACATAATGAATGTTGGTGGAATCGTTTCGTTTGCCACGGTTGGGTACCGGTGCCAGATACGGGCAGTCCGTCTCCAGAAGCAGTCTCTCGATCGGCGCTTCCTCCACCACTTCCTTTAGTTTTTTCGCGTTTTTAAAGGTCAGGACTCCGCCGATTCCCAGATAAAATCCCATCTTCAGATATTCCCTTGCCATCTCCGGCGAATAGGAATAGCAGTGCATTTCATAGGAAATCTCATCGGTTACTTCCGCCTTTAAAATCTCCATGGTGTCCGCTGCCGCTTCCCGGCTGTGAATGACCACCGGTTTCTTCAGTTCTCCTGCCAGGCGGAGCTGCCGGATGAACCATTCTTTCTGGACTTCTCTTTTTTCTTTGTCCCAGTAATAGTCAAGCCCGATCTCACCTACGGCCACGATCTTCGGCCGCTTCAGCTGTTCGCGGAGCCAGGAAAAAGTTTCCTCATTTAACTCGCCAACCTCATCCGGATGTACGCCAAGGGCTCCGTAAATAAACGGATACTGTTCTGTCAGTTCGATGGTTCTGCGGCAACCATCCAGGCTTGCCCCGGAATTTACCACGGTTCCTACTTCCTGGCTCTGTAAAGACGCCAGAAGTGTCTCTCTATCTTCATCAAAAGCACTGTCGTCATAATGTGCATGTGTATCAAATATCATGTTTTTGTCTGTACTCCCATCCTGAGCCAGCATTTTCCTAGCTGACCGTCGATATTTGATATCAGTATACCGATTTCAGGAAATGATTGCAACTATTGTGAAAACCGGGTTCGTAGGGTATAATAAAACCATATGAGTATTTTGCGAAACCTGAAGACGAAGGAGTGTGTGGAATATGAAGAGAGTGGGCATTTTAACAAGCGGCGGTGACTGTCAGGCGCTGAACGCGACCATGCGTGGCGTGGGAAAAGGATTATATAATGAACTTGGCGGCGATGTGGAGATTTACGGTTTTGAGGAGGGCTATAAGGGTCTGATCTATAATGAGTATCGTCTGCTGACGGCAAGGGATTTTTCCGGAATCCTGACAAGAGGCGGCACCATTCTCGGAAGTTCCCGTCAGGCATTTAAGACCATGCGTGTTCCAGATGAGAACGGTTTGGATAAGGTGGCAGCCATGAAGCAGAATTACCGCAGACTGGATCTGGACTGTCTGGTGATTCTGGGAGGAAATGGTACACAGAAGACGGCAAATCTTCTGAGAGAGGAAGGATTGAATATTATTCATCTTCCGAAGACCATCGACAACGATATCTGGGGAACGGACATGACTTTTGGTTTCCAGAGTGCGGCAGACATTGCCACGGAATGTATCGACTGTATCCACACCACAGCGGCTTCCCATGGACGTGTTTTTATTGTAGAGGTAATGGGACATAAGGTAGGATGGCTGACGATCCATGCAGGAATTGCGGGCGGAGCAGACATTGTTCTGATTCCGGAGATTCCTTATGATATTAATAAAGTCTGCGATGCCATTGAGAAACGAAATAAAGCGAAAAAAGGCTTTACCATTCTGGCAGTGGCAGAAGGCGCGATTTCCAAGGAAGATGCAGCCCTGTCCAAAAAAGAATATAAAAATAAGATGGCCAATTATCAGTATCCGTCCGTTTCCTATGAACTGGCAGAGCAGATTAAGGAGCGTACCGGCGCGGATGTGCGCGTGACCGTACCGGGCCATATGCAGAGAGGCGGTTCCCCGGATCCTTACGACCGGGTGATTTCTACCCGTCTGGGAGCAAGAGCAGCCAGACTCATCGTTGATGAAGAGTATGGCTATATGGTAGGAATTGTCAATGGGGAGACCTGTAAGATTCCGCTGGAAGAGGCAGCAGGCAAGCTGAAGATGGTAGACCCCTCTTCCGGAATTATAGAAGAAGCCAAGATGATTGGCATCAGTTTTGGAGATTAAGATGTCTTATACAGCATTATATCGGAAATTCCGTCCCTCTGAGTTTTCGGATGTCAAGGGGCAGGATCACATTGTAACAACATTAAAAAACCAGATTATGGCGGACCGGATCGGACATGCGTATCTGTTCTGCGGTACCAGAGGTACCGGTAAGACAACGGTGGCAAAGATCTTTGCAAAAGCAGTCAACTGTGAGCATCCGGTGGATGGAAATCCCTGCGGGGAATGTGCATCCTGCCGGGCCATTGCTTCCGGTGCCTCCATGAATGTCATTGAGATCGACGCCGCCTCCAACAACGGCGTGGATAATATCCGTGAGATCCGGGATGAAGTCGCTTATTCCCCCACGGAGGGAAAATACAAAGTCTACATTATTGACGAGGTGCATATGCTCTCCATCGGCGCGTTCAACGCATTGTTGAAGACGCTGGAAGAGCCGCCTTCTTATGTGATTTTTATTCTGGCAACCACGGAGGCTCACAAGATTCCTGTGACGATTCTCTCCAGATGTCAGAGATATGATTTCCGCAGAATCACCACGGAAACCATTACCGCCAGATTAAAGGAACTCATGGACACGGAGCAGGTGGATGTGGAAGACCGGGCGCTGACGTATATTGCAAAGGCGGCAGACGGTTCCATGCGAGACGCCTTAAGTCTTCTGGATCAGTGTATTGCATTTTATCTGGGACAGAAGCTGACCTATGATCACGTACTGGAAGTGCTGGGAGCTGTCGACATTGATGTGTTCAGCAGTTTGTTCCGGAAGATCTGCAAGCAGGAACTGACCTCAGTCATTCAGGAAGTGGAACAGATTATCCTTCAGGGACGGGAACTGTCCCAGTTTACACTGGATTTTATCTGGTATCTGAGAAATCTTCTCATGCTCCGCACCGATGAAGGCATGGCGGAGATGCTGGATGTATCCGGGGAAAATCTGGCCCGCATGAAGGAAGAAGCGCAGCTTGCAGATCCGGAGACATTGATGCGGTATATCCGTGTCTTTTCGGAATTGTCCGGACAGCTCCGCTATGCAACCCAGAAGCGGGTGCTGGTGGAGATTGCCATGATTAAACTGTGCAGGCCGGCCATGGAGCAGAATTATGATTCCATTCTTCAGCGGATTGCCCAGATTGAGCAGAAGCTGGAACAGGGAATTCCGGCAGGCGTGATGCCTCAGCAGGCAGCAGCACAGCAGGAGCCGATGCCACAAAAGGCAAAAAAACTGCCAAAGGAAGCCATGTCCCAGGATGTGCAGATGTTTATGGGACGTTTTCAGGAACTCCGCAGAAAAATGGGCGGTATGCAGAGCCAGCAGTTAAAGGATGCGGTCTGCAGGGAACTGCCGGATGGAACCGGAGTTCAGGTAATTCTCGGAAGGGAACTTCCGGTGGATGAACAGGCGCTGGCAGCAGATCTGGAAGCGCTGGTGGAGCGGGAGCTTGGCGTGCATATGAAATTCCAGGTGCACACTCCCCATAATGATCCAAGACCCCAGGAGCCGGTAGCGGATTTATCGGGGCTCATTGATATGGAAATTGAAATAGACGCAGAGTAACCCTGCAGAATAATCTGCAGGATTCTGATAGATAAAACAGACAGGAGGATTTTAAAATATGGCAAAAAGAGGTGGATTTCCGGGAGGCGGAATGCCCGGAAACATGAGTAATTTAATGAAACAGGCACAGCGTATGCAGCGCCAGATGGAGGAGAGCGCCAAAGAGCTGGAGAGCAAAGAGTTCACGGCAGCAGCAGGCGGCGGAGCCGTAGAAGTAACGGTAACCGGTAAAAAAGAAGTGACCAAAGTCAAACTGGATCCGGAAGCAGTGGATCCGGATGATGTAGAGATGCTGGAAGACCTGATTATGGCAGCAACCAATGAGGCTCTCAGAAAAGCAGACGAAGCATCCGCAGCCAACATGGCAAAACTGACCGGCGGCCTGGGCGGAGGACTTCCGTTCTGATGGAATATTACAGCAATCAGATTGGCCAGTTAGTGGAGCAGCTGTCATCCCTGCCGGGAATCGGCGCCAAGACAGCCCAGCGGCTGGCTTTTCATATTATCGATATGCCGCAGGAGCGGGTGGAAAAACTGGCAGATACCATGGTAAAAGCGAGAAAAACCATCCGTTACTGCAAAGAATGCCTGACGCTTACCGATCAGGAATTATGTCCCATCTGCGCCAATCCCAGTCGTAATCACCGGATGATCATGGTGGTGGAAAATCCACGGGATATGAGCGCGTATGAGAAGACCGGAAAATACGACGGCGTATACCATGTATTACATGGAGCCATTTCTCCCATGCTGGGAATCGGGCCTTCCGATATCCGGCTGAAGGAGCTGATGCACCGTCTGGAACAGGATGTGGATGAGGTGATTATTGCCACCAATTCCAGTCTGGAGGGAGAGACCACAGCCATGTATATCAGCAAGCTGGTCAAACCGACCGGAATCAAGGTGAGCCGGATTGCCAGCGGAGTACCGGTGGGCGGCGACCTGGAATATATTGATGAAGTAACACTGCTCCGCGCGCTGGAAGGCCGCGTGGAACTGTAAGGAGGAGAACATCATGAGTATTTCAAAGAAAAGTTTTGGGGTTACAAAAGACGGAAAAGAGACATTTCTCTATACGATTTCCAATGAAAAGGGTATGGAAGCAGCAGTGACTGATTTTGGAGCAATCCTGGTGCAGCTGATCGTTCCGGACGCCAAAGGCGGAAAACGGGACGTGGTTCTCGGATTTGATTCCGTAACAGAGTATGAAGGAAACGACTGTTTCTTTGGTTCCACCATTGGCCGGAATGCAAACCGTATTGGCGGCGCAGCTTTTGATCTGGATGGGGTTACGTACCATCTGGCAGCCAATGAAAATGGAAATAACCTCCATACAGAATTCGATCATGGATTCCATAAAGTGATCTGGAATGCAGAAGTTCTGGAAGCAGAAAATGCAGTGAAATTTACATACCGCAGTCCGGACGGAGAAAATGGGTTCCCGGGAAATCTGGACATGAGCGTCACCTATACGCTGCAGGAAGACAATGCTATCCGCATTGACTATGACGGAGTCAGCGACAAGAAGACGGTCATCAATGTCACCAACCACAGTTACTTTAATCTGGGCGGACATGACAGCGGATCTATCTGTGATGAGCGGATCAGAATTGATGCAGACGGCTTTACGGAGATTCTGCCGGGAGCAATTCCTACCGGAAAGATTCTGCCGGTAGAAGGAACCCCCATGGATCTTCGTGCTCTGAAACGTGTGGGCGATGAAGTGGATGCAGACTTTGAACAGCTGACGCTGGTACAGGGTTATGACCATAACTGGGTACTGAAGAATCACGGAAAACTGGAGCAGATTGCCCAGGTAGAGGACGACCGTTCCGGTATTACAATGGAAGTATATACAGATCTTCCGGGTGTACAGTTCTATGCAGGCAACTGTATCACTCCACAGAAAGGAAAAGACGGAGTTTCTTATGATAAACGTCATGCACTGTGTCTGGAGACACAGTATTTCCCGAACAGCGTGAATATCCCGGCATTTGCGCAGCCGGTATTCGATGCGGGAGAGCATTGCAAAACAACGACGATTTATAAATTCCGGTAAATATATGTTAAAGATTTTTTTAGTTGAAGATGAAATTGTGATGCGGGAAGGCATCAAAAATAATATTGACTGGGAGCGGGAGGGCTTTGACTTTGTTGGTGAGGCCAGCGATGGAGAACTGGCCTACCCGCTTATCCAGAAGACACATCCGGATATTCTGATTACAGATATCCGGATGCCTTTTATGGACGGACTGGAATTAAGCCGTCTGGTAAAGCAGGAAATGCCGGATCTTAAGATCATTATCTTAAGCGGCTACGATGAATTTGAATATGCGAAGGAAGCCATCAGCATTGGCATTACCGATTATCTGGTAAAACCTATCGGCGGAGCCCAGCTTCTGGAGGCAGTAAAGAAAGTTGCCCAGGTGGTGGAAGAGGAAAAGCAGCAGCGGCAGTTTCTGGAAACCTTTCAGAAGGAACAGGAAGAAAATGCCCGGATTGCCCGCCAGAAATTTTTCCGAAAGCTGGTATCCGGAAAATTACAGGTATCCGCGGCTTTGAAAGAAGGCCGGGAGAACGGCATGGAGCTGGCAGCCAACCGTTATAATATTGTGCTGTTCCAGATCTTTACCGGAAAGGAAGCGGAAGCCTATTCCGAAGAACAGAACCGGGTTGCCCAGCTTATTGAGAGCCGGGCGGAGGAAATTCCCAACGTGATTCCGGTGGAACTGGGACTGGAAGGCTGGGCGTTTGTTCTGAAAGAAACATCGGAAAACAGCCTGGAGCAGACAGAAGAAGAACTTTCCGAAAAATTGAAGGATGCAGTGGCAGAAGGCGCAGACCAGATCGAGTATTTTGGAGGAATCGGAAATGCAGTGGGACGTCTCAGTGAACTGAACCGCTGTTTTGAAGATGCAAACAGAGCCTTCGCGTACCGGTATCTGAAGGAGCGCAATCAGTTTATCCACTGCGACCAGGAGCCGGAAGCTACAGGGGAAGAGATCAGTTTAAGCTCCCTGAACCTGGATAAGATGGACCGGAAAATCGTGGAAAGCTTTTTGAAAACGGGTACGAAGGCGGAGATTCCGCATTTTATTGACGAGTACTTTGAAAGTCTGGGAGAGAAGAATATTCAGTCATTGCTGTTCCGGCAGTATGTCACCATGGATATGTATTTTGCGGCGGTGGCCATTCTGGAGCAGATGGGTTATTCCTCTTCCGACCTGGTGGAGCGCTGCGGCGACCTGAAGACCATGACGGCTGTTATTTCCACGGTGGAACAGACCAAGGAATATATAAAGAAGCTTTTTGATGCGGTCATGGAGTTAAGAGAGACCGTATCCCGCAGAAAATACAGTTCCCTTTTAAAAACGGCCCAGGAATATATCAGGAATCATTTTGAAAATGAGGACATTTCCCTGAATGCCGTGGCGGCCAGTGTGAATTTAAGCCCCAATCATTTCAGTACGATTTTCAGCCAGGAGACAGGACAGACTTTTATTGAATTCCTGACGGAAGTCCGGATGGAAAAGGCGAGGGAGCTTCTGCGCGGCACATCCATGAAGACAGCGGAGATTGCCTTTGCGGTAGGATATAAAGATCCTCATTATTTCAGTTATTTATTTAAGAAAACACAGGATTGTACCCCGAGAGAATTCCGGGCCGGAAAGTAGGAGAGAAGGAATGGCAGGTAAAAATTCCACGCTGAAAAAACGTCTGAATATGCTTCTGGCGGTCTGCCTGATTCCGCTTGCTGCAATCGTCATTTATCTTCTCATTATGATGAACCGTTTTTCCGGCCGGTATGACCTGATTGTGGAAAACATTACAAAAGCGAATGCATATAACATTGATTTCAAAGAAGACATGGATTATGTCATGTATATCATTGTAGTCAATTCAGAACGTGCAGAGGACCTGGTTGATACAGAACAGCCCCACGAAATGATTAAGGAAGCGCGGGAGGTTTTCCAGAACCTTTATGAAGAGGCAGATACGGACTATGCGCAAAAAAACCTGAAACGTATCCTGAAAACTTTGAACACCCTGGAAGACCGTGTGGAGGAAATTGAAGCGGATGCGCTGGTCAGTGGAACTTATGATTTGAATATGGAACGTCTGGATCTGAATATCCGGGTACTGACGGATCTTTTGCAGGAACAGATTCAGAAATATATTTATTATGAGACGACCAATCTGGAAGAACTCCGGGTGGGAATCCGTTCGGATGTAGACCGGGCAATTCAGATGAGCGTCATTGTTTTTTCAATTATTCTGATCGGAACGGTTCTTATTAACCGGAGGATTGTACTGAGCATCGCGGAACCGATTTCCGGACTTTGCGAAATGACGCGCCGGGCAGGAAAAGGAGATTTTGCAGTCCGTGCGCCGGAAGGCGGAAATGATGAGCTTGCCGTGCTGAACCAGGGCTTCAATCAGATGGTGGAGCGGATTGGAAATCTGGTAGAAGATATCCGGGTGGAACAGCTGAATCTGCGGGCGACGGAGTTGAAGCTTCTTCAGGCACAGATTAACCCTCATTTCTTATATAATACGCTGGATACGATTATCTGGCTGGCAGAGGCCGGACAGAAAGAACAGGTGGTTATGATGGTGTCCACCCTCTCGGATTTCTTCCGGACTACTCTGAGTAAGGGCCGGGATTATATCACGGTAAAGGAAGAGACGGCACATATCCGAAGTTATCTGACCATTCAGCAGTTCCGTTATCGGGATATTCTGGAATACGAGATCGATATTCCGGCGGAACTGGAGGAATACCAGATTCTCAAACTGACCCTTCAGCCGCTGGTGGAAAATGCACTTTACCATGGAATCAAGAACAAGCGTGGACTGGGACATATTCTGGTCAGCGGGAAAAAGCAGGGAGACCATCTGGCGTTCACGGTAAGGGATGACGGAAAAGGGATGGATCCGGAACGTCTTGCCTATGTGCAGCGGCTTATCAGCGGCGAACTGAAGGATGAGGATGCGCCGTCCGGCTTCGGCCTGTTTAATGTCAATCAGAGACTGCAGTTAAATTACGGACCGGAGTATGGTCTGATCCTCGCAAGTGAAGAGGGAGAGTGGACGGAAGTGAATGTGATTATTCCTGCCGTAAAAAAATGAACTTGTTCGTAAAAAATCCAACTTTTGTTCATAGTTTGTTCAAAAAATAGTAAAAAATTATACTTAATCCCAAAGGATGTCCGTATTTTTTTCCGGAAAAATAAGGTAAGATTCTATCATAGCCGGGAGGAACCCGGCAATATCGAAAACATTAAAAATTCTTTAGGGAGGTTTTCAACATGAAAAGAAAATTAGTCAGTGCACTTGTATGTACCGCTATGGTAGCAACCATGGTAGCAGGATGCGGAAGCTCTTCCAGCAGCACATCTACCGATGCAGCAGCAGAGGAGACCACAGATGATGCAGCAGAAGCTGATGACGCAGCAGACGATACCGCAGCAGCATCCGGTGATGTAGTCACCATCGGTTTTGCACAGGTTGGACATGAGTCCGATTGGCGTACCGCTTCCACCCAGTCCTGCCAGGATGTATTCTCCGCAGCAAACGGATATGATCTTCAGTTTGTAGACTGTGATAATGATTCCGCTACTCAGCTGGAAGCAGTTCGTGGATTCATCGAGCAGGATGTTGACTACATCATCATCGACCCGATCGTATCTACCGGATGGGATACCGTACTTACCGAGTGTGAGGATGCAGGAATCCCGGTTATCGTAATTGACCGTACCATTGATGATTCTGATAAATACGTTTCATGGGTAGGTTCCAACTTCAAGACAGAAGGTCTTGCAGCAGGCGAGTGGCTGAAAGCTTACGCTGAAGCGAAAGGAATCACCGAGATCAACGCACTGGTAATCGAGGGATCTACCGGAGCATCTGCAACCATCGGACGTACAGAGGGATTCAAAGAGATCGCTGACAGAGAAGGATGGACGATTCTGGATTCCCAGAGTGGTGACTTCACTCAGGATGGCGGACAGGAAGTTATGGAGTCCTACTGCAAATCCTATGAAGGAAAATTCAATGTAGTTGTTTGCCAGAATGATAACGAAGCATTTGGCGCTATGGACGCTATGAAAGCAGCTGGTGTTTCCTATGGCGTAGACGGCGACGTAATCCTTGTTTCCTTCGATGCCTGCACCGCAGGTCTTGAGTATGTACAGTCTGGTGACATCACCGCTGACTTCGAGTGCAACCCGCTGGCAGCTCCGTTCGTAGAAGAGGTTATCAAACAGCTTCAGGCTGGTGAGACTCCGGAGAAAGAAGTATACATGGAAGAGCACTGGTTTGTAAATGAGGACATCCTCAGCGAGATCACTGTTGATGGAGCAACTCAGCAGCTGACCGTTGTAACTGACGATATCATCGCAGCACAGTACTAATTCCTGGGGTTGGAATGTGAAACAGTAACTGATTAAAATGAGGGGGAGGCTAATAAGAAGAGTCTTCCCCTCTTTCACGGAAAGGATGTAAAACTTATGGACAATAACGTAGTATTGACCATGCGCGGCATTTCAATGACTTTCCCTGGTGTTAAAGCCCTTGACAATGTGGATTTTACCCTGAGAAAAGGTGAGATTCACGCCCTGATGGGAGAGAACGGTGCCGGAAAATCCACTCTGATCAAATGTCTGACCGGTATCAATGCATTTGAAGCCGGCGAGATCCGTGTGGACGGCATTGACGGACCGGTGGTAAACCACTCTACACTGGACGCACAGAAAAAAGGTATTTCCACCGTATACCAGGAAGTAAACCTCTGCCCGAACTTAAGCGTGGCTGAGAACCTGTTTATCGGTCGGGAACCGAAGACGAAGTTAGGAACCATCGACTGGAAGACCATGGTAAAAAAATCCCAGAAGATTGTGGATGATCTGGATATGAATGTGGATGTAACCCAAAACCTGGAAGAGTATTCCCTGGCCCTGCAGCAGATGATCGCCATTGCCCGGGCAGTGGATATGGATTGTAAGGTTTTGATTCTCGACGAACCCACTTCTTCCCTGGATGATAATGAAGTGGAGAAGCTGTTCAGACTGATGAACCAGCTGAAGGAAAAGGGAGTAGGTATTATATTTGTTACCCATTTCCTGGAGCAGGTATATGCAGTCTGTGACCGTATCACAGTTCTTCGTGACGGCCAGCTGGTAGGAGAGTATCCGATCGCTGAGCTTCCGCGTGTAAAACTGGTTGCAGCCATGATGGGTAAAGATTTTGATGATCTTGCCTCCATCAAATCCGAGGAGTCCCCGGTATTTACCGATGACGATATTCTGATTGATGCAGAAGGCCTGAGCCATAAAGGAACGATCAAACCCTTCAACCTGAAAGTACATAAAGGTGAGGTCGTGGGACTGACCGGACTTCTTGGTTCCGGACGAAGCGAGCTGGCCCGTGTGATCTATGGCGCGGACAAGAACCAGACCGGTACCCTGAAGGTCAAAGGAAAAGAAGTAAAGATCAATGCGCCGATCGATGCCATGAAGCTTGGCATGGGACTTCTGCCGGATGACAGAAAAGCAGAAGGTATCATCGGAGACCTGTCTGTCCGTGAAAATATTATTCTGGCTCTTCAGGCGAAGAGGGGAATGTTCAAGCTTCTGCCGATGAAGGAGCAGATCGAACTGGCAGACAAATATATTGAGATGCTTCAGATTAAGACGGCAAGCCGTGAGACACTGATCAAACAGCTGTCCGGCGGTAACCAGCAGAAGGTAATCCTTGGCCGCTGGCTGGCAACGGATCCGGATTTCCTGATTCTGGATGAGCCGACCCGTGGTATTGACATCGGAACCAAGACAGAGATTCAGAAGCTGGTGCTGAAGCTTGCAGAGGATGGCAAGGGCGTTATCTTCATTTCTTCCGAGATCGAGGAGATGCTCCGTACCTGTACGAAGATGGCAGTTCTCCGCGACGGTATGAAGGTTGGGGAGATTACGGAAAGCCTGACGCAGGAGAGCGTTATGAAAGCAATTGCAGGAGGTGACACAGATGAGCGGTAAGCTGAAAAAATTAACAGGAATGCAGTTGTTTCTGCCTGTTTTCTGTATGATCCTTGTGATGGCAGCCAACATCATCTATGATGCGGCAAGCGGTAACTTTGCATTGAACTTCTTTACGATTTCCATCAGAAACGGTGTTCTCTACGGACGTCTGATCGATATCCTGAACCGCGGAAGTGAGATTGCTATCCTGGCCATTGGTATGACCCTGGTGGTATCTGCTTCTGCAGGAACCGATATTTCCGTTGGTTCCGTTATGTCACTGGCAGCATCCTTCTGCTGTATGCTGCTGGCCGGTTATGGCGTATCCTCTACCAATGATCTGGCAATGCCGCTGTTGGTCGGTGTACTTGGCGGTATCCTGATGGGCTGCCTCTGCGGTGCCTTCAATGGATTCCTGGTAGCGTACTTAAATGTGCAGCCCATGGTTGCAACCCTGATTTTGTATTCCGCAGCAAGAGCAATCGGTCTTCTGCTCTGCAACAACCTGATTGTGTATGTAAGAAATGATTCTTACAAATTCTTCGGCGGATACTGCGGATTTATCCCGACTCCGATCGTAATCGCAGCCATCTGCGTTGTGATTATGATGCTGCTTCTGAAGAAAACGGCACTGGGACTGTATGTACAGAGCGTTGGTATTAACAAGAAAGCTTCCCGCATTGCCGGACTGAATTCTGAGAGAATTATTTTTATCTGCTATGTAGTCTGCGGTCTGGCAGCCGGTATTGCAGGTATTGTGGCATCTTCCCGTATCTACTCAGCAGACTCCAATAACATTGGTCTGAACTATGAGATGGATGCAATCCTGGCAGTTGCACTTGGCGGCAACAGCCTGGGCGGTGGTAAATTCAACCTGGCAGGTTCCATTATCGGTGCCTATACTATCCAGGCTATTACGACCACCCTGTATGCATTGGGTGTTTCTACCGATGTGGCGCCGGTATACAAAGCGATCATCGTTATTATTATTGTAACGATCCAGGCTCCGCCCTTTAAGGCATATATGAAGAAAAGAGCCGCACAGAAAGCGCTTGCAAAAGGAGGTGCTGCAGCATGAAAACAAAAAAGTTAAACAGTAATACCATTTTGTTGCTGATCACCATTGCACTGTTTGTGATTATGTATGCGATTGGCTGTGTGATTTATGGCGGAAAAGGATTTTCCCATTTTCAGACATTTTTAAACATTCTGATTAACAATGCAGGACTTCTCTGTGTAGCCTGCGGAACGACCTGTATTATGCTGACAGGCGGTATTGACATTTCCGTAGGTGCTCTGATCGCCATGGACTGTATGTTCCTGGCAGTCGGTATGGAAGAGTGGGGAATGAGTGCACCGCTTCTGTGTGTGCTGGTTCTTCTCATCGGTGTTGTATTTGGACTGGTACAGGGCTTCTGTGTAGGCTATCTGGAGATTCAGCCGTTTATCGTGACCATGGCAGGAATGTTCTTTGCCCGTGGTATGACGGCTGTCATCAGTACCGATCAGGTATCCATCAGCCAGAATGCATTTTTTGTAGGACTGGCAAATGCGAAGATAAAACTTCCGTTTGGCGGCTACACCAACAACAAGGGAGTCCTTCAGATTCCGTTCATGCGAGTGACCGTAGTGGTAGCGCTGATAGTGCTGGTTCTGATCTTCCTGATGCTGCGTTATACAAAATTCGGCCGCAGCCTTTATGCAGTCGGTGGAAACGAGCAGTCTGCTACCATGATGGGGCTGGATGTGAAGAAGACCAAACTGAAAGCATATGTATTAGGATCTTTCCTGTGCTCTATCGGAGGTATCTGCTACTGCCTGAATACCATGTCCGGAAGTGTCCGTCAGGCACTGGGACTGGAGATGGATGCGATTTCTTCCGCAGTTATCGGCGGAACCCTGCTGACAGGCGGCGTTGGAAATGTAGTTGGTACCTTCTTCGGAGTGCTGATCAACGGAACCATTTCCACTCTGGTAAAAACCAACGGAAAACTTTTAAGTTCCTGGTCCAGCATTGCGGTTGCAGCACTTCTGTGCTTCTTCATTGTACTGCAGAGTATCTTTGCAAAGATCAAGGACAGCAAGAAATAAATATAAAAAATACCGTAGGGAATCGCAAAAGCGATTCCCTATTTTGTTAGAACATGATAAGATAAAGTGGATATGCAGAAGAGAGGAAACCATATGAAACGATATTGTACAGGCGTCATTCTGCTGGCAATCGCTGTTCTGACAATTGCAGGATGTACGGGAAGAAAACAACAGGAAACAAAAGA
>CAVCTH010000027.1:0-17321 GCA_963604695.1 Clostridiales bacterium | reverse complement strand
TGGTCGTTAAGTGGATGCGGTTCCTGTCCGCAGAGAGAAGGGAGGATTTTGAAAAAATGGCAGAAGAAGATACCTATATCAATGAAGCCTACGAAGTTCTGCAAAAACTCAGTGCCGACGAGCGGAAACGCATGGAATACGAGGCACGCCAAAAAGCCATCCTTGATTATAATTCACAGATGAGCAGCTCCAGAGAAGAAGGAATTCAGATTGGAGAAGCCCGTGGAATCCGGATTGGAGAGGCTCGTGGAGAGAAGCGTGGAGAAGAACGTGGTATTAAAAAGGGAGAAAACAGGCTGAATGATTTAAATGAATGTCTGGTAAGAGATGGTCGAATAGACGATTTAAAAAAGGCAATTATAGATAAAGCATATAGAGAAAAACTGTATAAAGAGTATGGCATGTAATCTGTCATAAATGAAAAATTCCTTGCACAAATAGTAAAGATTCGGTACTCTTATAGGGAATCATTTTGAAAAACAACGGAGGATTTATCATGGACAACCTGACAGGACGCAATGTAGGCAAGACCTGCCGTACTCATTACAGAGGAACTTTTAACGATGGAACCCAGTTTGACTCATCTTATGACCGCGGTGAGCCGCTGGAATTTGTATGCGGCGCAGGCCAGATGATCAAAGGCTATGACGCAGCAGTGGCAGATATGGAAGTCGGCGAGGTGAAAGAGATTCACCTGATGCCGGAAGAAGCATATGGAATGCCGAACCCGGACGCTATCTTTGAGATGGAGATCGCAAAACTTCCGGGATCAGAAGATCTGGAAGTGGGCCAGCAGGTATATCTGACCAATCAGATGGGCCAGCCGTTCCCGGTAAAAGTAACCGCAAAGGATGAGGTAAACATTACCTTTGATGCCAATCACGAGATGGCTGGAAAAGAGCTGAATTTCAAGATTGAGCTGGTAGAAGTGAAATAAGAGAGCAAAAGAGAAGACCTTCCGTTAAAAACAGGAGGCCTTCTTTTTTATTTCCATTTACGTATCTGCCGCACATAAAGGGCGACACCCAGTCCGCCGCTGATGATTTCCGAAATAGGAAATGCATACCAGGTCCAGGAAAGTCCCAGCAGGGACAGCGCCCAGAAGATGGGAGCCAGGCAGATGATCTGCCGCACGATGGACAAGATGGCACTTGCCGCGGACTGCCCGATGGCCTGGAAAAATACCGGAGACAGAAGAGACAATACCGCAGGCAGGAAACTGAGACCAATGATCCGGAAAGCCGGGATTCCGATGTCAAAGACTTCTGCTTTGCTGGAAAAGATTCCAAGAAGCGGTCCGGGAATCACTTCGAAGCAAAATACGGCCAGCAGCATAAAAACAAACGAGAACAGAACTGCATCTTTCATAATGGTCTCGCAGCGTTTGTATTTTCCGGAAGCGAAATTGTAACTTAATACCGGTACCATGCAGGTCTCCAGTCCGAAAAGCGGGATGAAGAAAAAGGTCTGCATTTTATAATAAAGGCCTAAGACGGTGACCGCATCGTCGGAGAAACCTGCCAGAATGATATTAAGTGCCACAATGTAAACAGTGTACAACGACTGCATCAGGATGGAAGGATAGCCAAGCTGGTAGATCTTTTTTGCCAGAACCGGTATCCGGTGCATGGCAGGTGGGCGGCGAAAACCACGGCAGCCGGTAATAACAGCAGCAGCGACCTGTCCGCATACGGTGGCAACAGCGGCCCCGGCGACACCGAGAGCTGGCAGGCCAAACAGACCAAAGATCAGAATAGGATCCAGTACAATATTGGTCAGTGCGCCAACCACCTGTGCTACCATGGGACGCATCATATTTCCCTCAGCCTGCAGAACCTTGGTCCAGATCCCTTCCAGGAAAGTGCCAAGACTGCCTGCACAGACGATGGTTCCATAAACAACTCCATACTGGATGGCGTCTGCTGATTTTGCGGAAGTTGACACATAGAACCGCATGATACTGACGGAGATCACGGCAAAGAGCAGCCAGGTAAAGAACGACAGAACCATACCCGTTCCGGCAGCTTCATTTGCTTCTTTCTCCTTCTGCTGTGCGAAGAGCTTTGCCATCAACGTATTGACGCCCACGCCCGTTCCCACGGCCAGAGCCGTGATGATCAGCTGCAGCGGAAAGATAACCGAAAGAGCAGTCAGCCCCGCAGAAGAATATTTCCCCACAAAATAGCTGTCCACAATATTATAAAGAGCCTGTATCAGCTGGGCAAACATGACCGGAGGCGCCAGCCGAAGCAGAATTTTCCATACCTTTTCCGTACCGAAGGTACTGTAATCAGAAGATTGTTTGTTCATAGAAATTCGTCCTTTCTCTGGTGATAAGTATAGGCATCTTGAAAAAAACTGTCAAGAAACAGTCTTTTCGGAAATACGGACCTGTGATAAGATACAAAAATAGAGATCATTTCAGGAGGAGCAATTATGAAAACACAGGAAGAGGTGACTCGGATCGGCAATCCGCGCAAGCCGGAAGGCGCAGAAGGGGAGGAGATGCTGGAGCGCATGAACCAGAGTCATTATGAGGTGACGGGCTGGGCCCTTTCTCACTGGGAGATTCAGGAGAATGATCAGATTCTTGACATTGGCTGCGGCGGCGGAGCCACACTTCACCGGATGGCGGAGAAGATAAGTTCCGGTCATGTGACAGGCGTGGATTATTCGGAAGTTTCTGTGGCGACTTCCCGGAAGAATAATGAGGAAAATATCAGAAGCGGCAGGATGGATGTGCTGGAAGGCTCAGTGGAAAAGCTTCCATTTGCGGATGATTCCTTTGATAAAATTATCACGGTGGAGAGCTTCTACTTCTGGCCGGATCCCCAGGAGAATTTAAAAGAAGTGCTGCGGGTGCTGAAAGCAGGCGGTACCTTCCTTCTGGTGGCGGATATTTACCAAAATGGACACCTGACCGAGCATGAGGAAGAAAATATCAGGAATTATCATCTCTTCAATCCGACGAAAGAAGAATTCCAGCAGCTGTTTGAAAATGCCGGATTTGCGGATATTCAGATTCATACGCAGGAAGGCGAGAACTGGATCTGTGTAGAAGGTGGAAAAAGAGCATAGGACAGAAAAAAGAAACCCCGCCGGGAGCTGAAAAATCAGTTCCTGGCGGGAATTTTTTCATTTAGAAGGAAGTCTGCACATCCGTACACGGTTCGGCACCGTAGTAGGGAAGCCGTCCTTCACTGTATCCATATGCGAAATAGTGATTCAGAAGGCCTACAGCGTCCGGGCCGATGACAGCGGCTACGTCCGGGTAATTATTGTAGTAGTAGATCGGGTCAAATTTCGGAAGATCGGAATTGGCATTCTCCGGATTGGGTGCCGGGATCTGCATGAGAAAAGCGGTTCTCTCTTCCTGGGTGGCTACATATCCGGCAGCAGCTTTCCACTCGGATTCCCGGTTCGGGAAACGGCCTTCCTGCATGCCGACGGTCTGATAATGGTTGAACAGTGCCTGGGTGTCAAATCCATATTCATTTGCCGCATCTACATATTTCTCAAAATAGTAGCTGGGATCAAATGCGGTCTTTGCCTCGGAAGGGAAAGCACCGAAGATGGATGCAAGGAACATTGCGGATACTGCGCATAAAACAGTTTTCATTTTCGTAAATTTCAATCTGGTCACCTCCGTGGTTACGATTATTCTTACCAATAGATTACCATTAAAATTGTCGAATTACAACGAAAATTGTCAGAAAAATATTTGCTGAATGTCTTGTCCCACTTTTGTCAGATAGTATGTTATACTGTCTATAAATAGGGATAAAAAATCTGAGTTGGCTGGAAATCACGGAGGATGAATATCGGTATGGATGAAGAACTACAAAAAGTTATTTCTGCAGTGGATGAGGTTATGGAAAATACGGCTCTTCTGGACAATATTAAAAGCGAGGCGGAGCTGGAGCAGGTCATGCCGGTATTGCTGGCCTCATTGGGGAAGTACGCACAGGCGGACAGTTCCTATATTTTCGAGTTAAAGCCGGGTTTCACAGACGTATTGTATATGAGACACGTGTGGTGCGCGCAGGGAATGTCACCCACATTTATGGAAATGCAGGATATTCCTCTGTCCAGTGTACCGAACTGGTTCGCCATATTGCATAACGACGGTATGATCGTTTCTTACAACTGCGAAAATGACAGGGACAAATGGCCGGAGGAATACGAGCTGTTTTCCAATGAGGGTGTGAAATCCATTATTCTGCTTCCACTTGTTTCGGGCGGCACAGTCACCGGATATATGGGAATTGATAATCCGGACCGCAGTCGTGTGGAGTTGACCGTAAGCCTGCTCAAAGGAATCAGCGGTCATATCAGCGGATTAAAAGAGAATCTGCATATGATGAAAAGGCTGGAGGAGAATCAGCGTTCTCTGCAGCAGAGTCTGTCAGAACTTAACAAAGAAAAGAAAATCCTGGATGCGCTCAGCATAGATTATACATCCGTTTATTACTGCGATTTGATCAATGATTCTATGATTCCCATAAAATGTGCGGATTACAATAATGCAGCTGCCATGGTCAAAAGGTTTGCCGGAAGAAGAGGATCCTATTCTTCCAGTATCCAGTCTTATTATGAGCATTTTGTGATTAAGGAATCTGCTTCGGATTTTCTGGAGAAGATGGACCGGGAATACATGAGGGAATATCTGAGCAAAAACAAACGATTTGCTTATAAATACCGGGTTCATCCGAATAAGGCAGGACAGCAGTATTTTGAAGTGCAGGTTGTTCAGCTGCCGGACGAAGAGGGCTTCAAGGCCATTATGGGTTACCGCTATATAGACGATCTGGTTGCTGAGCAGGAAAAGCTGCAGACCAGACTGGAAAATGCGCTTGCAGAGGCAACGCTGAACAGTGAAATAATCGGAACCATCAGTAAAATCTACTGGCTTATCTACCGGATCAATCTGGTGGAGGGCACCTATGAAGAAATTTCCGCATCCCAGGAAACCCATAAGCTCACCGGCAGGAAAGGATACATTGCCGGAACGTCTGAAAAATACGGACAGTATAGTGATTGAATACAAAACCCGTACCGGTTCCTGGAATCTGGCGCGTATCATTGCCAAAAAGCGTGACAGCGAAGGAAATGTACTGAACGCACTGTATGTGGTGCGGAAAATTGACCAGGAGAAGCAGAAAGAGATCCAGTACAAGCAGCATCTGATGGAGGCTGCGGAAGACACCCGGCGTGCCAATATGGCAAAAACAGATTTCCTGCGGCGGATGAGTCACGATATCCGGACTCCGATCAATGGAATTCAGGGAATGCTTGCGATTGCGGAACATTTTCCGGATGATCCCCGGAAACAGGAAGAATGCCGCGCGAAGGTCAAAGAAGCGAGCGGATTTCTGCTGGATCTGGTCAATAACATTCTGGATATGAATAAGCTGGAATCAGGCGTCATTGTATTGGAGCGTGAACCCTTTGATTTATTGGATGTCCTGAAGGAAATCAATAACATTGCAGAAATGAATGCAGGACTCAGGGGAATAAAAGTATCGGTCAATCATGAAAAGATCAGGCATCGTCATTTGATTGGAAGTCCGCTGCATTTGAAGCAGATACTGCAGAATATCGACGGAAATGCAGTGAAATATAACCGGGATGGCGGTTCCATTTCCTTCTCTGCTGCGGAGATTGCCTGCGCGAATGGGATGGTTACGTACCAATTTGTCTGCGCAGATACGGGCCGCGGTATGAGCAGGGAGTTTCTTGCCCACGCCTTTGAACCCTTTGCTCAGGAAGATACCAGTGCCCGGACTGCCTATATGGGAACAGGATTGGGACTGCCTATTGCAAAGCAGCTTGCGGAAATGATGGGCGGTACGATTGAAGTTGAGAGCGAACAGAATGTGGGAACCACATTTACGACAACCATTCCCTTTGAAATTGACACGGCATATGAAAACAGAGATTCCATCAAAAATCCGGTTTCAGAAGGTGATGTGACCGGAGTAAAGGTGCTTCTGGTGGAAGATAATGAATTGAATATGGAAATTGCCCAGTTCATTCTGGAAAATGCAGGCATGGAAGTAACAACGGCCTTTAATGGACAGGAGGCGGTGGATCGGTTCGCCGCATCGGAAGAACATCAATTTGATCTGATTCTGATGGACGTCATGATGCCGGTTATGGATGGCTTGACGGCCACCAGAACGATCCGGGCACTGGATCGAAAGGATGCCAGGGAAATACCGATTTTTGCCATGACTGCCAATGCTTTTTCCGACGATATCGAGGAGAGCCGGAAAGCAGGTATGAATGAGCATCTGGCAAAGCCCTTGGATGAGCGCACGTTGATGAATGTGATCAGACGCTATGTTTCCCGTTGAGAAATGAACCCCATTTATGAAATGGTAGGAGATACCGTTTTGTAAATGGGGTTTTATTATGCTTGGATTCATGCAATACAATTATAATTTATCGTAAAGCGATAAAAATATATTGACAAATACTTTTGCGTAGGATATACTTCACTCATAAACAAACATAAAGGAGCGACATGGTATGGAACAGCACAGACTGATTAAATGGTTAAAGTTTCTGGTGATCTTTGCGGCGGGATGCGGAATCGTGATGGATCTGGGAGTTCTGCCGGGAGTGGGCAGCTGGATGGTGGATCTGGCACCGGAATTTGGCGGATATTTCTGGCCATGGCTCGTGTTTCTGTGGATTTTATCAGTGCCCTGTTATGCGGCATTGTGGATGGCATGGAAGATTTTCGCGGATATTGAGAAAGACAGGGCATTCACCATGGAAAATGCGGAGCGTATGGGAAACATTTCTTTTCTGGCAGCGGCGGATGCGGTGCTTCTGGTCGTTGGAAATGTGATCTATCTGCTTCTCAATATGAATCATCCGGGTATTCTGCTGGCAGCATTTTTCGTTGCGCTGGTGGGAATTGCCATTGCTATCGCGGCGGCCATGCTGTCCCATCTCATCCGGAAAGCGGCGAAGCTGCAGGATGAGAGCGACTGGACCATATAGGAGGATGCGATCATGTCAATTATTATCAATATCGATGTGATGCTGGCAAAGCGGAAGATGAGCGTGACGGAACTTTCCGAGCGGGTTGGTATCACCATGGCAAATATTTCCGTGCTGAAAAATGGAAAAGCGAAAGCCATTAAGATCAGCACCCTGAACAGTATCTGCAAGGCGCTGAATTGTCAGCCTGGGGATATTCTGGAATATGTGGAGGATGGAGAGGATGAAAACGAAAGGTCTTAATCAGATCATGTCACTCCTTTATCTTGGACTTGGTTATGCTTTTATTTATCTCTGGTCTTCCTGGACGCCGGAATGGGGACTGACGCTGTTTACGTTTGCCTATGTGCTGATCGTGCTGGGATACTGTTACGGAAGCAGCAGAAAGCCGGTCCGCGAGAGCTGGTTCTGGCTGGCAGTAATGCTTGCCATTGCCATACCCATGAATTTCTATATGACGTTCAGCATTTTTCAGGCACTGGCGCTTATGATGGCAGCGGCCTACTGGACACTGTCGGTGGGTGGAAGTCTTTTGGATCAGGGAAAGACGTCCAATCTCATTGTATTCGATCTGTGGAATGTATTTGCACAGGTGCCGTTTCGGAATTTTACAGCACAGATCCGGGTGTGGTTTCCGGAAAAAGAAAACGGGCCGGAGGAGAGCATAGGGCAGAAGAAAACACAGATAGGCGGTCTGCTGGCAGTCCTGCTGGGACTGGTGCTGGTGATCCCGGTTCTCTGCATAATCCTTCCGCTTCTGTCCCGGGCGGATGCGGGATTTGCAGCGGCAGCGGAAGGCTTGACAGTGTATTTGCAGAGACACTTTCTTGCAGTACTGATAAGACTCATGTTTGCCATTCCGGTCTCTCTTTATTTATTCGGGCTGGTCTATGGAAGTCTTTATAAAATTCATACGGCTGACATCAAGGCAGAGGAGATCCGGAAAATGTCTGTGCAGGTGAAACGGCTGCCGCAGGTAACGGTCTGCACGGTGCTTCTGGTGATTTGCCTGGTCTATGGATTTTTTATGGGAATTCAGGGAAATTATCTCTTTTCCGCCATTGCGGGAAAACTGCCGGAAAAATTTACCTATGCGGAATATGCGAGAAAGGGATTTTTTGAACTCTGCCAGATCGGTATCTGGACACTGGGTATTTTGTTCCTGGCAAATACCTTTGCAGGACAGAATAACCGCGCGGCGAAAGCGTTGAAAGGCTGTAATGTGCTGCTGGCTGGAGAGACACTTTTATTACTCGTTACAGCGGCCAGCAAAATGCTTCTTTATATCAGAACCTACGGACTTACCATAAACAGAATACTTCCTATGGTATTTATGATCTGGATGGGAATGGTGCTGATCAGCTTTATCTTACGGCAGTGGAAGCAGTTTCCTATGGTGCGGATCTGCGTGCTGGCGGGAGCAGTGCTGTTCTGTATTCTCTGTGTGATTCCGGTGCAGCATCTGACAGAAGTATATAATACATGGGCGCGAATGCAGGGGCTCATTCCATAAAAAACAGGCAGGATTTCCTATCTTTGGAAATCCTGCCTGCGGCATTAACAGACTTTAATTTCGCCTGCCAGAATCTTCTTATAATCTTCGTAGTTTTTCTGAAGAAGTTCGGGAGTGTTCAGCTGATAAGGACATTTCTTCATACATTTATTGCAGTGGAGACATCCCTCGATTTTCTTCATATTTTCCTGCCAGGTCTCGTTGAGCCAGCGGTCGGAAGGCGCGCGGCGTACCATCAGGGACATGCGGGCACAGTTATTGATGAGAATGCCTGCCGGACATGGCATGCAGTAACCGCATCCACGGCAGAAATCACCGTCCAGCTCTTTTTTCTCTTTTTCAATGAAAGCCTTGATCTCCTCATCCATAACCGGAGTGTTATCCATATAGGAAAGCCATTCTTCCAGTTCGCTCATTTTCTGGATGCCCCAGATAGGAAGCACGTTGTCGAACTGGGAGATGTAGGCATAGGCGGCTCTGGAATTGTTGATGAGTCCGCCTGCCAGACCTTTCATGGCGATAAATCCCATGTTGTGTTCCTTACACAGACGAACCAGTTCCAGCTCTTTTTCCACGGAAAGATAGCTGAACGGGTACTGCAGTGTCTCATAGAGACCGGATTCGATACATTCCTTTGCAACCGTCAGCTTATGGGCGGTCACGCCGATATGACGGATCTTTCCCTGCTCCTTTGCTTCCAGCATACATTCATACATGCCGGTTCCGTCGCCGGGGCGGTAGCACTGATCTACACAGTGGAACTGATAGAGATCCAGATAATCCGTTTTCAGAAGACGTAAGGAAGTATCCAGCTGCTCCTTGAAATCTTCCGGGGTGCGCCCCATGGTTTTGCTGGCGATGAAGATTTTATCACGCATTCCTTCAAATGCATTTCCCAGCTTTTCCTCACTGTCACTGTAAGCTCTGGCTGTATCGAAGAAACGCATGCCGCCTTCATAGGCTCTGTGAAGGATCTGCCTGGCAGTCTTCATATCTACACGCTGGATGGGGAGCGCACCGAATGCGTTCTGCGGTACGGTAATTCCGGTTTTTCCTAAAGTTACCATTTTCATAATACCAATACTCCTTTGTCAGATTTCCTCTATTGTAATGCGGGAAGGAAGAAGGTGTCAAGAAAATCGCTTTCATTAGCGCAAACTAACTGTTGGATTTGTCAAATTTTGTGTTAAAAATCTGTTAAAAATGTAAATTGTGCAAAACGCAGAAAAATGATAGAATAAATCTATCATATTATGCACAAAATGCATAAAAGGATATGGGATAAGGAGGATAACGAAAATGCTTGATCAGTCTTATTATCGTAAGACCGATGAGATCATTGAACATTACGGCAAAGAAGCCCGTTCATTGATCCCCATCATGCAGGACATCCAGGCGGAATACCGCTATCTGCCCGGAGAACTGCTCACCTATGTAGCAGGGCAGATTGGAATCACGGAAGCGAAGGCCTACAGCGTAGCGACGTTCTACGAGAACTTTTCCTTTGAAGCAAAAGGAAAATACGTGATTAAGGTCTGTGACGGTACTGCCTGTCATGTGCGGAAGTCTATGCCGGTTCTGGAAACACTCCGGAAAGAGCTGGGCTTAAGCGCCACAAAGCACACGACAGATGATATGCTTTTTTCTGTGGAGACAGTATCTTGTCTTGGAGCCTGCGGTCTTGCGCCTGCAGTTATGGTAAATGACGAAGTGCACGGCAAGATGACACCGGAAAAAGCAATGGAACTGATACATAGTCTGCGGGGGGATAGCGTATGAAGCTGGAAAGTAGAAAAGAACTGGAACTCCTGCGTGAAAAATGCCGGGAGGAAAAACAGAAGGAAAAACGCCGTATTCTGGTCTGTGGAGGAACCGGATGCCTGGCCGGAGGATCGGATAAGATTTACCACAGATTCTGCGAGCTTACAGAGGGACTTGATCAGGTAGAAGTGCAGTTTGGTGAAGAGATTGCCCACGTGGGAGTCAAGAAGAGCGGATGCCATGGTTTCTGTGAGATGGGACCGCTGGTAAGGATTGAGCCATTTAACTATCTTTATCTGAAAGTACAGCTGGACGACTGCCAGAAGATTTTTGAGAAGACCGTTCTCAATGGAGAGCCGGTACCGGAACTGATGTATCATGACGGTGAAAAGATTTATGAGACGCAGGAGAATATTCCGTTTTATGCAAAGCAGATGCGAAGGGTGTTGGAGCATTGCGGACATATTGATGCGGAGCATATTGAAGATGCGCTGGCAGCAGGTGATTATGAGGCATTCGAAAAAGCTCTCTTTGAAATGACACCGGAAGAAGTCATTAAAGAAGTGAGCGATGCCAATCTTCGGGGACGTGGAGGAGCAGGTTTCCCGGCAGGCCGGAAATGGTCACAGGTAGCACGTCAGAAAGAAAAAGAAAGATATGTAGTCTGCAACGGTGATGAGGGTGACCCGGGAGCATTCATGGACCGAAGCATTATGGAGGGCGATCCGCACCGGATGATTGAAGGCATGATGATTGCCGCTTATGCAGTGCAGGCTCATAATGGATATATTTATGTAAGGGCAGAGTATCCGCTGGCAGTCAGAAGACTGCAGCTGGCCATTGCCCAGGCAGAAGAACTCGGAATACTGGGGGATCATATTCTTGGAACGGATTTCTCATTCCATCTGCATATCAATAAAGGTGCCGGTGCATTTGTCTGCGGGGAAGGCTCTGCATTGACGGCTTCCATCGAAGGAAAGAGAGGAATGCCGCGTGTCAAACCGCCGCGGACGGTAGAAAAGGGTCTGTTTGAAAAGCCGACGGTCCTGAATAATGTGGAGACTTATGCTAATGTGCCGATGATTGTTACCAGAGGTGCAGAATGGTTCACCTCTGTCGGAACACCGGGAAGTGCGGGAACCAAGGCATTTGCACTGACAGGAGATGTTAATCATACCGGATTGATCGAGGTGCCGTTCGGAATTACCCTCCGTGAGATCATTTTTGATATTGGCGGCGGTATTCGTGACCATGGTGAGTTTAAAGCCGTACAGATCGGCGGGCCGTCCGGCGGATGCCTGACAGAAAAAGAGCTGGATGAACCGCTTGATTTTGATTCTGTCAAGAAATTCAATGCGATTATCGGTTCCGGCGGCATGGTAGTTATGGACACTAATACCTGTATGGTAGAGGTGGCCCGTTTCTTCATGAGCTTTACCCAGAGAGAGTCCTGCGGTAAATGCGTACCGTGCCGTGAAGGTACCAAGCGTATGCTGGAGATCCTCGAAAGAATTGTAGCCGGAGAGGGCGAGATGGAAGACCTTGACCGTCTGGAGGAGCTTGCAACCATGATTCAGAGCATGGCTCTGTGCGGACTTGGCAAGAGTGCCCCGCTTCCGGTATTGAGTACCCTGAAAACCTTCCGCGAGGAATATGAAGAGCATATTAGAGATCACAAGTGCCGTGCAAAAGTCTGTCAGGCAATGCGTCGTTTTGTAATCAATCCGGATTACTGCAAGGGCTGCGGAAAGTGTGCGAAGAACTGTCCGGTGGGCGCCATCACCGGTGTGCGTAAGGAATGCTACCATATTGACCCGAATCTGTGTATCAAGTGTTCTGCATGTAAAGACAACTGTGCATTTGATGCCGTTTATGTGGAAATGTAGAGAGGGGGAGAAATATGGGAACCATTACAATTGACGGTAGAAAAGTAGAATTTACCAATGAAAAAAATCTCCTGACCATCATTCGCAAGGCAGGTATTGATATTCCGACCCTGTGTTATCATTCGGAACTTTCCACCTTCGGAGCCTGTCGTCTTTGCACGGTGGAAGATGACAGGGGAAGGACTTTTGCCTCCTGTTCAGAGGAACCGAGGGATGGTATGGTGATTTACACCAATACCGGAAAACTGAAACGCTACAGAAAGCTGATTATCGAGCTTTTGCTGGCAGCTCACTGCAGAGACTGCACCACCTGTGTCAAGAGCGGTGACTGTAACCTGCAGACGCTGGCTCACCGTTTTGGTGTGACCAGTGTCAGATATAATAATTACAGAGAGCAGAAGCCGCTGGACTTCAGTTCTCCGTCCATCGTGCGTGACCCGAATAAATGTATTCTCTGCGGTAACTGTGTGCGTGTCTGCAACGAGATACAGACGGTGGGCGCCCTGGATTTTGCATTCCGTGGTTCGGAAGCCATGGTCATGCCGGCATTTGACAAGGAGATCAAAGATACAGACTGTGTCAACTGCGGACAGTGCCAGATCTACTGCCCCACCGGTGCCATCAGTATCCGCCATAACAGGGAAGCCGTATGGGAAGCATTAGCAGACCCGAATACCCGTGTGGTTGCACAGGTGGCTCCGGCCGTGCGTGTAGCTGTGGGCGGCGCATTCGGACTTCCAAAAGGCAAGAGTGTCATGGGTAAGATTGTCAATGTACTTCACCGTATGGGATTTGATGAGGTCTACGATACCGCGTTCAGTGCAGACCTTACGATTATGGAAGAATCTGCGGAATTCCTTGACCGTCTGAAAAATGGCGGTAAACTTCCGCTCCTGACCTCCTGCTGCCCGGCATGGGTAAAATTCGTGGGCGACCAGTTCCCGGATTATAAGGAAAATGTATCCACCTGCCGTTCCCCGCAGGGCATGATGTCTGCGGTTACCAAGGAATATTTCCGGGATCCGGAGCATAATCAGGGCAAGAAGACCGTCATGGTATCCTTCATGCCGTGTACGGCAAAGAAGATGGAAGCAAAACGACCGAACAGCTTTACCAATGGCGAACAGGATACCGATTATGTCATCACCACGACGGAGTTTATCGATATGATCCGTATGACCGGTATTGATTTTGCAGAGCTGGAGCCGGAATCCTCCGATATTCCGTTTGGATTCGGATCCGGCGGCGGAGTTATCTTCGGTGTAACCGGTGGTGTAACCGAGGCTGTTATCCGTCATCTGGTACCGGGGCATGACAAAGCAACGCTGGAGAGCATTGCGGATTGCGGTGTCCGCGGTGAAGATGAAGAGGGCCTTATCCGGGAATTCTCTGTTCCATATGAGGGAACCGAACTGAATATCTGCGTAGTCAGCGGTCTTGCAAATGCAAGAAAAGTCATGGAGCAGGTACATAGCGGTGAGAAAAATTATCATCTGATCGAGGTGATGGCATGCCGCAGAGGCTGTATCATGGGTGGAGGCCAGCCGCGTCTGGCAGGCGACCGTACCAAGGCAGCGCGCCGGGATGGCATTTATCGTGCCGATAATGTAGCAGTCATCAAGAAATGTGATGAGAACCCGATGGTAATGTCTCTCTATGAAGGCTTCCTGAAGGGCAAAGAACATGAACTGCTTCACAATCATGAATTCTGTTCCTCATAAAACAATGAATTTCCTGTGAAAAGGATGGAAGTTTTCTGACGTTGTGGTAAAATAACGTCAGAGTGAAAAGGCGGAGCGTCTGAAGGGCTCCGCCTTTTCCGTGAGTTTGTCTTTTGGAATAACAGGAGAAAAGATATGGCGGAAAAGAAACAGAAAAAAGGACATATTCATTCCATCAGGGTACGGATGACGGTGATTTTTTCACTGGTACTGATTGTGGCACTGGCAGCCTGTATGCTGGCGAATATGTTTTTCCTGGAGCGGTATTATATTGGAAATAAAATGGAGGCACTAAAGGAAACTTATCAGTACCTGAATGAGGCATCGGCAAAAGAGCAGATGAGCGGAGATGAATTTATTGAGCAGCTGAATATTATCTGTGAGATGGATAATGTCAGCCTCTTTGTAATGGGAAGCGACGGACATGCCATGCTGACGACGGTGCGGGAATCCGCGGATCTGCAAAAGGAACTGTATGAGTATGTGCTGGGCGTGGAGCCGGACAAAAAATCAATCTGGGAACAGAATGACAATTATATTATGAGCCGGAGCAAGGGGGCTGCCGGTCAGGGTGGATATCTGAAGATCATCGGTACGCTGGATAATGGGGAGCTCTTTATTATCCGGACGGCAGTGGAGCCGCTGCGGGAAAGCGTTATGCTGGCAAACCGATTTCTGATCTATGTGGGCTGTATCGTGCTCGCAGTAGGGGCATTGATCATTCAGATGGTATCCAAGCGAATTTCCGAACCGATTCTGGAACTGGCGAAGCTGTCGGAGCGGATGACGGATCTGGACTTCAATGTGAAGTTTTCCGGCGGTAAGGATGAGGAGATTGTATTTCTCGGCAATCATATGAACCAGCTGTCGGAAAAACTGGAAAAGACTATTTCCGAACTGAAGACAGCCAACAACGAGCTGCAGCGGGATATTGAGCAGAAGGAAAAAAAAGACCAGATGCGGAAAGAATTTCTCTCCAATGTATCCCATGAGCTGAAGACCCCCATTGCACTGGTACAGGGTTATGCGGAAGGTCTGAAGGAATGCATCAACGATGATGCGGAGAGCCGTGATTTTTACTGCGAGGTTATTATGGATGAGGCGTCCAAAATGAACAAGCTGGTGAAAAATCTGCTGACCCTCAATGAACTGGAATTTGGCAATGAAGTGGTGACCATGGAACGTTTTGACCTGACAGCCATGCTCCACAATATGCTGCAGTCCATGAAGATCCTGTTTGAGCAGAAAGAAGTTCGTCTGATATTTGACCAGAGGGAGCCGGTCTATGCCTGGGCCAATGAATTTAAGATGGAACAGGTGCTGACGAACTATATCAGTAATGCCCTGAACCATGTGGAAGGAGAAAAGGTCATTAAGATCACGATCCGGAAAGAACCGGATCATGTGCGTGTCGGCGTCTTCAATACCGGTAAACCCATTCCGGAGGAAGATCTGGGACGTATCTGGGATAAATTTTATAAAGTGGATAAGGCGAGAACCAGAGAATACGGCGGCAGCGGCGTGGGACTGTCCATTGTAAAAGCCATTATGGAGTCCATGCATCAGCGTTATGGCGCTGTCAATTATGACAATGGTGTGGAATTCTGGTTTGAGCTGGATGATAAAAATGAAGTATAGGGGGAGAAAAGAGTTATGAAAAAAATGAAACGGGTAGAAGACAGCAGAACAGAGCAGTCCTATCTGGTCATGCACCGCCATATTAATGGTTATGGAAGACTGTTTGGCGGACAGCTGATGATGTGGATCGATGAGCTGGGCGGCATTGTAGGAAAACGGCATGCAGAGTGTGAGATTACCACAGCCTGTGTGGATCAGCTGAATTTTAAAACGCCTATCTATCTGAATGATACGGCAGTGCTGGTTGGAAAAGTAACCCACACGGGACGTACCTCCATGGAAGTGCGGGTAGATACGTATGCCGAGTCTTTAAACGGACAGCGCCGTCTGGTCAACACCGCTTATCTGGTGGAAGTTGCCATTGATGAAAATGGAAAAGGCGTGGAAGTACCGGGGCTGATCTGCGAGACACCGGAGCAGAAGATGGAATGGGAAGGCGGAGAGCGCCGCTATAAATTACGGAAACAGCGGAAACTGGAAGGATTTTAAATCTTGACAAATATAAACTCAGAGGCTAAGATATAGATACGCTAAATTTCAGCCACACGACTTTACAGGCAGTATCAGGGCTAGTAAAGGTTTCGACGGGGGTTTTGAAGTTGTGGCAGCCATCCGAAGGTACCGCGTAAGGTGCAAAAATAAATATAAACGCTGAAGATAATTTAGCAATCGCTGCCTAATGGCAGCTGTCTGACTCAGAGCACCCACACTTTGTGAACCAGGCATCGACTATGTGGGAAACGACACACGTTAAGCTTTGCGCGTGTGGGCGTATCATGAAGCTACTGAAGCTGTAAGCCTGCCGGTTGGCGTACAGTGGAGGAAATGCCAAATAAGCGGCTGTGATGGGAGATACCGCGATGGATGGGCTTTCGGACAGGGGTTCGATTCCCCTCTGGTCCATAGAAGACAGGTCTTTGACCTGTCTTTTTTCTTACTTATTGTAATTTGAAAATCTTCACAAAATTGTCATATTCATTTGCTATAATAAACAATCATGAGAAAAATAAACGGAGGCTTGCAGTATGGAAAAGCTGAAAATTTTAGTCGTAGACGATGAGAGCCGTATGCGGAAACTGGTTCGTGATTTCCTGGTAAAACAGAACTTTGATGTGCTGGAAGCAGGAGACGGAGAAGAGGCTGTCGATATTTTCTTTAAGGAAAAGGATATTGCATTGATCATTCTGGATGTGATGATGCCGAAGATGGATGGATGGCAGGTCTGCCGGGAGATTCGGAATTACTCCAAAGTGCCGATTATTATGCTGACGGCCAAGGGAGACGAGCGGGATGAACTCCAGGGATTTGATCTGGGCGTGGATGAATATATTACCAAACCCTTCAGCCCGAAGATTCTGGTGGCGAGAGTTGAGGCCATTTTAAGAAGATCAAATCTTCTGACCAACGATGATGTGATCACGGCAGGCGGTATTGAGCTTAATAAGGCGGCTCATCAGGTGAAGATTGACGACCAGGAGATCGAGCTCAGCTATAAGGAATTTGAACTGCTGACCTATTTTATGGAAAATCAGGGCATTGCTCTTTCCAGAGAGAAGATCCTTAACAATGTATGGAATTATGATTATTTCGGAGACGCCAGAACTATTGATACCCATGTGAAAAAGTTAAGAAGCAAGCTGGGCGAAAAAGGAGAAATGATCAAGACCATCTGGGGCATGGGATATAAATTTGAAGTTTAAAATGTTACAGTTCACAGGTAATGAATGTTCGAGTGGAAATGACTCACTGTGAAAGGAACGTCCGCAGTCCCGGTACTTCACAAGAACGAGC
>CAVCTH010000026.1:12619-17804 GCA_963604695.1 Clostridiales bacterium | reverse complement strand
ATGCTCTCCACATCCGGTTTTTCCATCTGTCCTAAAAACTGTCTTGCATAGGAAGACAGGGACTCCATATAGCGTCTCTGTCCCTCTGCATAAATCGTGTCAAATGCCAGGGAACTTTTTCCCGATCCGGAAAGTCCGGTGAGCACTACCAGCTCATTTCTCGGAATCTCCAGACTGATATTTTTCAGATTGTGCTCGTTGGCACCTCTGATCCTGATAAATTTTCTTCTCTCTTCTGCCATCTTTTATGAAATCTCCTGTAACTGCTTCTTCAGTCCGATCATCTGGTCACGCAGCATGGCCGCTGTCTCGAAATCCAGCTCTGCTGCCGCCTTCTTCATCTTCTTCTGTACCTCTCCAATCAGTTTTTCCAGTTCTTTTGCACTCATGGACTCCGGATCCTTCTCGAACTGCAGATCCTTCTGTGCCACTTCTTTGGAAATACTGATAAGATCCCGCACCGCTTTCTTAATAGTCTGCGGGGTAATGCCATGCTCCTCGTTGTATGCTTTCTGGATCTCGCGTCTCCGCTCTGTCTCCTCAATAGCCAGCCGCATGGAATCCGTCATATTGTCCGCATACATGATAACGTGGCCTTCACTGTTTCGCGCTGCACGGCCAATGGTCTGAATGAGGGACGTCTCGGATCTTAAGAATCCTTCCTTATCTGCATCCAGAATCGCTACCAGCGTAATCTCCGGAATGTCCAGTCCCTCTCGCAGCAGGTTGATACCAACCAGCACGTCAAACACATCCAGACGCATATCCCGGATGATCTCCGTCCGCTCCAGCGTATCCACATCCGAATGAAGGTAACGGACCCGGATGCCCAGTTCCTTCATATAATTGGTCAGGTCTTCCGCCATGCGCTTGGTCAGCGTGGTGATCAGCACCTTATGGTGGGCTGCCACTTCTTTATTAATCTCACCGATCAGGTCATCGATCTGTCCCTCCACCGGACGGACTACCACCTCCGGATCCAAAAGACCGGTGGGTCGGATAATCTGCTCTGCTCTTAACAGCTCATGCTCTTCCTCATATTCTCCCGGCGTCGCCGATACGAACAGCAGCTGATTGATCTTACTCTCAAACTCCTCAAAATTCAACGGCCGGTTATCCTTCGCCGACGGAAGACGGAACCCGTAATCCACCAGTGTCGTCTTTCTGCTCTGATCGCCAAAGAACATGCCCCGAATCTGCGGCACAGTCTTGTGGGACTCGTCAATGATAATCAGCGAATCGTCCGGGAAATAATCCATCAGCGTGTGGGGCGGCTGCCCCGGCTGTAATCCTGCCAGATGTCTCGAATAGTTCTCAATACCGGAACAGAATCCCGTCTCCTTGAGCATCTCAATGTCAAAATTCGTCCGCTCCTCGATACGCTGGGCTTCCAGAAGCTTGTCTTCTCCTTTAAAATAACGCACCCGCTCTTCCAGCTCCTGCTCAATGGCTGCAGTCGCCTTCTTAATCTGTTCCGCAGGCACTACATAATGGGAGGCCGGGAAAATGGCCACATGCTCCAATTCGCCTCTGATCTCTCCCGTGAGCACGTCGATCTGGGTAATCCGGTCAATCTCATCGTCAAAAAATTCCACCCGTACCGCAGTATCAGACTCATTGGCCGGAATAATCTCCACCACATCCCCGCGCACCCGGAAAGTGCCTCGCTTAAAGTCCATCTCGTTCCGGTCATACTGGATGTCAATGAGCTGCCGGATGACCTCGTCCCGGTCCTTCTCCATACCTGGCCGCAACGATACCATCATTTTCTCAAAGTTCTCCGGTTCGCCCAGACCATAGATACAGGACACACTGGAGACAATAATTACATCCCGCCGCTCAATGAGCGCCGCCGTCGCCGACAGACGCAGCTTATCAATCTCGTCATTGACCGCAGAATCCTTGGCAATATACGTATCGCTGGAAGGCACATAAGCCTCCGGCTGGTAGTAATCATAGTAGGAAACAAAATATTCCACCGCATTCTCCGGAAAAAATTCCTTCATCTCCCCATAGAGTTGTGCGGCCAGTGTCTTATTATGGGCAATGATCAGCGTCGGCTTATTGAGCTGCTGAATGACATTTGCCATGGTAAAGGTCTTACCGGATCCGGTAACGCCCAGCAGTGTCTCGAACTGGTTGCCCTCTTTAAAACCTTCCACCAGCTCTTTGATTGCCTGGGGCTGGTCTCCGGTTGGCTGATATTCAGATACTAACTTAAAATGATCCATGATTTCTCCTGATTGTTATCACTTAGTTTTCGTATGTTACCTGATCAGTATATCATTCTCATTTCAAAAAGTACAGCAAAACCGAATGTTTGTTCTGTGCTTGTCCCCTTTCTACAATGCCTGTATAATAGAAGTATTGCAAAGCAATTACAAAGGAGACATCCGGATGATGGACTTTTCAGGCCTGTTTGAAATGCAGGGCACTTTATTTATTCTCATGCTGCTGGGCATGTTTCTCCGGAAGAAACGGATCATCAATGACGGCGGCAAAACCATATTGAGTAATCTGGTCATTGACGTGACGCTGCCAGCCAGCATTGTGAAATCATTTGAAATGGAATTTAATAAGGAAATTCTGATCAGCTGTATGGCAGTCTGCATTGCCGCCTTTCTGATTCAGGCGGGCACGGCGGCTATGAGTTCCTTTTTATACCCGGGATTTGGAGGGGATCGGAAAAAGGTACTCCAGTACTGTACCATCTGTTCCAATGCCGGAATCCTTGGAAATCCTATTGCGGAAGGCATTTTCGGAAGCGTCGGGCTTCTCTATGCAGCCATTTACTGTATTCCCCAGCGGATTTTCATGTGGACCATCGGCCTTACGTATTTTACGGAAGCGCCGGATAAAAAGACACTGTTGAAGAAGATCGCCTCTCACCCCTGTATTCTGGCCGTGGTCATCGGACTGTTTCTGATGATTTTCCAGATTACACCGCCGGAACCGTTAGATACTACCATCCGGACCATTGCCAATTCCAATACCTTTCTGGCCATGATTCTGGTAGGCACCATTCTGGCTGAGGTACGGCTGAAGGATCTGGTTTCCAGGGATACCTGCTATTATTCCCTGATCCGGCTCTTTGTTATTCCGCTTCTGGTACTCATTGGATGCCGGATCGGCCACACCGAATCTCTGGTGACCGGCGTCTGCGTGGTACTGTCCGGAATGCCGGCTGCCAGCACCGCTGCCGTTATGGCCGCAAAATACCAGACCGACGAAGTATTTGCCACCAAATGCGTGGTATTTTCCACACTGTTGTCCATGATTACCGTTCCCCTCTGGTGCCTGTTCCTGGGATAGTCCGGCAGGGGAAATCATACGCGTTACAGAAATCACAAGAAAAGGGAGTTTATCATATGGAACATGAAGAACCTGTAAAAAAGAAAAAGCACCGGAAGAAAAAGCATAAAAAAGATATGGGAAGCTTTTTCTTCAGCCTGACCCAGCTGACCATGCTCTGCATTTTCATTGGCGTCTGTTTTGTTATTTTTCAGACCGGATATGTGCAGAAAATCTTCCAGCTCCATCAGGAAGCCCAGCAGATTATGAAAACTTCTACCGCCGCTGATTTTCAGACAGACCAGCAGGGAGAAGTTTATGATAAGGACGGCACGCTCATTGCCCTCCTGAAAAATGACCGCAACCTGATTTACCTCACTTCCGATGAAATTCCGGAGACGGTAAAAGAGGCATTTGTCAGCATCGAGGACAAGCGGTTTTACAAACACCATGGATTTGACCCGCTGGCCATTATCCGTGCCGCCAAATCCCTGATATCCAGCGAGAGCATTACCCAGGGCGGAAGTACCATCACCCAGCAGCTGGCCCGGAATATTTACCTGACCCACACAGTCCGCTGGGAACGAAAAGTGGAAGAAATTTTTATCTCCATGGCATTGGAAAAGAAGTATTCCAAAGACGAACTGCTGGAATTCTATATCAACAATATTTACTTTGCCAACGGCTATTATGGAATCCAGGCAGCCAGCCAGGGTTACTTCAGCAAAGATGCTTCTGACTTAAGCCTGTCCGAGGTTGCATTCCTCTGCGCCATTCCCAACAGCCCCAGCCTCTACGATCCGCTGACCCACAAGGACAATACGTTGAAGCGGCGGGATCTGATTCTGGAAAATATGAAGGATGACGGCGTTATTTCCGAGAACGACTATGCACAGGCGGTTAAGGAAGAAATCACCCTGGATAATTCTTCTCCCCAGTTCACCCGTACCTGGGCCCACACCTACATCTATGAATGTGCCACCAGAGCGCTGATGCAGGCTACCGGAGAAGATTACGATACCTGCCATGAGAAGCTCTATACAGGCGGTTACCGGGTCTATACCTCCATTGATATGGATGCCCAGAAGCTGCTGCAGAACACCATTGACACGGAGCTGGAAGCCTATAACACCATGAACAGTAACGGAACCTACGCGCTGCAGGCATCCGCGGTCACCATCGACAACGAAACCGGACTGGTCACCGCGATTGTAGGCGGCCGTTCCCAGGAGGGCATCTCCCAGGATTACAACCGTGCTTATTTAAGTTTCCGGCAGCCCGGCAGCTCCATCAAGCCGCTGATCGTCTACACACCGGCCCTGGAGCGCGGCTACACCGCTTCCAGTACAGTCATTGACTCCAAGGAAGCGGACGGACCGTCCAACTCCGGCGGCCACTACTCCGGCGCCATCTCCTTACGGACGGCTGTGGAGCAGTCAAAAAATACTGTAGCCTACAAGCTCTTCAAGGAACTGACCCCGGAAGTAGGACTTTCCTATCTGTTAAATATGAACTTTTCTTCCATTGAAGAGACGGATTATACGCCTGCTGCCGCTCTCGGCGGACTGACCACCGGAGCCAGCTCACTGGAAATGACCGCAGCCTACGCCACGCTGGAAAATGAAGGCGTTTACCGCCAGCCCACCTGCATCACCATGATCACCGATATGGACGGAAATATCGTCGTCATGCCGGAGCAGGAAGAAAAGCAGGTCTACCAGTCAAAGGCCGCCCATGAAATGACCAATATTCTGGAGGGAGTCCTGACCAGAGGAACCGCCCATGGAAATGCCATTCCCGGCATGCCCTGTGCAGGAAAGACCGGAACCACCAATGACAATCTGGACGGCTGGTTCGTCGGCTATACCGGATATTACACCACCGGCGTCTGGGT
>CAVCTH010000026.1:0-12386 GCA_963604695.1 Clostridiales bacterium | reverse complement strand
CCTGCGGAACCTGCGGTTCCGTCACCCGCTGCCGGGTCTCCTGCTGCCGCCGGATCTGCGGTCGCTGCCGGATCCGTCACCGCATTGGGATCAGCCACTGCATTCGGGTCTGTAGGCGTCACCGCCCCTGCCGCTGCACCGGACTGTTCATAAATACTCGGTACATAGACACCGCCGGTATGAACCGTACAGGTCGCTGCCTGCAGATTTGCGCTGATACCGTAAGCCGTATCCAGTGTCACCGCCTCTGCCACGCCATCCTGCATAGCCGGGAGCAGTACCTTGGACTGTACGATCTGATTCGGACACATGCTGGTTGCCAGCAGTCCCGTATCTGCACAGATATTCACCAGAACATGCTTGTCGCAGGTTTCTGTGGGCTGTGTGCCCTCTGCAAAATACTCGTTGATTACAATACCGGAACGGCCGTCACTGTCGCAGACGCCCGGGATCGCCAGCTTACCGGACTTGGTACAGATGGTTGCCTGTACAATACCGGACGGCTTGGTGAAATCTTTATTTTCCAGGCCCTGATGAATCCGGCTCATGACCTTGGACCAGAGCTTCTTATGGAAGCTTGTCTCACCGGCCTTACTGCTCAGCTCATGTTTGTAACCATTATTATCATATCCTACCCAGATACCCGCCGTATAGTACGGGGACATACCTACGAACCATACGTCACGGTTCTCGGATGTGGTACCGGATTTACCGGCCGTGGTCATATTACTGATCTTCGCCGCACTGGATGTTCCGCCTGCTCCGGTGACTACATCTTTCATGCAGTCGATGAGAAGCCATGCATTCTGCTCGGAAATTACCTGGGTCGGTTCGGCCGTGGTATTATCCAGAATTACATTTCCATCATTGTCTACGACTTTACTGTACATCTTCGGACTGTTATAGGCTCCGCCATTGGCAATTCCCGCATAGGCTGCGGTCAGCTCCAGGTTGGAGACACCGTTGGTCAGTCCGCCCAGTGCCAGCGCCTGGCCGTAGTCAGAGTTGGCGCCATCCAGCTGCAGGCTGGTAAATCCAAACCTTAACAGATAATCAATGGCAACTGACGGAGTCACATCGGTAATGGTCTTAACTGCCACAATGTTCATGGAACGGGCAATGGCCTCTCTCAACGTGGTCCATCCACGATACTGGGTCTTCTTATCCCAGTTATTCACCAGTCTTCCGACTTTTCCACCCTCTGTATAGGCAAAGGGGCCATCGTACTGAACGGTTCCCGGTCCATACCCCAGCTCCTCAAAAGCCGGTGCATAGGAAGCCACAATCTTAAACGTAGAACCAGGATTTCGTAACGCATCTGTTACACGGTTCAGTGTCTTGTTCGCCGTCTTCTCTCCACGGCCGCCGATCATAGCCACCACATCGCCGGTGGACTGATCCATAATGACCATGGATGCCTGAGGCTGAATGATCATGGAAGTTTTCTCATACACCGTATCATCATCGGAAATATTCAGGGTTGCCACATAACCGTCAATGGCTGCCTGTGCCTCTTCCTCTGAATTATACAGGGGTTCGTAACTGGAATCCTGTTCTTTATAATACTTGAACATCATTTCCTGGCTGTAGTTGGTGGTCTCTCCATCTTTGGTCACCACACTCATGGCCCACTCAATGGCCACTTTGGAATTAGCCGGGAAGTTCTCCGGATTTGCAAATTCTTCATCCAGAGCGCTCTGCACACTGGGATCCTGCGTCGTATAAATCTTCAGGCCGCTGCTGTACAGCGCATTAAACGCCTGCGTCTCTGAATATCCGGCCTTCTCCACCAGATCCTTCTGTACCTGGCTGATGGCCGCATCCACAAAATAAGAGTAGACAGAATTGGTCGACTGGGTCTCCTCATTGTGCTCGCTGATTCTTGCATACACATCATCCGCAAGGGCACTCTCATACTGGCTCTGGCTGATATAGCCCTGATCCAGCATATTCTGAAGCACCAGTGCCCGGCGCTCCTTATTTCTGTCCGGATGTTTAATCGGATTGTATTCAGTCGGGCTCTTGGTGATGGCTGCCAGAACCGCAGCTTCGGAAATGTCCAGCTCGCTGACACTCTTTCCGAAATACCGGTTCGCCGCCGCCTGAACACCCAGGGTATTCTGTCCCAGATTGATGGTGTTCAGATAGCTCTCCAGAATCTCATCCTTACTCATAATGTCTTCCAGCTTAACAGCCAGATACTGTTCCTGCAGCTTTCGTTCGATCTTGTCCAGCATGGTATCCTCTGACATGAAGTCGAACACATTATTTTTCAGCAGCTGCTGGGTAATGGTACTGGCACCCTGGGTCTTCTTAAACCCGCTGGTGACAAATTTGACACCTGCACGGACAATTCCCTGCAGGTCAATGCCGTTGTGCTCGTAGAAACGTTCATCCTCAATAGCGATAAATGCTTCCTGCACCTGCTTCGGTATATTTTCCAGTTTTACATAAGTACGGTTGGTTCCTTCTGCAACCAGTTCCGCCGTCTTGTTGCCATCCGCATCATATACCGTAGATTTATATCCTCGCGGCAATACACTGGCGCTGGTAATGTCCGGAGCATTTTCAATGACTCCTTTGACAATTCCAATTCCGCCGCACACGCCGGCAACTCCTAATGCTATACACAGCACTAACAGCGTCTTCAGAAAGACGACGCCCAGTTTCTTGCCCATCTTACTCTTCTTGGACTTGAGCGCTTTCTGCTTTCTGGAGGTGCTTTTTTTACTGTAATTCATTGGTCATCCTCCTTTATTCTGTCTATTATAGCAAAGTTGACCGTTCAAATAAAGGGGAATCTTATTCGCTTAATACTTCAATGGCTTTCTGAAGCTGATTGTCTTCTTCACTTTCCGTATCCCGCTCCAGAATAATGTCCGGTGTAATGCCCACGCCGTGGATATTATTTCCAGCCGGTGTATAGTATCTGGACACCGTAATCTTAATGGCAGAACCATCACTTAATGGGAAGAGACTCTGTACAATTCCCTTGCCGAAGGTCTGGGTTCCGATCAGGGTTCCCACACCGTAATCCTTGATGGCTCCCGCAAAAATCTCGGACGCGCTGGCGCTGTTTCCGTTGACCAGAACCGCCATCTTTCCGTCAAAATAATGCTCCGCATCGGAATATTCTTCCTGACGGTCTCCATTTTTATCTTCCGTATAGACAATCAGACCCTCCGGAAGCAGCTGATCCAGAATATTGCAGGTCACATCCACCAGGCCGCCGCCGTTATTTCTCAGGTCAATGGCCAGATTCTTCATGCCCTGGGACTTCAGATCCTCCAGTGCTGCAATGAACTGCTCATCGGTCACATCGTCAAATTCACTGATGGCAATATAGCCGATATTCTCATCCAGCATCTTGTATTCCACGGTGGGAACTTCAATACTTCTGCGGGTAATGGTCATATCCAGCACATCCGTGCCGCGCATCATGCTGATGTCCACATCCGTGCCTTCCTCGCCCTTCAGATCCGTAACCACCAGACTTAAATCCTCTCCGGTTACTTCTTCTCCTTTTACCTTATAGAGAATATCATCCGGCTGAATTCCGGCTTCCTCTGCCGGAGATCCTTCAAATACCTTTACCACCGTAATGATTCCGGTATTGTAATCCTGACTTAACATGGCGCCGATGCCGCTGTAGCTTCCATTGGAGTTCTCCATAAAGCTTGCATATTCATCCGGCGTGTAATAGGTGGTGTACACATCGCCCAGACCGGACATCATTCCCTTGTAAATACCGCTCTCCTCGTCTTCTTTTTCATAATCAAACAGGAAATAACGGTCAATGTAGCTCTGAAGCTCCTGCATCTTGCTGCTGACTTCCGACTGATCGGAAGCAGACGCCATCCCGCTTAAACCGGCCAGACCCAGTCGTCCCAGCGCCCAGGTGGCTCCGCAGCCGCATACGGCAATTCCCAGCACGCATACCAGAATACCGCACACCAGACCTTTTCTGAAGGAATGATTCTTCTGTTTCTCTTCCATGCACGTCTCTCCTTTTTTCTTCCTTCTATTTTATGAATCCCCTCTAGTTCACATAACCAGAGGGGTTCACATAACTTCCATTTACAATTACACCAAAGTGGAGATGGGGTCCGGTGGAAAATCCGGTGGAACCCACCGCTGCAATGGTATCTCCTGCCGAAACGGTCGCTCCTTCCGATACATACAGTGCCGAAGCATGCATATACACGGTGGAAATTCCGTTTCCATGGGAAATCACTACATAATTTCCTGCGGAACTGCTGTAGGCCGCCGTGGTCACACGACCGGACGCTGCTGCCACAATGGCGGATCCGCTGGCCGCACCGATATCAATTCCCTTGTGATAGGTAGACGCTCCCGGCACCGGGGCCGAACGGCTTCCAAATCCACTGGTAATCCGATGGCTGGCAGGGCAGGGCCAGCGGAATCCGGAACTTCCTCCATCACCGTCGTCCTGGGCTGCTTTTGCCGCAGCTGCTGCCGCAATCTGATTCTCCACCTGGGCCAGCAGCTTTTCCTGCTCGTCCAGCTGTTTTTCATATTCATCCTGTTTTCCGGAAGCGGAGTCAATCTGGCTCTGATAATCCGCAATCTGCTGGGTCTTGGCCGCCATGGCCGTATTCACCGCTTTTTTCTGCTCTTCCACCTGGGACAGCATGCTTTTCAGCTCCTGTCTGGCGGTCTCCAGATTTTCTTTTTCCTCTTCCAGATCTTTTTTCTGCTGTTCCACCGCATCCCGGGCTTCCTTTAACTGCTGCATCATCTCCCGGTCATACTGGAACATTTCCGTGGCGTATTCCGCCCGGTTCACCAGATCGGAAAAACTGTTAGATTCCAGCAGGATCTCCAGCCATGACTGACTGGAATTCTCATACATGTACTGGATCCGCTTCTTCATCAGATCATACTGCTCCGCCATATCACTTTCCGCAGCTTCCAGTTCTTCCTGTTTCTGTTCAATCTCTTCTTTTTTATCACCGATCTTCGCTTCCTGGTCACTGACCTGTCCCTGAAGCGTCCGGATCTTTGCGGACAGGGTATTTACTTCCTGATCCAGCTTATTAATATAAGTCTGAAGATCACTTTTGCTGTTCTTCAGATCTTTAATCTCGTCTTCCACGGTACTGATATCCGACTTGATGGATTTAATCTGATCCAGGGCATTCTGGCGCTTCTGCTCCAGATCCTCTGTATCCGTATCCGTTGTCTTCTCCGCTTCCTCCTCGTCCCCTGAATCTCCCGGATTCGCCTGGACGGGCTGTCCTTTGCAGAGCATCACTCCCGGCAGAAGGCACAACAGAGCAAGCACCAGAAATCCTTTTACCAGGCGCTGCTTCATTCTCTTTCTCCTCTATACCCGCAGGTGGCGGCGGCTGGTCACAATACTTCCGAAGAAACCGATTCCCACGCCCAGAAGCATGCCCACCGGCAGAAGCGTTCCAAACAGCTCATTTACCGGAAGGAATTTCATCACACTGGTCAGCATGTTGAATTCAGATGCAACATACAGAACCACTTTATGATACAGGTAATATAATACGATCAATGGCAGAGCCGCGCCCACCAGACCGATGATCACACCCTCGATGAGGAACGGTGCTTCAATAAAAGAATTCTTCGCGCCAATGAGACGCATAATGGCAATCTCCTCTTTCCGGACGGCAATACCCGTTGCTACGGTGTTGCTGATCAGGAAAACAGATACTGCCAGCAGAAGTCCGATGACCGCCACGGATACATAGCTGACCAGACGGTTAAATCCGGAAAGCATGTCCGCTACCTGGTCGGAACGGTTGACCTTACGCACGCTGTCAATGGACTCTATGTAAGTAACCAGGTCATCCTGAAGGGAAATATCCTTCATATAGATCTCCAGGTTAGCGCTGTTGGCCAGCGGATTGTCATTGACAAACGCATCCGCCATGGACTCATCTCCCTGGAAATAGGTTTCCTGATAGCTCTTCCAGGCCTCATCCGCCGACACATAGACAACCTCGGCAACCCCGTCCCTCTTGGTCAGGTCTTTTCCGATCTCCATGATCTGGTCCTCGGTGGTTCCCTCATCAAAAAGAACCGTAATGGCAACGCCTTCCTCGGCTTCCTTCACAAAATACTGAAAATTCTGCACAATGCAGAAAAAGATACCAAACATAAAAATACATGCGGACATGGTCGCCATGGACGCAAGGGAGAACAGCTTGTTTCTCCATATATTTTTAAATCCCTGTTTTATGCAATATCCTATCGTACTGAATCTCATCCGATATACCCACTTTCTTTCTCGTCTCCTGTGATAATACCTTTCTGCATACGGATAACACGTTTCTTCATGGTATTTACAATATCCTGGTCATGGGTCACAACCAGAACCGTGGTTCCACGGGCATTGATCTCTTCCAGAAGCTTCATGATCTCCATGGAAGTCTTCGGATCCAGGTTACCGGTAGGCTCGTCCGCCAGTAGAATATCCGGACTGTTGACCAGCGCCCTTGCAAGGGCTACTCTCTGCTGCTCTCCACCGGAAAGCTGTCTCGGAAATGATTTGTACTTCTCTGCCAGGCCTACCAAAGACAGCATGGCCGGTACATTTTTCTTAATCTCCTTGGTGGGAGTTACGATCACTCTCTGGGCAAACGCCACATTTTCATAAACATTCCGGTCCTTTAACAGACGGAAATCCTGGAATACGCATCCGATTTTTCTGCGGTATTTGGGAATGTTCCGTTTTTTCATACGGTTCAGAAGCACTCCGTTGACCCGGATGGTTCCCTCCGTCGGCTCCAGTTCCTTTAAAAGCAGTTTGATCAGTGTGGATTTACCGGAACCGCTGTCACCTACCACAAATACAAACTCGCCTCTCTCAATGTGCAGACTAATCCCGTTAATGGCGCCCACTCCATTGGGATAAGACTTCACAACATTTTCCAGTGTAATCATTGAAAATCTCCTAACATTCTAGTAATCCAGAGTCTCCATATATTTCATGTATTTTACTACCATCAGAGCAATCTTGAACGTGATGGCGTCCTCGAAGACACGGATATCAAGGCCTGTGGATTTCTGCAGCTTATCCAGGCGGTATACCAGCGTATTTCTGTGGATATACAGCTGTCTGGAAGTCTCAGATACGTTCAGGCTGTTTTCGAAAAATTTGTTAATAGTAGTCAGAGTCTCCTCATCAAAATCATCCGGTGATCTTCCGTCGAAAATCTCGCGGATGAACATCTTGCAGAGCGGAATGGGAAGCTGATAAATCAGTCGGCCAATTCCCAGGGAGCTGTATGCAATCACATCCCGGTCATCGAAGAAAATCTTACCTACATCCAGAGCCATTCTCGCCTCTTTGTAGGATCTGGATACTTCCTTGATCTCGCCTACAATGGTACCAAGTGCCACATGCACTTCTTCTCCGTCCACACAGGCTGCTTCCTTCATGACCTTTGCCGCCTTGTACATCTCGTCATAGCCCTCGCCCGGGGACAGTTCCTTCACCACAATGACGTTCTTCTCATCCACTGCGGTAATGAAATCCTTGGACTTGGAGCCGCACTGATTCCGCACATTGTCCAGTGCCGTATTCACGCGCTCCCGGCTGCTCTCAATAATAAATACCACGCGGCGCACTTCTGTTGCAATATGGAGCTTCTTGGCACGGTTGTAAATATCTACCAGAAGCAGGTTGTCCAGCAGCAGGTTCTTGATAAAGTTATCCTTGTCAAACCGCTCTTTGTAGGCTGTCAGCAGGCTTCCCAGCTGAAAAGCTGCCAGCTTTCCTACCATATAAACGTCGTCGTTGGATCCTTTTGCCAGCAGAATGTACTCCAGCTGGTTATCATCAAACACCTTAAAAAACTGATAGCCATGTACCACCTGGCTGTCCGCCGGTGAAGTAATGAATGCCGTCACTTCCGCCCCAAGGCCTTCCGGCTGCTTCTCTGTGGATGCCAGAACCTGGCCTTCCATGTCCATTACGCAAAGATCTACTCTTGTAATCCCCTTCAGCCCGTCAATCGTATTTTGAAGAATCTGGTTTGAAATCATAATACGCTCTCTCCTTTACAGAAATACATTTGTACAAACTCCCATAAAAAAGCATCCGCAAAAATTCCGACATATTTTACAGATACTAAATACCTACGTTATATAGTAATGCAAAATGCCGTAAAAAGGAAGAGAAAATTTGAAAATTTTTATGCATAAAGCTACCTTTTTTTTCATACCGTATAGCAAAGAACCTTTGACACAGGAGGCCTGCATGAGCACTCGAACCAGAATCTGGGTCTTTCATATGAAGGAACTGGTCTACACGGCAGTCTTCATTGTTCTCGGCATTCTCTTTCTGCTGCTGTTCATTTTCATGTTCGCGCCCGGCAGTGAGACGCAGCACGCGGAAGAAGACTCCCACCGGTACACGGCCGGCATCTATACCGCTTCCATGACCCTGGGAGGCAATCCGGTGGAGATTGCCGTCACGGTGGATGAAGACTATATTTCCTCCATCCGTTTCCGGCAGCTGGATGAAGCTGTCTCCGCCATGTATCCGCTGATGGAACCGGCGCTGGAGTCTCTTTCCGCGCAGATCTGCGAAAAGCAGTCGCTGGATCAGCTCTCCTATTCGGAAGACAGTCAGTATACCTCGCTCATGCTGATGAGTGCCATCCGGACTGCATTGACAAAGGCAGAGAACTAAGCTCTCTGCCTTTCTTATGTTTCTCAGTCTTTTTTCCCGAGTACAATGAGTGCTGACCCGATGAAAATAAAGAAGTCCGCCAGATTAAATACCAGACGGTTCAGCCGTTTCCAGGGACTGTGGAACCGGATATAATCCACCACATAGCCCTTCCGGCACCGTTCATAGAGATTGGACAGGGCTCCTCCGGTGAGAATCGCCCATCCGGCCTGCTCCACATGATTGGCAGGCTTTATAAGAGAACGGGCAAATGCCCCGATGCATCCCAGCGTCATAATCCCACTGACCCGGATAATCGACCGCATGTGTCCCACGGCCCGGCCTCCGGCCATGCCATGGTTATGGAGACGTTTCACACCCACCAGGCCGCCCGGCAGAAGATGTTCCTCTTCCTGCTCCGGAAGCTTTTCCACTTCCTGCTTCACTGCCAGATCTACCTGAAACAGTGCCAGCGCCAGCTGCACAAAAAGAACTCTGATCAATTCCAATTACCCCCGCATTTCCACAGCCGGGACGCCGCGCATGGTAATGAGCGGACCTCCCTTATGTTCAATATAGTCTCCGGTAATGGTCACCTGGCCAATATTGTCATCTTTCGGAATCTCATACATAATATCCAGCATAAATTCCTCGATAATGGCCCTCAGCGCTCTGGCTCCGGTATCCTTCTCCATGGCCTTTCTGGCAATGGCGGTCAGCGCGTCGTCCGTAAACTCAAGCTTCACCTCGTCAAGCGCCAGAAGCTTCTGGTACTGCTTGAGAATGGCATTCTTCGGCTCCCGCAGAATCTTCACCATCATCTCTTCGCTCAGGGCATCCAGGGTAAAGATTACCGGAAGTCTTCCCAGAAATTCCGGAATCATACCGAAGTTTCTCAGATCCTCCACCGTCACCTTGCGGATCAGGTTCTTGTCATGATCATATTTATCCTTCAGATCTGCCTGGAAACCAATGGAGGACTGCTTGTTCAGACGCTCCTTGATAATCTCCTCCAGATCCGGGAATGCACCGCCGCAGATGAACAGAATGTTCTTCGTGTTCATGGTCTCCAGCGGAACCATGGCGTTCTTGCTGTTGGCTCCCACCGGCACTTCCACATCTGCACCTTCCAGCAGTTTCAAAAGTCCCTGCTGTACGGATTCTCCGCTCACATCTCTCTGGTTGGTATTTCTCTTCTTGGCAATCTTGTCGATCTCATCGATGAAGACGATACCCCGCTCGGCCTTCTCCACATCATTGTCCGCCGCTGCCAGCAGTTTGGACAGAACGCTCTCAATATCGTCACCGATATATCCCGCTTCCGTCAGGGATGTGGCATCTGCAATAGCCAGCGGCACATCCAGAAGTTTCGCCAGTGTCTTCACCAGATAGGTCTTACCGCTTCCGGTGGGTCCGATCATGAGCATATTGGACTTCTCGATCTCGATACCGTCCGCATCCGCTCCGGCTGCCACTCTCTTATAATGGTTGTAAACCGCCACGGAAATGACTTTCTTCGCCTTCTCCTGGCCTACCACATACTCATCCAGGCTGGCTTTGATCTTATGGGGTGCCGGAATGGAACGGATGTCCATCGCTTTCTGTGCCTCCGTCTTCTGCTCCGGCGCTTTTTTCTTCACCTTCTGCCGCTTGGGAATCATGTTCTGCAGATCCGACAGATTGATCATGCTGATATTCGGCATATGGGAAAGATCCATCTTGCTGTAATCAATATTGCCATTATTCATCATATCCATGGTCCGCTGCATACACTCCGCACAGATATGAATCTCCGTCGTCAGATGAATCATCTTGCCCGCCTTGCTGGAAGGACGGTGGCAGACGAAGCACACATCCTCGTACTCATCCTCCTGATGATCCTGATCCGCCTCCGTCACCTGCCCGGTGACAGATTCTGTTTCTCTATCTTTATCAAATTCTTTATCCTGCTCCATATAAATCCTCTTTCTGTACGTTCATACTATGGTCTCAATTATATAGCAGATGCTGCAGATAGAGCAAGTAAACTTTTCATAAAACCATGTTTCCCGTACGACGAAAAAGGGCCCGCCGCGCTGCGGCAGACCCTGATTTTCTATTCATAAACTGCTGTTTATTTATTGCTGTTATCCTGACTCTGATTCTGGCTCTGTGCACTGGCCTGATCTGCTGTGCTCAAAGTTACATTCAGGGTCTGCTCGGTATATTCGGAGCCATTCATTCTCTGGACTACCACCTCGATGGTCTCGCCTGCGGAGTAGTAGCTCATGAGATCCTTCAGCTGGTCGTATCCGGAAATGGTGGTTCCGTCTACTTTGGTGATGATATCGCCATCCTGCATACCTGCGTTGGCAGCTCCCAGTCCGTCAAGTACTTTCCGGACATAAACACCAACCGGCATGTTGTAGTTCTTGGATACTTCCTCAGTTACATCCACACAGTTGGAAACTCCGAGGTAACCCTGCGCACCGTCTTCTACCTTATCTCTGGTGGTCTTGTTCATCAGATCACCGATAATGGATTCTACATCGGAGATCGGGATGGCATAACCCATACCTTCTACATCCTCAGAAATAAATTTTACAGAGTTGATACCAATGAGTTCACCTTTGCTGTTCAGAAGAGCGCCGCCGCTGTTACCAGGGTTGATGGCTGCATCAGTCTGAATCAGTTTGTTGGTAATGTTCTGTCCGTCAGACTGTACGGTTACTTCACGGTTCAGAGCGCTGACAATACCGGAGGTAACGGAAAGTCCATAACCATAAGCGTTACCAATGGCAACGACCGGCTCGCCGACTTTCAGTGCGGAAGAATCACCAACGGTAGCAATTTTAATATTGCTCATGGTCTCTGCCGGAATGTCGCTTAACTGAACGGCAATCACTGCCAGGTCTTTGTCTGCATCGGTTCCTTTGATCTTTGCGGAAATAACATTATCCTCATCTGCATCCTGTCCGTCAGAGTTAAAGTAAACGCTCAGTTCCTTGGATCCGGATACTACATGGTTGTTGGTGACAATCAGAAGCTCCGTGTCGTTCTGTCCGATAATAATACCGGAACCGCTGGACTGGCTTTCCTGTTCATAGTTTCCAAAGATGGTCCGGAATTCCTGGGTACTTACGTTGGTAATGGATACGACCGACGGCATGCAGTTCTCTACGATGCCGGATACGTCATATACATCAGAAGCTGCGGACGCCGTGCTGGTGGCCGGAACGGTTGTATCTGCTTTATTCAGGCTTACCTTCGTCTCCACAGAATCTCCAAACGCTTTGTTGCCTACATAGTTGACACCCATAAATGCTGCGCTGGAAACGCTTCCGAATACCAGTGCCAGTACCAGGCATTTGGCAACGGTTCTGCCAAATCCGCCTGCTTTTCTTTCCCGTTTCTGCTTCGGCGCATTCTGGTTCATGGCCTCGGAAGAATCGTAGTGGGTATAAGTGCTGCCAGTATCGTAATAATTTCCACTGGTCTGTCCGGTTGTCTGTTCCGTGGTATTTTCCGCGGTATCGTTATTTCTCATTTCCTCATCGTACATATCTATCTCTCCTTTCCATCTCTTACAATGGATGTGTTTCCTTTTTGTTTATGAGCATACTATAACAGCCAATTGTGATGGAAGTGTGATAAAACCTTTAAAAAATTTTGTCTTTTTAAAGTAACTATTCAGAACCTCCATTCGCAAAACCGCTGTTTCACAGCTTTACTTTTGCTCATG
>CAVCTH010000025.1:0-18192 GCA_963604695.1 Clostridiales bacterium | reverse complement strand
TTGCTGGACGGGGCAATTGTTCTTGAATAGGGAAAAACTGAAAGAGAGGATTACAGAATGAATATTATTGCAAGTGATTGCGGAACTCATATCAGACTGATGGTGGAAGGACGTGTGGATACCAATACAAGCCCTCAGTTTCAACAGGCAATCCTGAATGCTTTTCAGAAAAAAAATGATGTTGTGATCGACCTTTTGAATGTACCGGCTATCTCCAGTGCCGGTCTCCGTGCGCTTCTGATCGGCCAGAAAACGGCAGCTTCCAAAAGAGGAAGTATGAAGCTGACCAATGTGGGCACCGTAGTACAGAACGTACTTGATATGTCCGGCTTCAGCGCGATTCTTACGGTGGAGTAGGAAGCAGGGACATGATTTATTTTGAACAGGTGACAAAGGGATATCAGGATACCGGTGCGTGTGTCTTAAGGAGGGCAGACCTCCATATCCTTCCGAGGGAGCTTTGCTTCCTGACCGGTACAAGCGGTGCGGGAAAGACGACAATACTGCGGCTTTTACTGAGGGAACTAAAACCAGAGGAAGGCCGGATACTGGTAAACGGGGAGGATATCTCGAAGATCAGGGACAGGAATCTTCCGCTGTACCGCAGAAGGATCGGAATGGTATTTCAGGATTATAAACTGATCTCTGACCGCACGGTATATGAGAATATTGCCCTTGCCAAGCTGCTGTCAGGGGCTTCCGAAAAGGAGATCCGCAAACAGGTGTCAGCAGTGCTCCGCATGGTGGGAATGGAGGACAAATATAAGCGGTATCCATCCCAGTTATCCGGAGGGGAGCAGCAGCGTGTCGGTGTTGCCAGGGCCATTGTCAACAATCCCTACATGATTCTGGCAGATGAACCAACCGGGAACCTGGATCCGAAGAATGCAAGGGATATCATGCTGCTTCTGGAACGCATTAACCAGACCCTGGGAATCACGATATTGATTGCGACACATGATATGGAAGCGATACGGCATATGGATCATCGTAATCTGAGAATAGAAAAAGGCAGAATAATCGAAGGAGACCAGCTATGGAAAGAATATGGGTTGTAAAAACAAAGAGGAGTCTTGAAATCGATGCGCAGAGATCGCTTCTGGAACCATTGCTTGATGTATTTACCAGAGATCTGGCGGACGGGGGCTGTCCTCAGGAGAAGATCGAAATGATCAGAATCTGTGCAGAGGAGATTTTTATCAATATTGCAAGCTATGCGTATGCAGACAAGGAAGGTGCCGTCCAGATCGAGGAAGAAGTATCTGACCGGGCAATCCGCATCCTTTTTGCAGACGAGGGAATTCCCTATAATCCTCTGGAAAAGGCAGATCCGGATGTGACTGCATCTGCCCAGGACCGTGAGATCGGAGGGCTTGGGATCTTCATGGTGAAGCAGATGACAGATCTGCTCAGATATGAGTATAAGGATAACAGGAACTGCCTGTATATGGAGTGTTCCTGGTAGACCAGGAAAACAGAAGGGAAGGGCACTATGAATCAGAACAGAAGATTTCGGGAAGAACTGCGGGACGTCCCCTTTGAGAGTTATAATGAATACATGGACTATATTTTTGCCTGTGTCAATTTCCGGTTATCTGACTATATTGAAGGTCTGATGGACAAGTATGATGCCGGACAGGGAAACTATAAGAATGTCATGTATCCGGATATTGAGATTGCCCATGATCTGTGTAATGACCGCATGATGCAGTTCATGCATGAGGACATGGGGGATGAAGAAGAAGAGGAAGAAGTCGAGCTCCCTGAACTGGAACAGGAATTAAATGATCTTCTGTCTGCATTCAGCATGGATGACGATGATGATGAGCCGGATGACATGGAAGACAGTACTGCTTCTGTCTGCAAGATTCCCATCGAGGAGATGATGGATTTCATCGATGAGAGAATCAAAGCCACGGACCTTACGAAGGTGAAGCTTCCTTTTTATGAGTTATGCAGGAAGCTGGGATTCGGACATTTCAGTACCTTTGCACTGGCCAGTGCGGTTCTTTCCTCCACCCAGACCAGCTATGCATCGGTCTACCAGATCGTCAATGAGAACGGAAACCTGACGGCGCCGACTGTGGAATCCACGGGACGTCTGTATTTTGGAAAGGACTTTTCCATCACCCGTGCCTATGGGGAGATGTCGGTGTGTCTGGAGCAGCTTCTGCCGGTCATGGACCTGAGGGTCAACACGAACATGCCCTTCTCCACGATCCTGGCACCGGACAAGCGTCTGATTGACTTCCTGTTCGGCAGCAATCCGCTGAGACTGGATAAAAACTACAGCCGGTTTTTCCATATGCTGACGGATGGCAAGGAGCTGAATCCTATCATGGCCAATACCACACAGCTGGAGGCCATGGAGATCTCCTACGAGCAGGGAGTCCGGATCTTCAGCTGGACCGGTGACGAGGGTAGCGGAAGGCGGTTCTTCATCCGCCAGTTCTGCAAGAAACGCGGACTGAATGCCATCACCATCAACTGTAAGAAACTGTTTGTCTATGACTACAGCTTTGTGGAAAAAGCACTGTGGGCGGTCAACAGGGAATGCATCTTCACGGATTCCTGCTGCTGTATGAATGAGCTGGACTACCGGGAAGAGGAGAAGGAAAAATACATTGGCTATATGGATCTGGCTATCTCGAAGCTCCGGGAGCATGATATCCTGATCTTTATGATGAGCCGGGACAAGCTGCCGTTAAAATCCGTGACGGATCAGGATTTTACGGAGCTGGAGCTGCCGACCCCGACGACCCAGGAGAGGGAAAACTGCTGGAAATACTTCGCACAGGATTATTCCCTGGATAAAGATGTAGATCTTCTGGAGATGGCGACCAAGTTCCTGTTTACGCCGGGCAAGATCAAATCCGCCCTCTATCAGGCGAAGAGCTTTTCCGTGATGAACCATGAGATCCTGATCTCCAGGGCGAAGCTGTTTGAAGGCTGCAACAATCAGATGAGCTCGGAGCTGACGCAGAAAGCAACCAAGGTAAAGGCGAACTTCGGATTTGAAGATATCGTCATGAATGCCAACCAGAGGGAGACCCTGCAGCATGCCATCGACCAGATGAATTTCAAGAAGCGGGTCTACGATAACTGGAATTATACGAAGAAATATCCCTATGGACGAGGCCTCTCCATCCTTCTGTTCGGAGCTCCCGGTACCGGTAAATCCATGTGTGCCCAGGTTATTGCCCATGAGCTGAATCTGGAGCTGTACCGGGTAGACCTCTCCAAGGTTATCGATAAATACGTAGGTGAGACGGAGAAATCCATCTCCATGATTTTCCGGGAAGCAAAGAAGTGTAACGTCGTCCTGTTCTTCGATGAGTGTGATACGCTGTTTGCAAAGCGTTCCGATGACGGCGGAAGCAACCAGGCTTCCAACAACAACAAGACGGCATTGCTGCTGCAGGAGGTAGAGGCCTATGACGGCGTGTCCGTACTGGCGACCAACTATAAGCACAACATTGACCCGGCATTCTTCCGGCGTATGAAATACATCGTGGAATTCCAGTTCCCCGATCCGGATACCCGGGAGATGCTCTGGAGAACCACCATACCGAAGGGAACCCCGCTGGGAGACGATGTCGATATCCGTTTTCTGGCAGAACGCTTCGAGTTCGTAGGCGGTAATATCAAGAACTGTATCCTGAATGCCGCATTCCTTGCAGCCGCAGACGGTGCGGGTGACAAGGTCTATATGCGTCATTACCTGCAGGCAATCAAATACGAGTTCGTCAAGACAGGTAAGGTATTTACCAGAGCAGATTTTGAACCCTACGCTTATATGGTAGGCCTGGGAGACAAGGAAGACGATGACTGGTTATAGAACAGGAGATGAAACACTATGGAATGTGCAACATTGAGCCGGAAACAGGCAGAGCAGCTGACAGAATTTCTGCCCAGGGACATAGGGGAGAAGATCATATCCGATGATGCATGCGTGACCAGTGTCCTGGATGGAGAGACGGTCATCAGTCTTGGAATTTTTTCCTTTGACGAATTCTCAGACGACCATGTAGAATGTCTGTACCTGTATACCATGCCGGACAGGAGAAGAGAAGGGTATGCCTCCATGCTGTTATCCTATTCGGAAGAGCTTTTCAGAAAGCAGGGCGTCAGGCAGATGTGTTTTAACCTGACGGCCCTTCCGGAAAATATGGAGATATGGAAGCAGTTCCTGGCCGGACAGGGTTATCAGCTGCTGGATATCAACTGGCATATCCTGGAATATAATTTTGACGACGTGGAAAGCTGCCCGGCGATCAGAAGCTGCAACGGCAGGGAACTTTCCTTCCAGTCGCTGGACAGAAGGCAGATCTCCTATATGATCCATGAGGATAAGTCGATTCCCCGGGTAATCCGGGAGATTATCCGCACGGAGGCAGACTGGCAGAAGAGCCTGTTCTATTCGGTGCTGGGACATCTGGCAGCAGGTGTCATGATACGGGACAACGGGGTGGATGATCTCTCCGTCCATGCACTGTATTTAAGCTCCCACCTGAAGAACAGGGGAATCCTGCTGGTGATGCTGGCCAAAACCATACAGGTGATGAGAGAAGCCAGAAGTACAGACGCGAAGATGTATTTTTATGTAGAATACCAGAAACAGATGCAGGCCTACCGTAAGCTCTTCGGGGAGCCGAAGTCAGATTATCAGGTATGCCGTCTGGAAAAGGTGATTCTGTAGCCACGGTCAGAAAGGATGTGAAATGACATGGATGATGAAATGGATTTGATGCTGCAAAAGAAAAGCCAGGTCATCGATACCGGCAAACAGGAATACCGGATGCCGGAGAAGACATTTTCCCCACGGGAGGAGATGGTCAGGGAACGGAAGCTGGGACAGATGACAGGGGCAACCTCCCAGAACCTTACGGTTTCCTTCGGGGCAGTAGGTGCGAGCATGTTAGTAGAGACCGGCGACATGGATACTGTCCGGAAAAAAGGCAGGATTTTCATGCACCGCTTTGAATCGAGGAACAGATCAGGACAGGCAGCGTACAGGTAAAAGCAGGCGCATCCTGCAGCCTTCAGGAGGAAGAGTATGCCACCGGAAGATTATACGAACGGATACATTACAAAAGAAAATAAAACCGCATATCTGGAGCATCATATAGAGGAGACGACCGGAATGGGGGAGACCTCTGCGGAAGTAAAGAGTTATCGGGAACTGGAGGAGCAGAAGCATCAGGTGCTTTCCAGCAAAAGAACCGGCTGCTTTTCCGGCGAAAAAAGAGATTCCGCACGGATGCAGAATATAAAGGCAGTCCTTAGCTCCCTGACGGACTTCTATACGGAGAAGCCCCTGGCACCGGATAAAGAGGGCTTTGAACTGCAGCTTTCCCAGCTCACATTGTTATATCAGGAACTCATAGAACAGTGTAATCTCTATCTGCAGCGGCGGAACGGCATCCTGAAAAAGATGAAAATCGGCCAGGGATATGCACGCTACTGCATGGTGAAGAAGATTCTCACAAGGGCGACCGTGGAGTCCGCAAGGCTTGACGGAAGGGCGCGGGAGATCTTCCATGACTGCAGTGACCGGCAGGAGGAAGAGAACCGGCCTTTGTGGGTCAACGTCCTGGCAGAGACCCGTACCGAACACGTGGACTTCCGGACGCTGGATGAGAACCAGATTACGAACATGGGCGGAAATACCAGCAGTGTCATCCGGATTACCACAGCTGACGGGACGACGGGTTATATCAAAGAGAATGAGAAGAATGAAAGCCCCGACGATGCCGCAGAGCGTTATATCGGGAATATGAAGGCATCGCCTCTGATCCGGCAGATTCTGGCAGAAGGCGAATATGGAGAAGAGGAGATCGCGCAGGCGGTACGCTTTGCCGGTCAGGAATTTCTGAAGGAAGAGAACCAATTCAGCAGTTATTTTCTGGACTTTAAGAGTAACCACGTGAATGCGGCACGCTTTCGTGACCTGGATTTCCAGAAGGAACTCCGGAACCGGATCTGGGCAGGCTGTGCTGATTTTTATGCGAGAATGAGGAAACACATCTTTCACTCGGAAGTCATCTATAAGATCATCGGCGAATTCGGGGAATATTATTTCCGGCACCTGTTATCCAACAACATTGCCACCCACACGGTGGAGATGGAGCAGGGCAGCAGCATCACGAAGCGGAACGTGGCCACATGGCGTCTGGCAGAGCTTCTTGGGATGACAGAGCTGATTCCGGCCTCCCGTAATGTGGTCTATAAGGACAGAACCGGGAAAGAGCATACCGGCATCATGATGTCGGAGGCGAAGGGGCAGGAGCTCCGGACGGTCAGCACCGAATATGAAAGGCAGTCCATTGACCGGAAATTCAGCTGGAAGGGAAAGATCCTCCTGCAGCTGAATTCCCTGCAGATCATGGATCTGATTGCCGGACAGACAGACCGGCACAGCGGAAATATCATGGCGGGGAAGAATGAGAAGGGTGAGGTTGCCCAGATGATGGGGATCGATAACGACATGAGCTTCGGGAAGCTGACCTATGATACCATCAGCAGATTCAAGCACGGACCAAAGCCCATAGAACGGGATGGAAAGCTGACGCTGAAGTTCATTGACCGGAAGCTGTATGACCATATAATGGCGCTGACGGATGAGGTGCTGAAGTACGCGTTTGCCGATCTCTTAAGTCCGGATGAGATGAAAGCGCTGCTCAACAGGTTCCACGGAGTCCGGAAAATTCTGAAAAAGGTGAAGCCTGAGCTTCAGTGCGTAACCCCGGAGACATTGAGCCTCCGTCAGGCCATGACCCTCAGTGAACAGAAGAATACCTATACGGAGATGCTGCCCGACAAGGGCAATGTGCTGATTGTATAGACAGCTTGTTTTCAGATATAGGAAGGTGCAGACGATACCGGGTGCAGCCTGCAGGAGATCATGAAACAGACAGGCACAGTTCAGTAAATAAATAATAAAGCTTTCCCTAAAGTTTTATTAAAGAATGCAAAATAACAGGGACAGCACCATGAAAATGGTGCTGTCTTGTTGCGATTATGAGCCTATAATAAAAACAAAACTTGACGAAAGCGGAGGAGGACTCAGTATGTGCGATAAGCAGAAGAAACGGGAAGTAAGGCAGCAGAATCTACAGCCACAGAATCTACAGCCGCAGATGGAGGTGCAGGGGCAGGAACAGATGCCGCAGATGCGGTATGAGGAAATGGCCAGAATCGATTATAGCCGGAGCAGTGAAGATATGATTGCGGTGCGGGATGCCCTCAGTGTCCTTTCCCGGCTGACAGAAGAGACCCATGCCCTGACTTCGGCGGAGGATGTGGAGAACTTAAGCCAGGGTCTGGATGAGATCGAGAACCAGTATATCGAGGCTATTGCAGCGTGCAGTACCTATGTGAAGCATAAGGATGAGAGTTATTCCTACTACAACAGGAAACGCTATGCTGCGGTGAAGAATACCAGGGACAGGCTCCGTCAGGAGATGGAAGCCCTGGCCGCGCTCCGGAAGGATCTGGCCGCGCATCCGGAGCGTTATCAGGAAAAGACCGCCTCCTTCGCGGAGCTTTCCGGTGAACTGCAAAGGGAGCAGGAGGAGGATCCGGTTAACCGGCTGAAGCTGAAGGATTATGTCAGGATCATATCCCGGTCCGACGGAAAGTCCGTGCTGTGCAGGAACGGGAAGCTTCTGAAGCGCGGTGACAAGGAAGCAGGCAGCCAGGCGGATGCAGCCACGCCGGAGAATTACCGCATGGCAAAACACTTCGTGGATCTGCTCCTGAAGAAGCAGAATGTGACCTCCGAGAAGGCCAGGGAGCGGATCAGCCGCAATCTCCTTCACAGGATGGGAGCAGACACAGAGGCACAGACCTCCCTTCCGGTAAGCCTGAGCATGCTCAAAGAGATCATCCAGGATTCGGATGTCCGTCTGACAGAGACAGATAATGCGCTGGCAGAACAGAAGAAGGACACACCGGAATATCAAATCGCAGAGCAGATCAACCGTCTGCTGGGAAGATCCCTGTCTTCTTCCAGCGATCAAAAGGCACTCAGAAGACAGGTAGAGCATATCATGGAAGCCTGCCGGGACAATCAGAGATGGAAGACCGCCGGACTGGGGAAGGCCGATATGCAGGCCCTCTTAAACGGCGAGATCGAGACCGTGCGGGACCGGGTCTATGAGTATGCGCTGCATATCTGTAAGGCAAGACAGCGTCTTACCGGGAAGGATCAGAACGAGATCCCTGCCATGTCAGATGAGGAGATGAAAATCCTGATGGGCATCGCCATCTCTGAGACCGTGACCGGGGATTCTGTCCAGAAGGCGGTCTATGCACAGAGACTGAATGACTATGCGGAGGACCGAATCCTGAAGGAGGATGAGCAGCTGAAAGCGGGCCTTCTGGCAACCCGCATCATGGAGTTTGGCTGCTTTACCGCCAGTGATATCCGGCTGTACTATACGCAGCAGCCGGAGAAGCTTGCCGGTATCCCCGTGGAGGAGCAGCGAAAAGGCATGGAAGCCCTGTGCAGTATCCTGGAGCATATGCAGGAGCTTATGGGTCTGGAAGCCAGAGGCGTGCAGCAGGGACTTCATGCAGAGGAAATCCAGGAGCTGGTATCCCATGCCTCGGCCATCGACCGTACCTTCAGTGAGCATACAGACAGCATCGAGCGCCTGAAGAACATCCTGAACCGGGACGGAGGCTTAAGGTGCGGTATTGAGAAGCTGCAGGAGCTCTACCGGAGGGGCGGTACGGTCACCGGAAGCCTTGCAGGAAATCTTGAGAAACTGAATGCAGTCCGTAAGCAGGAAGAGCCGGAGGAGGAGCTGGGAGCCAGGGAGATCATCGCCGAGTACAAAGCGGCAAGACGGATTACGGAGACCATGCCGGACAAGGTACAGCCGGTGGCTTCCTTCTTCCTGGGAGACAAACATCCGTCGGAGCTGTTTAAACGTGCAGGCACGAACCTGAGCAAGGATTTTATCCGGCTCCATGATGCGCTGGAAGGACTGCAGGAGGACAGCAGCGTCGAGGTGAAGGTGAACGGCATCCGGCTCACCTTTATCCGGAAGGACGATATCCTGACCATGCAGGCAGGAGGAAAGCAGGTGGCGCTTCCCTATACGGCGGATTACTGGACAAAGGAGATCGAAGGGGATATCTGCGCCCATTTTGAAAAATACGACAAAGAGATGGCAAAGGCTGTCCTGAGCAGGGCATCCGGCCAGGATTATAAGGAGAAAACCGGCAACCGGGTTAATTATGAGCGGTTCCTTACGAGCCACCTGGGCATCTCCTCCAAAGACCTGAATCTTCTGGATGCCATGAGCATTCAGCGTATGGTATGGAGCTACTTCAATGTCAGCTACCATAAGGATGTGAAGGATGGACCAAAGAACTATGTCTTAGGTTATATGAACCGGCTCCTGAGTAACCGCACGAAGCAGGTCAATATCAATTCCCAGACTGCGATCGAGTGTCTGACTGCCATGCAGAGCATGAACCAGGAAGAGAGACAGCTGGTGCAGGATAAGACATCGAAGAAGGTGGAACTCGGCGGGGAAGACACGGCATGGCCGGAGGAACAGCAGCAGATACTGAACCTCATCGGGGAGCTTTATTTTTCCACCAAAGCAGCGTCGGACAAGGAGTTTCCCTATACGAAGGACCGGATTCAGAAGGTTCTCCTTGCGAATCTTGAGACCTTCCGGAATCTGGCCGCATTGATGATGGACGAGGAGGCGGAAGAGGAGTTTGCAGAAAAACTGTCAGCCATTCCTTATTTTGAAGAGGCTTACCAGGCAGTGAAGACGATGGTAAACGGAATTATCGCAGCACGCCCGCTGAACCTGAAGGCTTCCCTGGAGGCAGGAGAGCTGGATGGCGTCCTTACAACGGCGGCAGACAGCATGGCGGCGGCAGTGGCAAATATTTCTGCCAGGATGCAGGAGCTGCTGAAGTCGGCGGTTGATGATATGGAAGAGGAGACGGATGATGACTGGAAGGAGCTTTCAGACTTTAAAGTGTCGGAGATCCTTCAGAATGGAATGACCGGAAAAGGAGGAGAGGGTTCCTTTAATAAGAAGGTGCTGTCCGGCTATATTGCCAATGCAGCGGAGGCAGATAAACAGAATATGGTGGCATCCGCGTTCCGGAATGCACCCAACACTATGAATCCACTGATGACTTCCGGACAGAGAGAAGCCTTCCAGGGAAGATTTCTCTCCGGCTATCTGAAAGGGGCAGGTCCTCTCCTCCATAAGATGATGCAGGGACTTGCCATCTCCAATATGCCGACCATGATGCAGGCGGCAGTCAAGGATGTACGTTCCAATCTGGCCCGGATCGATGATGAGATTGTAGATGCCCAGCTTCACCGGATCATTAAGGACTCCGCCGGAAGCATCGACAGGATTGAGAAGGTGAAGATCCTGGGTACGGCTTCCGTAGGAGAGGCGGTACTGATCAAAGTCTATGAAAAAGGCGCTGCCCAGGGTGTGGAGAAGGTAGTCAAGATTCTCCGCCCGGATGCAGGAAACCATATGGAAAGAGAACTGGCGTTCATGAAGAAGTGCGCCGCAGAAGTCGATAAAGAGGCCTTCAATGAGGCACACAAGGACAGCGGGGAGGCGGCGCCGGAGGACTATCGCGGTGCCATGTCCAGAACCTTCGACGGCAGGGTAGAGAATATCAAGAAGGAGTTCGACCTGCGTCTTGAAGCGGAAAATATAGAGCTGGGAAAAGTCTATGAGGATCCGCTGCTTCATATCGGCACGATGAAGCTGGATGGCAGGACGAAGGCATCGGCGAATGCACTGGTGCTGGAGCGGGCGCCGGGAGTCTCTGTGGACAGATTTCTCTCAGACCAGGATAATAAGAGAAAGGAACTCTTTACGAAGGCCAGGGGGACTTCCCTGTACGGCGGTATCACTGAGCTTTACAAATTTAAGAAGGAGCTTAAGGAAAAGGAAAAATTCCTGACAACCCTGACCGGAAAGTGGCTGGATGAGGCACTTTTTGGCAGCGGCTTCTTCCATGGAGACCTCCATGCCGGAAATATCATGATCGACCAGAATGGAGTCACCGTCATTGACTATGGAAACGTACATAAGCTCAGCGGTTCCGACCAGATGCATATCGTGAACCTGATTGCGGCCATGGGCGGTCTCAATACCAAACGGTTTACCAATCACCTGACGGCGATGCTTTCAGACCGGTCACAGGAGATCTATGAAAGCAGAAAACAGGTGATCGACCGGAAGATCAGGACGATCGTAAAGAAAGAAGACCAGGCGGATTCGATAGAGAAGATTATGGCAGTCCTGCTGGAGCTGCAAAAAGACGGCATCGATATACCTGCAGGCCTTTACAATTTTATCCAGAGCTTTGTCCGTATGTCGGGTACCCTGACGGATTATAGTACCCTGATCGATAACGTAGACAAGGATATGGTAAAACTGATGGAGGAACGCAAACCGGGGGAGATGGAGAAGAACCCTGACGAGATGCCGATGGCTTTGATTTCCCAAAATATTCTGTCCCGTTATGATAAGAAGCATCTGGATCCGAAGGCGAAGCCGCTGGAAGAGAGCATCCGGAAGGCAGTTGACGGAAAAAATGCGGATACAGAGAGTCTTGTGAAGCTCTGCCGGAAAAAGAGCGGTTACTATGTAAAAAATCTGGGAAATAACCCGCAGATGGGCAGATTCGCGGCATTGCTTCAATCCAAGGATGAGTTCTTTATAGACAGACTGATGGGCAGAGAAACCTATTTCGGAATGAATACGGCAATGTGTATCATAGAGCTGAAGTATGATTCGAGAATCACCGGTGACAAGGTGCGGGAGAAGATGAGAACCATCCATCTGCAGTTGGAGGACAGGGTGATTGAAGATGCGGAACAGAGGCTGACATATATAGGAAACAGATTGGAGCATAACGAAACCCTGATCAATCACACGGATCAGATACGGGCTGATCTGGAGCGGGATATTGCCCACTGGAGCGTAGCGAAGGAGGGCGAGACAGAACGGGATAAGAAAGACCGCGAGATCATGCAGGCATCATACCGCAACAGGCTTGACCAACTTCCGGAATTGGTGAGGATAGCTGAAAAAGAGGTGGTAAAGGACCGGAAGGAACAGAAAATCTATCAGGAAATTCTGGAATCCATAAAAAATTCACTCCGGGAGATGAAGGAACATATCGAGGCCCCGGGTTACACGAAGGAGGCAGCTCTTCAGGATCTGGAGAATTACCAGAATTGCTTCCGGAGCCGTCTGTCCGATGGACTGGAGCTTCCGAAGGAACAGGAGGAGCTGGAGCTTCTGGAGGCCATGGCAGATCTGACGTGCTGTACCTACCGTCGGTGTGACCAGCCGAGAAAAGAAGAGTGGGAGGACAGCGAGAAGATGCTCATCGAGCAGTCGGGCCTGAAAGATATTGAACTGCTGCCGGAGGATGAACAACGGCGCAGGGAAGAGGAAGAGAATGCCGTCAGAAGGCTGGAGGAGGCCGCCATGAGGGTCTACCTGAAGACAAGGCCCAGATCTTATAAAGAGCAGCTGGCCCTGCTTCTGACCGATAAGGAGAAGGTGAAGACGCTGGGAGATACGTTGAAGGAGTGGTTCTCCGGCAAGGGCGGGGCAGAACTCCGCACAGCCTATCTGGCGCTGACCGCAGCTTACCAGGAAGGAAGACAGGTGGAGGAAAACTCCCCGGAGGTCGCTGCCGTGACCGAGGCCATGGTAAGGTGTATCGGATACCGGGCTTCCGAGCTGGATGACATCCTGAAGGAGAAGAAGAAGGAAGCAGAAGATAACAATGATGAATCTTCAAGGGCGATGAAAGAACTCTTATGGAATCATTGCGGCAGGCTGTTTTTATGGCTGGATGGAAGAGGCACCTTTTATCTGAAAGAGCATCGGCTGGATCAGGAGGCGAAGGACAGGATAAAGGCAGACGGAAAGGCAAGACACACAAGCTTCGTGGAAGATACATTTAAGAGCCTGGAATCCTGTAAGCTGAAGGATCATATAGAGACCCTTACCAAGGCGGCCAGGAAGTACCGGGACGGTGTGGAAAAAGACAAAAACGAGGCAGTTCAGACCATCAATGAAGAGCTGTCCTACATCCTGAAAGCACTGATGTCGGATATCCGGTTCCATGCCCCGGGCAGGAAGCAGATGAAGGCCCTTCTGGAGAAGTATGAGGAGAAGCCATCCGGCGACAAGATCTACGACATCCTGAGGGAAGCGGACGAATATATCAGCGGACTTTTCAAGGATACTGCGTTTATGGATCCGCGGGAGGAAAATGGAGTGACAAGACCCTCCAGATATGAAGCTGCCTACGGAAACGGAATGATATCCGGTGAGCTTTTCTTTGTACTCAGAGATCTGCCGGCTCCCGCAGAGATGAAAAAGAAGGATGGGAAGGAAGACAACCGGCAGCCGGCCCTGATCGACAGGCTGCGCAGCGGGGAAGTCCTTCACCTGGTGACAAGATAGAACAATTTCCGTAAAAACAGACAACTATGGTGTTAAGATACTGTCAAGAAATGGACAGGCTGTTTGACTTTGCCGGGGAAATATACCATAATAAACGATATCTATTCACAGAAAGGGGTGTATTTCCATGACGGAGATTTTGATTAAGCTTCCTCCGGAAAGTGTAAGCGCATTTGTAAGGAAAACGCAGGATTGTGATTTCAACGTAGACATTGCTTATGATCGTCTGGAAATTGACGCCAAGTCGCTGCTTGGAATTTTAAGTCTGGATTTGAACAAAGTCCTGCATGTAAAAATGTTTGGCCATAATGATGAGCTGGAAGATTTCCTGCAGAAGCTGGCCGTATAGTGTATAATAAGAAAGAGCTGCCCGGAAAAATAAACGGACAGCTCTTTTTTTTACTTTATTTTCTTGGCATAATTACCGGGACAGCCGGGCAAGATCCTCATAGAATCCCGGATAACTGATCTTTACACAGTCTGCACCGGTGATTTCGGTCTCACCGTCGGAAGCCAGGGCCGTGATGGCGAAGGTCATGGCGATGCGGTGGTCTGATTTACTGTCAATGACGGCGCCGTGGAGCGGATATCCGCCTTCGATGACCATGCCGTCGTCGGTGGCGGTCACATGTGCACCCATGGCAGTGAGGTTCTGCACCATGACGTCGATGCGGTTGGACTCCTTGACCTTCAGCTCCTGGGCATCCCGGATGACGGTCGTACCCTCGGCAAAGCAGGCCAGGGCAGCGACGACAGGAAGCTCGTCGATGAGGGTCGGGATGACAGCTCCGCCCACGCTGGTTCCGTGAAGGGCGCCTGCACGGACCAGAAGGTCGGCGGTGGGCTCCCCGTTTCCGGAATTTTCATTCAGAAGGGTAATATCTGCGCCCATTTCCCGGCAGACCCGGAGAAGCCCGTCCCTGGTGGGGTTGATTCCTACGTTTTTGATCAGGATCTCGGAGCCCGGCACCATCAGTCCGGCCGCAATAAAGTAGGCAGCGGAAGAGATGTCACCCGGCACTTCGATCTCCTGAGCGTGGAGCTCAGAACCGGGAGTGATGGTGGCAGTCGTGCCCTCGCTGGTGATCTGTGCGCCGAACTGTTTTAACAGGATCTCGGTATGGTTCCGGGACAGATAAGGCTCTGTCACACTGGTCACGCCGTCTGCATAGAGACCGGCCAGCAGGATACAGGATTTTACCTGGGCGGAAGCTACTTTGGACGGATAGTGAATGCCGTGAAGCCGTCCCGGATTGATCCGAAGGGGGGCGCATCCATTGCCCCGGATACTTTCAATATCCGCACCCATCCGGGTCAGCGGGTCGATGATCCGTCTCATGGGACGGCTCTGGATGGAAGCATCACCGTTCAATTCCGTCGTGAAGGGCTGTCCTGCCAGAATCCCGGAGATGAGCCTTGTGGTGGTGCCGCTGTTTCCCACATCCAGCATGGAGTCCGGGGCTGTCAGTCCGTGGAGGCCCTTTCCGTGGATGCGGATTTCCTCCGGGGTCTCCTCGATCTCAATTCCCAGCTTCCGGAAGCAGCTGATGGTGGAGAGGCAGTCGGCCCCTCTCAGAAAATTCGTAACTTTCGTTGTCCCGTCTGCCAGGGCGCCGAACATCACGGAGCGGTGGGAGATGCTCTTATCTCCCGGAACAGTGACCGTCCCTTTTAAGGGGGCCGAAGCTTTCGTAAATTTCATAGTCTCTTACCTTTCGTAAATCACATAACGGTGTTTCTTTAAGATGTCTGCCGCCTGGCTTCGGGACTCCTCATCGTAAAATTCGATATGGAGTACCGCTTCTATAAATTCCCGGCTGTGGACGATGCCGATATTCTTCAGGCTGATCTGGTTGCTGGCAAGGATCGTGGCCAGGGTGGCGATTCCTCCGGCCTCATCCACCATATCACAGTAGAGATCATAGACAGGCTGCAGGGCGCCGCTTCCTTTTACCGGAAGACTGTTCCGGTAATCCCGGGAGGTCTCGAAGAGCCGGTAGATGGAACCCTCCTCTGCATGGTCCAGTTCCTTTTGGATCTCCGTCAGGGAGGCGATATAGTCGCCCAGAATCGAGGAAATATTTTTCCGGTTCGTCATACAGATCTGCTCCCACATCTCAGGGGAGGAGGAGGCAATGCGGGTGATGTCCTTGAATCCGCCTGCAGCCACCAGCTTCATCAGCCCGTTCTCCGTGTCGGAGTCCTTCACCAGCTTCACCAGGGAAGAAGCGATGATATGGGGCAGGTGGCTGATACCGGCGGTTACATAATCGTGGGTATGATAGTCCACCACCAGCGGAAGTGCCTTCAGGCTTGCGATAAAATCCCGGTATGATTCCACCGCGCCCTCCGGGGTCTTCCCGGTGGGGGTAATCATATAGTAGGCATTCTCGATGAGGATCCGCTTGGAATTGGCATAACCGGTTTTCTCAGAACCGGCCATTGGATGGCCTCCGATGAAGTTTGCCTCCATGCCAAGCTCGATGACCTTCTCGTGGATGTCCGTCTTGGTGCTCCCTACGTCGGTAATGATACAGGAAGGATGGATGATGGGCTTTAGCTGTTCCAGATAGTTTGCATTGCTGGAGACGGGGGCGCACAGGAAGATATAATCACAGTCTGCAAAGTCTTCCCCGACTCCTTCCGGAATCCGGTCTGCCACGCCGTCGGCGACAGCCTGCTCCACAGATGCCCGGGTACGGGAATATGCGATGATCTCCGCATCCGGATAAAAATAACGGACGGCCCTGGCGATGGAGCCGCCGATGAGTCCCAGTCCGATAAAACCAGTTTTCATGATTGTTTTTCTCCTTTAGCACGTTAATGTCTATAAGTATAGCATGCTTTAACCCAAATAGAAAGTTTTTTCTTTAATAAGAATTTAATGTACGAAAGAAGCGGTATGTGGTAAAATGTAGGTATCACATGGACGGAGGGACAGGTGTATGAATTTCTTTTTGGCAACTGACCGGGAATATCCGCTTCTTCTGGAAATGATTCCTGATAGTATAATAAAGAGTATGAAGGACAGGGATTTCCTGCTTTTTGCAGCCGCCTCGGATGAGGGCAGGATTGCAGGCACGATGCTCTGCAGGGATGTGTATCCGGGACTCCGCATCGAATGGCTGCAGATCCTGCCGGCCTACAGGGGGCAGGGTTATGCCTCCGGATTACTTGATTTTGTGGTAAAACACCTGCAGAAAAATACGGAGATCGAGTATCTGGACCTGGTTTACGGGCAGGATGGCGTATCCGAAGAGGTGCGCGGGTTTATCGCAAAAAACGGCTTTGAAACAGGCTGGCAGCCGCTGGGAATCTATGAATTTACAGCCGCTGATGTCGGTGACGTGGCAGAGAGAATCGAGAATGTCAAAATAAAAAATATTTATTCGATTGCGGAGATACCTGCCGCTGATATGACGAAGCTGTACAGGTTCTGCGATTTCCGGACGGATATGACCCTGTATGATAAGGATTTCAGCTTTGTCAGCATAAAAGCAGGTGAAGTAAAGGGTGCCATATTTGTCAAAAAATTAAACCAATGTTATGAGATTGACTGGTTTCAGGGAAGCAGCGGGGTTCCGATGGTTGCCATAGAGCTGGTGGCCAGGCTCCTGAAGCAGGTCGATAAGATGGAAGAGGATGTCCGGTGGATTACCTCCCCGGTAGATGAAGCTTCTAAAAAGCTTTTATTTAAAATCATCCCCGGAGCCAGGGAAATGGTAGCAAAAAGAGCAGTTTATTACATATAAAAGAAAAGGAGACTGAACGATGGCAGAGAATTTTGAAAAGGAATTATTGGACGGACTTACCAGGGAGTTACTGGATTATGGATTTTCCGTTCAGAAGGTAACAGAGGAGACCGACGAGGAAAGCGATACCCTGCGGGTTGGTTTTGTCACTCCGGGAGGCTTAAGCAGCGTGATGGATATTACGGTGGTCCATACGGAGAGTTACCGGACCGTTGAGTTTTATATCTATGTGGCAGACGAAGTGTCAGATACGGTAAAAGAGAAGATTGCCCCGGTACTGGAAGATGTGAATGCATTTGCACCGATGGGACATCTGGGATATCTGGAGGATGACCTGTATTTCCGTTACGGTTATGTACTGGAAAGCGGAATGGGGGCAGAAGAGACCGTGGATAAGATAGAGTCCCTGATGGAGCTCCTGATTGTTGTATTTGACAATAGCATGACTGAGATTGCCGAGTATGTCGGACAGGATGCATCGTTACAGTAGGTTCCGGAGAAGATAATATGTGTATAGTAGAACAGCAGAATAAAAAACGTGAAAAAGAAATAAACGGCGGCGATGCGCCGCAGAATCCCGCATATGATGTGAAAAAATCCTATCAGGACAGCCTTTCCTATGATGCGAAGGCCAGAGAAGTGACCAATCAGCTGATTGAAAAAGTGAATGGCGTGGCATTATCCAGGGAAGCCCAGCAGCATTATGGAAAGCTTCTGAAGGATGAAGCTGCCAATTATGAGGAGCTTCAGCAGCCTGCCCAGGAGAATCTTATGGTCGCCCAGGCAGACCAGGAGACAAAAAAACAGCGGAAGGCAAGGGTACGGCTGGAAGAAAAATATCATTCCAAGCGTAAGGTATTCGGCGAAGGTGTGAGCCTCCGCACCCAGTCCATGCTCGATGACAGAAAAGAATTTAAAGCCCATGAGAGAAAAGAGCTGAATAAAGT
>CAVCTH010000024.1:0-19380 GCA_963604695.1 Clostridiales bacterium | reverse complement strand
GGGTTCAGAACGTCGTGAGACAGTTCGGTCCCTATCCGGCGTGGGCGTAGGATATTTGAGAGGAGCTGTCCTTAGTACGAGAGGACCGGGATGGACTGGCCGCTGGTGTATCTGTTGCATACCAAATGCATGGCAGAGTAGCCAAGCCGGGACGGGATAAACGCTGAAGGCATCTAAGCGTGAAGCCCCCCTCAAGATGAGATATCCCATAGCACAAGCTAGTAAGACCCCTTGAAGACGACGAGGTAGATAGGGCAGAGGTGGAAGCGTAGTAATACGTGAAGCTGACTGTTACTAATAGGTCGAGGGCTTAACCAAGAGGTTTGAGGTAAGGTTTTGGAAAGAAAAAGTATTGACTGTATGCAGTTTTGAAGGTACAAATCAGAAGATCATCACGAAAGTGGTGATCTTTTTTTGTGCGATGGGAAAGAACTGACCCTTGACACCCATCCCACCCTGCTCTATACTAAAATGGATTATGCATTGACAGAGGATTCAACAGCCGGAGAGATAGGAAGTCCGGCAAGCAGGAGGAATGATACGTGGCAGATTTACGTAAAGAGATAGAGAAGCGGAGAACATTTGCAATTATCTCCCACCCGGATGCGGGTAAGACGACACTGACAGAGAAGTTTCTGTTATACGGAGGAGCCATCAATCTGGCAGGTTCCGTAAAAGGAAAAGCAACCGCAAGACATGCAGTCTCCGACTGGATGGAGATTGAGAAGGAGAGAGGTATTTCCGTTACCTCTTCCGTGCTGCAGTTTAATTATGATAATTATTGCATCAACATTCTGGATACCCCGGGACATCAGGATTTCTCCGAGGATACCTACCGTACCCTGATGGCGGCAGACTCTGCTGTCATGGTCATCGACGGATCCAAGGGTGTCGAGGCACAGACCAGAAAACTGTTCAAGGTCTGCGTCATGAGACATATCCCCATCTTTACCTTTATTAATAAGATGGACCGTGACGCCATGGATACGTTTGAACTGCTGGACGATATTGAGAAGGAGCTTGGCATTGCCACCTGTCCCATCAACTGGCCCATCGGTTCCGGTAAGGAATTCAAAGGTGTTTATGACCGTGCCACCGAGAAGATCCATGTATTCTCCGATACCGAGAAAGGTACCAAAGAGGGAGAAGACCAGGTGCTGACTCTGGACGAGGCAGACAGCGTACTGCTTCCGGGGCAGAGAGACCAGCTGGCAGACGAGATCGATCTTCTGGACGGTGCAAGCGCAGAGTTTGATCAGGCGCTGGTAGACAAAGGAGAACTGTCTCCGGTATTTTTCGGTTCCGCACTGACCAACTTCGGTGTGGAGATTTTCTTGAAACATTTCCTGAAGATGACTACTCCGCCTCTTCCGAGAAAAGCGGATGTGGGACTCATTGACCCGGTAGAGGAAGGATTTTCCGGATTTATTTTCAAAATCCAGGCAAATATGAATAAAGCACACAGAGACCGTATCGCATTCATGCGTATTTGCTCCGGCAAGTTCGAGGCAGGCATGGAAGTGCTCCATGTGCAGGAAGGCAAGAAGATCCGTCTGTCCCAGCCACAGCAGATGATGGCCCAGGACCGTAAGATCGTGGAAGAAGCCTACGCAGGCGATATTATCGGACTTTTCGATCCGGGCATTTTCTCCATCGGAGATACGGTATGCATGTCCGGACGGAAGATTCAGTATGAAGGCATCCCGACCTTCGCACCGGAGCATTTCGCGCGTGTGCGCCAGGTGGATACCATGAAGAGAAAGCAGTTCGTCAAAGGAATTGAGCAGATCGCTCAGGAAGGTGCCATCCAGATTTTCCAGGAGTACAACACCGGTATGGAGGAGATCATCGTCGGCGTAGTCGGCGTGCTGCAGTTTGACGTGCTGAAATACCGTCTGAACAATGAATATAATGTAGAGATCCGTCTGGAGAACCTGCCTTATGAGCACATCCGCTGGATTGAGAATCCGGAAATTGACCTGGATAAGATCAGCGGAACTTCCGATATGAAGAAGATCAAAGACTTAAAAGGACGTCCGCTTCTTCTGTGGGTCAACAGCTGGAGTATCGGCATGACTCTGGACCGGAATCCGGGACTGGAATTATCCGAGTTCGGACGATAATTTCCCCTTTTCAAAGAGGGTAAGTTTTGGTATACTTGTTAGTAAGCGGGACTGTGCAGGTACGAAGATGCACAGGGTAGAATAGATGCAGGAGGTATCGGTATGGAAAAATCAGAGAGAGCCACACATGTTCTCCAGGAGGACAGTGAGAAGGGCGCAGTGCAGATCGCAGATGAGGTTGTAGCGATTATTGCAGGAATGGCAGCTACCGAAGTCAAGGGTGTTGCATCCATGGCCGGTAATATTAAGAATGAACTGGTAGCCAAGATGGGCATGAAATCTCTGTCCAAGGGCGTAAAGGTAGAAGTGACAGATACGGATGTGAAGGTAGACCTTGCACTGAATTTGAAGTTTGAGGCAAATATCCTTGCGGTATCTGGCGCAGTTCAGGATAAAGTAAAATCAGCCATTGAGAGTATGACCGGCATGGAAGTGTCTGAGGTAAATGTTCGCGTAGCCGGCGTGGAGCTGGAATAGGAGAACTTTTGAAAAAAAGGGACTGCTGCGGGGAGATCCATATTCCGCGGCGGTCCCTTATGTCATGGAGGATATAAATGAAAAGAAGAGAGCAGAGAGAACAGATTTTTGCACTGCTGTTCCGTGTGGAGTTCAACACACCGGAGGAGATGGACGAGCAGGTCAGCATGTATGTGGATGAGATGAAAGAGGTAGAGCCTCTTTCTGAAAAAGACGAGGAATATATTGTCGGCAAATACAAGAAGATTGCAGACCGCATCGAAGAGATTGACGGAATTCTGAATGAAGCTTCCCAGACATGGAAAACATCCAGAATGAGCAGAGTGGACTTAACCGTCCTTCGTCTGGCTGTCTATGAAATGAAATTTGATGAGGATATTCCGGAGAAAGTAGCCATCAACGAGGCAGTGGAACTGGCAAAGAAATATGGCGGAGACGAGTCCCCGGCATTTGTAAACGGAGTTCTGGCACACGTAGCCGGAAAGTAAGGTAACATGGCAAAAAATGTATATTCGGTGGCCCAGGTCAACCGGTATATTAAAAATATGTTTACCCAGGATTTCATGCTGAACCGGATTTATGTGAAGGGCGAGGTATCAAATTGTAAATACCACACGTCCGGACATATTTATTTCTCCCTGAAGGATGAGAGCGGTGCCATTGCCTGTGTCATGTTTGCAGGAGACCGGAGAGCAGGACTTACCTTCCGGATGCAGGAAGGCCAGAAAGTCATTGTCCTGGGATCTGTCAGCGTCTATGAGCGGGACGGCAGATACCAGCTGTATGCCAGGGAGATTGTACCGGACGGAGAGGGAGACCTTTACCGTCAGTTTGAGCTGCTGAAAAAAGAACTGGAAGAGATGGGCATGTTTGCCCCGGAGTTCAAGCAGCCCATTCCTTTTTACAGCAGGACCATCGGTATTGTGACGGCACCTACCGGGGCAGCCATCCGGGACATTATGAACATTACCAGGCGCAGAAATCCATATGTGCAGCTGATTTTATATCCGGCGCTGGTACAGGGGGAGCAGGCGGCAGACAGTATTGTCCGGGGAATCCGCATGCTGGATCAGTATGGCGTGGATGTGATGATCGTGGGCCGCGGCGGCGGATCTATGGAAGATCTGTGGGCATTTAACGAGGAAAAAGTGGCGAGAGCCATCTTTGAATGCCACACGCCCATCATTTCTGCGGTGGGACATGAGACGGATACCACCATTGCCGATTATGTGGCGGATTTACGGGCTCCGACTCCGTCGGCAGCTGCGGAACTGGCGGTGACAGACTATCGGCAGCTTATGAGCGGGCTGGAACTGTACCGGAACCAGCTGGCGGACCGGCTGGAGCAAAAGATCCGGAACAGCAGGCAGCGGGCAGAGTACTTACGGCTGCGTCTGTTACAGGCAAGCCCGGAGTATCAGCTTCGGGAGAAGAAGCAGTATGCAGCAGACCTGGAGGAGCGCCTGAAGCGTTCCATGGAACAGAAATTAACGGACCGGAAGCACAGAATGGCATTATATGCGGAACGGCTGGAAGGCGTGTCCCCGCTGAAGAAATTACAGCAGGGGTATTCCTACACAGAAGCACCAGATGGAAAAGCACTTCGCAGTGTATCTCAGGTGGAACCTTCGGATGTAGTGCTGATTCATGTGACGGACGGAACCATCAAGGCAGAAGTAAAGGAGCGGACGGAATATGGAGAATAGAGAAACTGAGCAGATGGAACCATTCCGTCTGGAGACAGCTTTTGACCAGATTGAGCAGCTTTTACAGAAACTTCAGGAAGGGGAGGTTTCTCTGGAAGAATCGTTCCGGCTCTATGAGCAGGGAATGAAGCTTTTGCAGAAATGTAATGAAAATATTGACCATGTAGAGAAGCAGATGCTTCAGATTGATGAGGAGGGACAGACCCATGAATTTTCCTGAGGAACTTGCAAATAGAACACAGTGGACAGAAGGCGTTGTAAAGAGCTTTCTTCCGGAAGAAACTGGAAATCAGAAAGAAATTATGGAGGCCATGAATTACAGCGTGATGGCCGGAGGAAAACGGCTCCGCCCCATGCTGATGAATGAGACCTACCGGATGTTTGGCGGTACCGGAAGAGTGATTCAGCCGCTCATGGCAGCCATTGAGATGGTACACACCTATTCACTGGTGCATGACGATCTCCCGGCCATGGACAATGACCAGTACCGGAGAGGCAAGCTGACCACTCATGCAAAATACGGACATGCCATGGGCGTGCTGGCAGGTGACGGACTTCTGAATTACGCTTTTGAGACGGCCATGACCGCATTTGACTGCGGAGAGGATGCAGAGCGGGTAGCGAAAGCACTGAAAATCCTTGGCCGTAAGGCAGGTATTTATGGAATGATCGGCGGCCAGGTGGTAGACGTACAGTCAACCGGAAAAGCGGTTGATCAGGAAACTCTTGATTTTATTTACGAACTGAAAACCGGAGCCCTTCTGGAAGCTTCCATGATGGTGGGAGCCGTGCTGGCAGGTGCAACGGATGAGGAAGTAACCGCCATTGAGCAGATCGCTTCCGATGTGGGACTGGCATTTCAGATCCGTGACGATATTCTGGACGAGACCAGTACGCTGGAAAAATTAGGCAAACCGATCCACAGCGATGAGAGAAATGAGAAGACCACCTATGTAACGCTGAAGGGTCTGGAACAGGCAACAAAAGATGTAGAAGAGATTTCCGCCCGGGCACTTGCTCGTCTGGCAGAGCTTCCGCATGAGAATGAATTTCTTACCGAATTGATAAAGGCATTGGTATACAGGGAAAAGTAGAGGTTATAAATTATGGTGCTGGAGAAGATTAATCAGGTCAACGATATCAAGAAGATTCCGCCGGAGGAATATGATACGCTTGCCGAGGAAATCCGTCAGTTTCTGATTACAAAGATCAGCCAGACCGGAGGCCATCTGGCGTCCAATCTGGGTGTGGTGGAGCTTACCATGGCGATCCATCTTTGTTTTGATTTTCCGAAGGATAAGATTGTGTGGGATGTGGGACATCAGTCCTATACACATAAGCTTCTGACCGGACGGAAAGCAGGCTTTGATGAACTCCGTAAATATGGCGGCATGAGCGGATTCCCTAAGAGAAAGGAGAGCGACTGTGACAGTTTTGACACGGGACACAGTTCCACTTCTATTTCTGCGGGCATCGGTCTGGTAGCGGCGAGAGATCTCCGCGGTGGCGATGAGCATGTGATTTCTGTCATCGGAGACGGCGCGCTGACCGGAGGAATGGCCTATGAGGCGCTGAATAATGCTTCCCGGCTGAAGAAGAATTTTATTATTATTCTGAATGACAATAATATGTCCATCGCTGAGAACGTAGGCGGTGTATCAGAATATCTGAACGGGCTTAGAACCAACGAAGCCTATACGAATTTTAAGACAGGTGTGGAGCAGTCCCTGAACCGGATTCCGGGCGGTACCCATCTGGCAAATCAGTTAAAGAAGACCAAGAGCGGAATCAAGCAGCTGTTCATTCCTGGCATGTTCTTCGAGGACATGGGCGTCACCTATTTAGGACCGGTGGACGGCCATGATATCGGAAAGCTGCAGGAAGTGCTGAAGAGAGCGAAAAAGGTCAAAGGCGCGGTACTGGTACATGTGCTGACCAAGAAAGGCAAGGGATATCTCCCGGCAGAGCGTCATCCGTCCCGGTTCCACGGGGCAGAGCCTTTTGACATTGAGACCGGACTTCCCAGCAAGAAGAGAAAGAAAGCCAACTATCAGGATGTATTTTCCACCTGTATGGTGAAGCTGGGCCAGAGAAATGAGAAGGTTGTGGCGATTACGGCAGCCATGCCGGACGGCACCGGACTGAAGCGTTTTAAAAATATTTACCCGGAGCGTTTCTTTGACGTGGGAATTGCGGAAGAGCATGCAGTGACCTTTGCGGCCGGACTGGCAGCAGGCGGTATGCGCCCGATTTTTGCGGTGTATTCTTCATTCCTGCAGAGAGCTTACGACCAGGTGCTTCATGACGTCTGCATTCAGAACCTTCCGGTGGTATTTGCCATTGACCGTGCAGGTCTGGTAGGAAGCGACGGAGAGACCCATCAGGGAATCTTTGACCTGTCCTATTTGTCCAGCATTCCGAATATGCACATTATGGCTCCGAAAAATAAATGGGAGCTTTCCGATATGCTGAAATTTGCCGTGGAATTTGACGGCCCCATCGCCCTCCGTTATCCGAGAGGAGAGGCTTACGACGGACTGAAAGATTTCCGGAAACCTATTGTGTACGGCAAGAGCGAGTTCCTCTATGAAGAAGAGGACATCGCTATTCTGGCAGTGGGCAGTATGGTGAAGACGGCTGAGGAAGTACGCCATAAGCTGAAAGACATGGGTTACAGTTGCAGTCTGGTCAATGCCAGATTTATCAAACCCATTGATACAGAGATTATTAAGGAACTTTCCAAAGAGCACAGACTGCTTGTGACTATGGAAGAGAATGTAAGAAGCGGCGGCTATGGAGAGAAAGTACGGGATTTTGTACAGGATTACGAGATTCCGGTGCACCTTCTGACCATTGCACTGCCGGATGAATATGTGGAGCACGGCAATGTGGCGCTGCTTCATGAAGAAGTGGGAATTGATGCGGAATCGGTAACGAAGCGGATTGTCAGCCGTTACGCTGCCTGTCCGAAGGAGGATGACAGGGCATGAAAACGAGGCTGGATGTGCTCATGGTAGAGCGGGGACTGGCAGAGTCCCGTGAAAAAGCAAAGGCCATTATTATGTCCGGAAATGTATTTGTAGATGGACAGAGAGAAGATAAAGCAGGAACTTCCTTCCCGGAAAAAGCGGTGATTGAAGTAAAAGGATCTCCGCTGAAATATGTGAGCCGTGGCGGACTGAAGCTGGAAAAGGCCATGACGCATTTTGATGTGACCCTGGAAGGAAAAGTCTGCATGGACGTAGGTTCTTCTACGGGAGGATTTACGGACTGCATGCTGCAGAACGGTGCGGTGAAAGTGTATGCGGTAGATGTAGGAAACGGACAGCTGGCATGGAAACTGCGTCAGGATGAGCGGGTAGTCTGCATGGAAAAGACCAACATCCGTTATGTGACCAGAGACCAGATTGCAGATCCTATTGAATTTGCTTCTATTGATGTGGCATTTATTTCCCTCACCAAGGTACTGGAGCCGGTCAAAGCGCTGCTCACACCGGACGGTGAGATTGTGGCCCTGATTAAACCGCAGTTTGAGGCAGGCCGCGAGCAGGTGGGCAAGAAGGGCGTTGTCCGCGACAAGGCAGTTCATCTGGAAGTGGTAGAGAAGATTCTGGACTATGCGGCAGGCATTGGGTTCCGGATTCTGAACCTGGAATTTTCTCCGATCAAAGGACCGGAAGGAAATATTGAATATCTGGTTCATTTAAAGAACCATGAGGAAGGAACCGTCTGCGAGCATGCTCCGGTAGATCCGAAAGCCATTGTGGAGCAGGCGCATCAGGCATTGTAGACGTACCGATGAAAACATTTTATATTATTGCGAACAACGGAAAAGCAGAATGCCTTCGTTTAGCTTCTGAGATTGCGGATTACCTGACCGGACATGGACAGAAATGTCTCGTCCGCAACGGCGGGGAGAACGCGGATGGGGTAAAAGAACCTTACGACCCGGAAGTGGGAGACGACGTGGACGGCATTCTGGTGCTGGGAGGAGACGGAACCCTTCTTCGGGCGGCGAGAGATCTGGCAGGAAGAAATATTCCGTTTCTGGGCATTAATCTGGGACATCTGGGATATCTGGCGGAGATCGAGGAGCAGAATGTGTATAGTGCACTGGATCGTCTGATCGAGGGCTCTTACACGGTGGAAAACCGGATGATGCTGGAAGGAACCGTTCATGTGAATGGACAGGACGTGGCAAAGGATCTGGCGCTCAACGATATTGTGCTGGATCGAAGCGGCAGTCTCCGGGTGGTCAATTATGACGTGTATGTCAACGACCAGTATCTGAATTCCTTTACGGCAGACGGTATGATAGTCTCCACGCCTACGGGATCCACCGGTTACAGCCTGTCGGCTGGCGGGCCGATTATTTCTCCCACGGCGTCCATGCTGGTGCTGACGCCCATTTGTCCCCATACGCTGAATTCCAGAAGCATTGTCTTCTCCGGTGATGACCGGATCCGGATTCAGATCGGAGAGGGAAGACGGGGAGGCCCGGATCAGGCATGTGTCACCTTCGACGGGGATACCAGTGTGGAACTGAAGACCGGAGACTATGTGGAGATCGTAAGATCCGGTGAAGTGACGCCGATTTTGAAAATTAATCAGATCAGCTTTCTGGAAGTATTAAGGGATAAGCTGAGCCGCAGATAAAAAAGGACAAGGGTGAGGTGCTGTGAAAGAGAAAAGACATGAGAAGATCATAGAACTGATCGGACAGTATGATATTGAGACCCAGGATGAACTGGCGGACCGACTGCGGGAAGCCGGCTTTCAGGTGACGCAGGCCACGGTGTCCCGTGACATTCGGAAACTGAAGCTTTCCAAAGTGCCGGGGAGAAATGGCAGACAGAAATACGCGTTGCTGACCGGGCAGAATCATCAAATGTCAGAAAAATATGTGGGAATTTTAAGGGAAGCGTTTGTTTCCATGGATTCCGCACAGAATATTCTGGTCATCAAGACCGTGTCCGGCATGGCCATGGCGCTGGCAACTGCTCTTGACAACATTGACTGGAAGGAGATTCTTGGCTGCGTGGCAGGAGACGATACGGTTATGTGCGTCATCCGGACCGAGGCAGACACGGCCGCAGTCATGGAAGAACTGAAGAAAATCGTGGACGGCCAGTCATAAGGAGGAGACCGAATGCTGCTGCATCTGCATGTGAAGAATCTTGCCCTGATCCGGGAAACAGAGATTGATTTTACGGAAGGGCTGAATATACTGACAGGAGAGACCGGAGCCGGAAAATCCATTCTCATCGGTTCCATGACCATGGCCCTGGGCGGAAAAGCAGCCCGGGAAATGGTGCGGGAAGATGCGGATTATGCGCTGGTGGAGCTTGTTTTTGCCACAGACCGTCCGGAAATCCGTGAAAAATTAAAGGAACTGGATATTCCCATGGAGGATGACCAGATTATTCTGTCCCGGAAGATTTCCGGCAGCAGAAGTATCTGCAGGCTCAATGGGGAGACAGTGAGCACGGCGGTGTTACGGGAAGTGTCCGGTATGCTCATTGACATTCACGGACAGCATGAGCACCAGTCTCTGCTTAATAAACGAAAACATCTGGAAATTCTGGATTCTTATGCCCATGAGCAGCTGGATCCGGTTCTGGAAGAAATCAAGAAATACTACCAGCAGTGCAGAAAACTGCAGGAAGAACTGCAGAGCATCAGTCTCGATGAGGCGGAACGCCTGCGGGAACAGTCCCTGCTGGAATTTGAATTAAATGAAATCGAAGAGGCAAGACTTCAGGATGGAGAAGATGCGCGTCTGGAGCAGGATTACCGAAAAATGGTGAACAGCCGCCGGATTATGGAAGCGCTTGGAACGGTTCGTGCCCTCTGCGTGGGAGAGGAGACATCCGCATCGGAACTGACTGGAAGATCCTGCCGGGAATTAAGCGGTGTGACGCATTTTGATGAGGCGCTGGAGCCTTTGTCTGAGCAGCTGCAGCAGATCGACAGCATGCTGGCGGATTTCGGCCGGGAGCTGGACGACTATATGGAAGACCTGGATTTCTCCGAGCAGGATTTTGCGGAGACGGAAGAACGGCTCAATCTGGTCAATCATCTGAAATCCAAATACGGTTCCACGCTGGAAGAGATCCGTGCCTATGCAGAACAGCAGCAGGAGCGGCTGGATCTGCTGGTACATCTGGAACAGCGGAGAGAGACCCTGCAGAAAGAATACGAAAAGGCAGAACAGCAGTTAAAAGTGCAGTGCGGGAAAGCTCATGAGATTCGTGCGGCAGCTGCGAAGGTACTGGAACAGCGGATGCAGAAGGAATTATCCGAGCTTAATTTCCTGGATGTGCAGTTTGGCATCCGGGTGGAAGCCGGGGAAAAGCCGGTAGCAGACGGCTGGGATGATGTGGAATTTTTAATTTCCACCAATCCGGGCGAGCCCATGAAGCCTCTTGGAAAGATTGCATCCGGCGGTGAATTGTCCAGAGTCATGCTGGCCATCAAGACGGTGCTGGCAGATCAGGATTCCATCGACACGGTGATCTTTGATGAGATCGATACGGGAATCAGCGGCAGAACTGCCCAGCGTGTATCGGAAAAGCTGGCACTCATTGGCCGGAGCAGACAGGTGATCTGCATCACCCATCTGGCCCAGCTGGCAGCTATGGCAGACAGCCATTACTGTATTGAAAAACAGGCAGTCAGCGGTGAGACCCGGACACGGATCCGGAAACTGACAGAAGAGGAAGTACCCATGGAGCTGGCAAGAATTTTAGGCGGCGCGGAGATTACCGATGCGGTGCTTGACAATGCCAGGGAAATGAAACGGCTGGCAGTGCAATATAAAAACAAAGGAAATAATTGACAGATAAAAGAGACGGTTTTATGCAAACACTAAGATGTGAGAACATGAGAAAGGTGTGGCTGCATGAACCGTCTTAAATTTTACCGTATTTTTCTGTGGATTGCGCTGCTCACTGCGGTGGCAACCCTGGGAATCTATGGATTCTGGTATATGAAAACCCAGGTGCCGGATCAGATCCGGGTCAGCGAGGAGGAAGAACAGACTCTCCACCTGGGCGTGAAAGAAGTCTCTGTCCGGGTGGTGAAAAGACAACGGGTCATTCCCGGCGGAATTCCGGTGGGCATCTATCTGGAGACCCAGGGTGTCTATGTGGTGGGGACGGATAAAGTAGAGGCGTCCGACGGGCTTTTCTATGAACCGGCAGAGCAGGCAGTCCAGCCGGGCGATTATATTCTGGCAGTGAATGGCCGGAAAGTTTATGACAAAAAAGATCTGATTGCCTGTGTGCAGGCTAACCGGAATGGCATCCTGATTCTGAAACTCCGCAGAAACGAGGAAGAAATTCAGGTACGGGTACAGGCGGTGGAAGCGGAGGATCAGGATTATAAGCTGGGAATCTGGGTGAAAGACGACGTTCAGGGCATCGGGACCCTGACTTATCTCACCCGAACCCTGAAATTCGGCGCTCTGGGGCACGGCATTACGGACAGCGATACGGGAGAACTGTTGGAGACTTCCGGCGGGAGCCTCTATGACACGGAGATTCTGAAGATCGTGAAAGGCAGGCGCGGGACGCCCGGGGAGATCAGCGGCGTCATTACCTATGCGGACCGCTACCGGGAGGGAACCATCCTGAAAAATACAAAAGTCGGGGTGTTCGGCCAGGCGGATGCGGGACTTTTAAGAGAGATTCCGGATACCTCTGTGGAAGTGGCGTTCCGGCAGGAGATCCGGACCGGACCTGCAGTGATCCGAAGTTCCATTTCCGGGGAACTGAAAGACTATGCGGTGCAGATTCAGGAAGTGCGGCTTAACGAATCCAATGTGAACAAGGGCATGATTTTTAAAGTGACCGATCCGGAACTGCTGGAACTGACCGGAGGAATTGTGCAGGGCATGTCTGGGTCACCGATTTTGCAGAACGGGCGTCTCATCGGAGCTGTGACCCATGTGTTTGTCAATGATCCCACAAAAGGGTACGCGGGATTTGCGGAAAGTATGCTGGAAGCGGGCGAATAAACGGGCGAAAATCCATTTTGCAAAAGGCCGGGAATATGCTATACTAAACGATGGAGAAGACTGCGTGATGAGATCGCGCGAATATTTGGAATACAGGAGAAGATTTTATGAAATATGACGTAGTAATTATCGGAGCAGGACCGGCCGGTATTTTTACCGCACTGGAACTGGTGCGCAACGGATCTGACAAGAAGATCCTCATGGTGGAAAAAGGAAAACCGGTCGACAAGCGTCACTGCCCGAAAGCAGAGACCGGAAAATGCATGAATTGCAAGCCGAACTGCATGATTACCACCGGATTTTCCGGAGCAGGTGCATTCTCTGACGGAAAGTTAAGCCTTTCCTGCGAGGTAGGAGGAGAACTGCCGAACCTGATCGGTTCTGATTTTGCACAGGAACTCATTGACTATACGGATAAGATCTATCTAGAGTTCGGAGCTGACGAGCATGTGGAAGGTGTGTACGAAGGCGAGGAGATCAAAGAAATCCGCAAACGTGCCATCCGCGCGGGTCTTCAGCTGGTAAACTGTCCGATCCGCCATCTGGGAACAGAGAAAGCGCAGCAGCTGTATCTGAACATTCAGAATTATCTCCAGGAAAAAGGCGTGGAGATGCGCTTTAACACCGAGTGCGACAACATCATTCTGAAAGACGATGTCTGTCAGGGTGTCCGTCTGGAAGATAAGGCAGGCAGCGAGGAAGTTTATGCTGACAATGTCATTATCGCTACCGGAAGAAGAGGCGCTGACTGGCTGGAAAAAGTCTGCGAGGAAAATGGAATTGCCCATAAGCCGGGTACCGTTGATATCGGTGTCCGCGTTGAGTGCCGTAACGAGGTCATGGAGATGATCAACAAGGTGCTTTACGAAGGAAAACTCATCGGTTATCCGAAGCCCTGGAAAAATAAAGTACGTACCTTCTGCCAGAACCCGGGTGGATTTGTAGCCCAGGAGAACTATGACAATAACCTGGCCGTGGTAAATGGACACAGCTTCAAGGACTTAAAGAGTGAGAACACCAACCTGTCCATTCTGGTAAGCCACAACTTTACCGAGCCGTTCAATCAGCCTATCGCCTATGCACAGAAGGTAGGAGAGCTGACCAATATGTTGGGAGCCGGACATATTCTGGTACAGCGTTACGGTGATATTCTGGACGGAAAGAGAACCTGGTCGAAGGAACTGGCACAGTCCAACGTGCGTCCGACCCTGAAAGACGCAGTGGCAGGCGATATTACGGCGGCGATGCCTTATCGTGCCATGACCAACATCATTGAATTTATCCGGATGCTGGATCAGGTGGTGCCGGGATTTGCCAGCGGCGAGACCCTGCTGTACAGCCCGGAGCTGAAATTCTATTCTAATAAAGTAAAGATGGACACGGATCTGAACACCAATATCCGGGGACTGCACTGTCTGGGAGATTCTTCCGGATGGACCAGAGGACTGATGATGGCATCTGCCATGGGTGTTCTGATGGGACGTAAACTTCTGGAGAAGGAGAATCAGTAATTATGAGAAAAATCATTACCATTGCCCGTGAATTTGGTGCAGGCGGCGGAGAGATCGGAAGAAAAGTTGCAAGAGAACTCGGTATTGAATATTATGACAAGGATATCATCCTGAGGACGGCACTGGCAAATCCGAAGCTGACACCGGAGGAAGTGCGTAAGTGGGATGAGAGAGTGCCCCAGAACTTTGGATTTGCACAGAGCCTCTTTGATTTCTACAACAAGCCGCTGGATGAAGAACTCTGGCAGGCGCAGATGGATGCCATCCGTGAGATGGCCAGTCATGAGAGCTGTGTCATTGTAGGCCGGAACAGTGAATATATTTTAAAAGAGTTTGACCACTGTCTGCGGGTATTTGCCCATGCAGGATTCCAGTGGAGAGTGAACCGTATGTCCGGCAAGATGCCGGGAGTGCCTCTGGACAAAGTGGCGGCAGATGTGCGCCAGGCCGACAAGGCAAGAAAGAAGAGCTGTGAGCATTATACAAAGACCAGATACCGGGATGCAGCCAATTATGACCTGTGCCTGAACACCGAAAAACTGGGCATTGACCGCGCGGTACAGCTGGTACTGGCGGCAGCAGAGGATCTGTAAGTTACGGTTTATACAGCAGCCGGACACTTGTGACAGGCTGTGTGAGAGCAGGCTTTACATAATTTACACTTGACAAGTAATAGAGAAAAAATTATACTGTTTTCAAACAAAAGGCATTGTATACAATAATACAAATGCCTTTTGGCATAAATAGGGCCGGTACTTTTGCCGGAGAAAAGGAGTGTACATATTATGAAAAAGTTAATTGCACTGTCTCTCATTGCGTGCATGGCAGTTTCCACTGCAGCATGCGGATCATCCTCATCCAGCGATTCTTCCGCTGCTGAAACTACCGAAACCGCAGGTGCAGCAGAGGATACTGCAGAAGAAGCAGACGAAACCGCAGATGCGGCTGATACCACTGCATCTGACAAAACATGGATCGTTGCCATGGATACCGTATTCAGACCGTTCGAATATACTGACGAGAGCGGAAACTTTGTAGGTATTGATGTTGATATTCTGAAAGCTGTTGCTGAGGATCAGGGATTCAATTATGAGATTCAGAGCCTTGGATGGGATGCAGCTGTAGCAGCCGTACAGGCCGGCCAGGCTGATGTACTTCTTGCAGGTGCAAGCATCACAGACGAGCGTAAAGAGGCAGGCTGGATCTTCTCTGATTCCTACTATGATTCCTGCCAGATCTTTGCTGTAAAGGGTGACAGCACGGTTGCTTCCCTGGATGATCTGAAAGGACAGACCGTAGCTGTAAAGAACGGTACTGCAGGTGCTAAATATGCAGACAGCCTGAAGGATAAGTATGGATTTACAGTAGATGTATATGAGGATTCACCGACCATGTATCAGGCAGTTATCCTTGGCCAGGCAGTTGCATGCGTAGAGGATGAACCGATTATGGCAGACAATATCAAAACCGGCGGACTGGATCTGAAACTGGTTGACGGAACCCAGAGTGAAGGCGCACCGTATGGTTTCGCTATCATGAATGAGTCCAATCAGGAACTTCTGGATATGATCAATGCAGGTCTTGCTGATATTAAAGCAAACGGAACCTACGATGAGATTATCGCAACCTATGTAGGAGAGTAATAATTTCTGTAAATATACAGAAGGATACAGCGGAGCAGCCGTCAGTGAACGGCTGCTTCCTGTACTGTGAAAGCGCCCGCCTTGGAGGTTTTCACAATACAGGAAGCATTCCGCATCAACCCATGGATCGGATGCAGCGCATTTTACATGGGAATCAAACACAGACAAGGAGATAACCCCCATGATAGGAATTATAAAAGTATATGGCGGCATGCTGCTGGCAGGACTTGGACAGACCTTACTGCTGACACTGCTGGCGCTGATTATCGCCATGGTAATCGGAATGATTTTCGGCCTGATGAATGTGGGACATAACAGAGCACTGAATCTGATCGGAACGGTATATGTAGATGCCGTCCGTGGAGTACCTTTGATCGTTCTTGCATATTTTGTGTATTTTGGTATTCCGGCAGCCATGCAGCAGATGGGAATGACGAATTTCAGACTGTCCTCCCTTCAGGCAGGTATCATTGCACTGTCCATGAACTGCGGTGCCTATATGGCTGAGATTATCCGTGCCGGTATTGAGAGTGTGGACAGAGGACAGATGGAAGCTTCCAGAAGTCTGGGACTTTCCTATGGCGCCTCCATGGCACTGGTCGTTGTCCCGCAGGCAGTACGGACGATGATCCCGTCCATTATCAACCAGTTCATTATTACCCTGAAGGATACCTCTATTCTGTCAGTTGTTGCATTCCCGGAGCTGACTCTGGTAGGTAAGACTGTGATGGGAAATACATTTAAACCATTGCAGTCATGGGCAATCGTCGGTATCATGTACATGATTGTCATTGTTACCCTGAGTAAGATTGCCAAGAAAATTGAGAGGAGGGTAAATCGTGGCAGATAAACAGCTGAAGATTCATGTTACGAATCTGAAAAAGAACTTTGGAAAACTGGAAGTATTAAAAGATATCAGCATGGATGTCCATGAGGGCGAGGTTGTCGTTCTCTTAGGACCGTCCGGCAGCGGAAAATCCACATTCTTAAGATGCCTGAACCAGCTGGAGACCTCCACCGCAGGCCAGATCCTGATCGACGGACACGATGTGACGGACAAACACACGGATATCAATAAAGTGCGTGAGAATATCGGAATGGTATTCCAGCATTTTAATCTGTTTAACCATCTGACGGTACTGGATAATATGACTCTTGCTCCGGTACATTTAAAACTTATGAGTAAGGAAGAGGCAAAAGCCGAAGCCATGAGATTGCTGGAAAGAGTCGGTCTGGCCGACAAAGCAGAAGCATTCCCGAGCCAGCTGTCCGGTGGACAGAAACAGCGTGTGGCCATTGCCCGTGCCCTGGAAATGAAACCGGACATCATGCTCTTCGACGAGCCTACCAGTGCCCTGGATCCGGAAATGGTCGGCGAAGTACTGGCCGTTATGAAAGAACTGGCTCACGACGGCATGACCATGGTAGTTGTTACCCATGAGATCGGCTTCGCACGTGAAGTAGCCAGCCGCGTTGTCTTCATGGAAGGTGGTTACATTGTGGAAGAAGGAACGCCGGATGAAGTGATCCTGAATCCGAAAGAGCCGCGTACCATCGACTTCCTGAGTAAAGTATTATAAAAAAACGATTTTGAGAGATGCTTATGTTCAGCCACATATGCGTCTCTTTTTGTATCACAAAACATGTGAAAACATGCAGATGTGTACATGCAGCCTCTCTCCTGTGGAAGGAACGTCCACAGCCCCGGCACTTGTTTCGACCGAGCATTAAGCGAAGGCCGAAACTTAGTACCGCTGGGCGAGGACTTAGCGCGAGCGGTTCCTTTCCACAGCAGGAGGCTGCTTTGGTGTGATGTTGTATCGTTTTACATTTTTTTATAAATCCCATTGACTTTTGCGCGTTGAAGTGCTATATTGATTAAGTCTAAAAGCTTCAATGCGTTAAAGCTTTGAAAGCCAATTCGGAAAAGACGGAGGAAAAGGATTATGAAAAAGATGATAGCTCTGGCTATGGCAATGACCATGGGACTTGGTCTGGTTGCATGCGGAAGCAGTGATACCGCAGCATCTACAGACAGTGCAGCTGAGACAACAGAGGCAGCAGAAGATACTGCCGATGCAGCAGAGGAGACGGAAACCCCGTCCGCAGGCGGATCTTATACTATCGGTATCTGCCAGCTGGTACAGCATGATGCACTGGATGCAGCAACTCAGGGATTTAAAGATGCCATCGTAGAAGCACTCGGCGAGGATGCAGTAACCTTCGATGAGCAGAATGCACAGGGCGATTCCAATACATGCGCAACCATTATCAACGGCTTCGTATCTGAGGATGTGGATCTGATTCTTGCAAATGCAACTGCAGCACTGCAGGCAGCACAGGCCGGAACCAGTGAGATCCCGGTACTTGGCACTTCTGTAACTGAGTACGGCGTAGCTCTTGGTATTGATGATTTTGATGGAACTGTTGGCGGAAACATTTCCGGTACTTCCGACCTGGCTCCGCTGGATGAGCAGGCAGCTATGTTAAACGAGCTGTTCCCGGATGCAAAGAACGTAGGTCTTCTGTACTGTACTGCTGAGGCAAACTCCCAGTATCAGGTAGACGAAGTTCAGAAAGCTCTGGAAGGAATGGGATATACCTGCAAACAGTATGGTTTCTCTGATTCCAACGACCTTTCTTCTGTAACTACTACAGCAGCAGATGAGAGTGATGTAATCTATGTACCGACCGATAACACTGTAGCAAACAACACCGAGATCGTTAACAACATCTGCCAGCCGGCAGGCGTTCCGGTAATCGCAGGTGAGGAAGGTATCTGCTCCGGATGTGGAGTTGCTACTCTTTCCATCAGCTACTATGACCTTGGAGTTGCTACCGGTAAGATGGCAGTGAAGATCCTGACTGGTGAGGCTGACATCTCCGAGATGCCGATTGAGTACGCTCCGCAGTTTACCAAAGAGTACAACCCGACCCTGTGCGAGGCTCTTGGCGTAACCGTTCCGGATGACTACGTAGCAATCGCAGAATAAATAGGAAGAAATCCAAAAATTCATATAAACTTGACTTACTACGATGGCAGCGAGAAGGGATATTCCACTCTCGCTGCCGTCGTCGTGAAATAAAAAGCAATAAGAATTACGAGGTGATGGAAACATGAACATTATGAGTTTACTGAATGCCCTGCCGGGAGCAGTGGCACAGGGATTGATCTGGGGAATTATGGCGATTGGTGTCTATATCACCTTCCGTATTCTTGACATCGCAGATCTGACCGTAGACGGCAGCCTTTGTACAGGTGCAGCAGTCTGCATTATGATGCTCCAGGGAGGAAGCAATGTATGGATTGCTCTTCTCTGCGCATTTATTGCCGGTATGCTGGCAGGACTTGCAACCGGACTCTTCCATACTTTTATTGGTATCCCGGCAATTCTGGCCGGAATTCTGACACAGCTTGGACTGTATTCCGTGAATCTGAAAATTATGGGAAAATCCAACCAGGCCATCAACGTTGATAAATTTGACCTGCTGGTATCCCTTCGTTATATTAAAAATGTTGCTATTTATAAGAATACCATTCTGATTGTAGCCGTTCTGATTGTACTTCTGGTAGCAGTGCTGTACTGGTTCTTCGGTACCGAGCTTGGATGTTCCCTGCGTGCAACCGGATGTAATGACAAGATGGCCAGGGCACAGGGTATCAACACTGACTTTAACCGTGTACTGGGGCTTATGATTTCCAACGGACTGGTTGCTTTCTCCGGTGCACTGCTGGGACAGTATCAGGGATTCTCCGATATCAACATGGGCCGTGGCGCCATCGTTATCGGACTGGCAGCCGTTATTATCGGCGAGGCTATTTTCGGAAAGATTTTCCGTAACTTCGGACTGAAACTGATTGCAGTAGCCATTGGTTCTATTATTTATTATTTTGTACTACAG
>CAVCTH010000023.1:10108-19534 GCA_963604695.1 Clostridiales bacterium | reverse complement strand
TGGTTCCCAGGATCAGACCTGAGAAGTTACCAACGGCTTCGCTTCCTGCCATCTGCATTGCCAGCGGATATCCACCCATATCGCATGCCAGAAGGGTGGTAGCGAACATGGACGGGTCAGCACCCAGAAGGGTGTAGATCGGGACAATAATCGGTTTCAAAATGATTGCAAGTACCGGAGCCGCAGCTACAACACCGGCCATGGCTGCAGCCAGGGGACCCATGGCATTAAATCCCTCGTCAAACTGCTCGCCATAACCTAATTTGTTGCCGCGAATCTTATCGATCGCACCTACAAGCATGAAAATCATCATAATAAATACGATGACTTTATTAATGGACAGAGTGGATGCCCACTCGCCCAGGCTCTCTGTAAAGACGCCTACATTCGTGATGTTGTCAATTAATTCCTGAAACACTTGGCTTCCTCCATCTTTTCATTAGTCAAGAATCTCGTGGTCATCCACGATACCGACGATGGCTGCGTCCACCGGAATATCCGGTCCGCCGGAAGCGGTTCTCGCTGAGCTTCCGTTGACATAGAGAACCCGCTCTCCAACGCCGGCACCAATCACATCAGAGGCCACCAGAGGCGTTCCGTATGATTCTCCTGTGGTAAGGCTCACGGGCTGAACAATCATGAGTTTCAGACCGGCCAGTTTGTCTTCTTTTCTGGTTGCCCATATATTTCCGATTACCTTACCAACTTTCATACGTTACCTCCGGGTTTTCTCTGATTTACCGTCAATGACCAGAAGAAGTCCACGCTCATGGGCATACTCTTTTGCCAGATCCGTGATCTTGGAAGTTCCCGGAATCTCGACTTCGCCTGCCCCTTGTTCTTTGGCGGCACGGACATCCTTCTCCATAATAAATTTCTTATTGAGTGTAACACGCTTCACTTCTTCCGCTGTGACACACTCTTCTTTTCTGCCGCAAACGGCTTTTTTTGCTTCTTCCTCAGCCAGCCGTTTCCGGACCTCTTCCATTACTCTCTGTATCAGAAGTTCATAATCCATAGACGTCTACCTGATAATCTTTCCAAGCGTGAATCCGCTGATATCAGCGCCATTTGCCTCATCAAAGTCCACATGCATGCGGAAACGGAAGTTGTCGCTGACTCTGATGATCACGTCCTTAAATACAACCGGGCGCTCTGTGATTGCTTCCACGCTGACTCTCTGTTTATCATGAAGTCCCAGCTTCTCTGCCATCTCTGTGGGCACATGGATGTGCTTGTGTGCAACAATCACGCCCTGCGGAATATCGATGGCTCCGCACGGTCCTTCAATTCTGATCTGTCCGGATCCTGCTACATCACCGGATTCACGAAGCGGTGCCTTTACACCCAGAGCGATACAGTCGCTTCTGGAAAGCTCCACCTGTGTATCCTTGCGGACCGGTCCTAATACTGCTACGTTTGTCATCTTTCTCTTCGGTCCGATGATATCCACTCTCTCTGCAGCCAGATACTGTCCCGGCTGGGAAAGGTCTCTTTTCGGAGTCATGGTCTTTCCTTTTCCGAAAAGAATTTCAAAATCAGACTGGGTCAGATGCACGTGACGGGCAGATACTTCAATCTCCACCAGTCCCGATTTCTCTACAGCCGCCATAACCTGGCGAACAATTTCTTCCATTTATGGTCTTCCTCCCTGCTGATAGTCACCTGCCAGATATTTACACATCATAATGTGCAGCGCACTTGACAGTCGGTTCAATTCCTCAATGATGTCTCCGTGTGTATACTGATTTCCCTCTTTGTATGCTGTCGCAGCTGCCACTTCCGTCTCGCGGATGGCAGTACGGATCTGATTTAACAGCGCATACTCTACGCCCATGGAATAATCCGGCAGTACCATTGCCTTGATCTTATAATATTTCATGGGATTATGGGAATGTGCACGCAGTTCATCATGCGTAAGACCGATGATGGTCTCGTTATGAAATGCCTCATCAAGTACGTCACAGCGCATCATCTCACGGAGGCTTCTCAATACATCATCAAGATCCTCAATGACTTTCTGATTGTCTCCGAGAGACGCCATCATTGCCTGTGCAAAGACCACCTGCGCCTGCAGGCTGTCCAGCTTTCCGCGGAAATAAATCCGCGGATTGTCCTTATTGACCAGGACATTGCCGTACAGCTGGGTCATATGCTCCGGCTTTTTCATATAAAACGCGCCTGTTGCATAATCTGTGTATTTCGGTTTCAGTTCCGTATCCTTCGGCACTTCCACAGGAGGCAGTTCGGGCAGTTCAGTTGCAACGACCTTGACCTCTTTTTCCGGCTTCTGTTTTTCTACTTCACCGGCTTTTTTGATCTTAATCTTCCGCTGGGACAGATACTCTCTGGCTGCCGGGGATAATAATGATCCTTCAGGGATCACATAAAACTCCGGCTCTTCGCATTTGAGCTCCAGTCTCAGGGCTGCTTCTGTAATTACCTTCACTGTGTCACCTCCTTACTACCGATAGATATAACTTTCAAAGCCTATTCGCAAAATCGCTTCTTCGGCTCCAAAATTAACCTAATTTCGGAAGGATTCCCTCAACCTCATCATGCGGTCTCGGAATTACATGGATGCTTACCAGCTCGCCAACGCGCTCTGCTGCTGCTGCTCCAGCGTCTACAGATGCTTTCACAGCTCCTACATCTCCACGAACCATAACGGTTACCAGTCCGCCGCCTACGTGCTCTTTACCGATCAGAGTTACGTTTGCTGCCTTTACCATTGCATCTGCTGCCTCGATAGATGCTACAAGTCCTTTTGTTTCGATCATTCCTAATGCCTGCATTGCTGCCATAATTCATTTCCTCCTGAATTTGTATGAATTTTATTATTATTTTAACTGCCTGCGGATTGTTCCGTACTGTGCAGTTTTTTATTTAGCTGACTGAATTCTTGCGATGATCTCTGCTACGATCTCGTCTACTTTATCAGCACTTACATTTTTCTCTGTTCCGCAGCAGTTCTGCTCGTTTGCAGCTGCACCGCGGATCTCTTCCATCTCGCGAAGTCCGTATGCTACGTGCTTCAGGTTCAGAAGATTCATCGGTCCTACGTTCTCAGATGTTGCACTTCCGCCGATGGCGCCGCAGCCAAGAGTCAGAGCCGGCATCAGTGCCGTAGATGCTCCGATACCGCCAAGGGCACTCGGGGAATTGATGATGATACGGGAAGCCGGCATTCTCTCTGCGAAATACTCAACCATCTTGTCATCTTTGGTGTGCATACTGAACGTATGTCCTGCACCCTCATAACGAAGGATCTCATCACAAAGTTTTGCGATCTCTTTGTAGCTCGGTGCGGTGTAGAATGCCAGGATCGGAGCCAGTTTCTCGTTGGAGTACGGATGTCCTTTGCCGATACCGTCCTCTTTTGCAACGATGACTTTTGCGCTTGCCGGTACGTTGATGCCAGCCAGCTCACCGATCACCTGCGGGGATTTTCCTACGATAGCCGGGTTCATGGTTCCGTTTGCACGCAGAATGTATTTTCCAAGTTTCAGGCGCTCTTCATCACTTAAGAAGTAAGCTCCCTGTTTCTCCATCTCTTTCTGTACTGCATCTGCCATATCATCGTCGCATACAACGGACTGCTCAGATGCACAGATGGTTCCATAATCGAAAGTCTTGGAATCCATGATTCTCTTTACTGCCAGCGGCAGATCAGCGGTCTTCTCGATGTATGCCGGGCCGTTTCCAGGTCCTACGCCGATAGCCGGTGTTCCTGAAGAGTAAGCGGCGCGTACCATAGCGCTTCCGCCGGTAGCCAGGATCAGTGCGACGTCCGGATGTTTCATCAGGTTGGAAGTAGCCTGCATGGTCGGAAGACTGATGCAGCTTACCAGATCCTCATTTCCGCCTGCCTCAGCAATCGCCTGACGGATCACCTTCACTGCTTCGCTGATGCTGCGAAGAGCGCTTGGATGCGGAGAGAATACGATCGCGTTTCCAGCTTTGATGGAAATCTCTGATTTATAAAATGCGGTGGAGGTCGGGTTCGTGGACGGGATCAGTCCTGCGATAACTCCTACCGGTGCTGCGATGGTGTAGGTCTTGTTGGCCTCATCGCGGTCCAGGATACCGATGGTCTTCATATCTTTGATATGCTCATATACCATCTGGCTTCCGAAAATATTTTTAATCACTTTGTCAGTAACTTTACCGAATCCGGTATCTTCATTGGCCATCTGAGCAAGACGCTCTGCATTGCGAACGCCTGCTTTTGCGATAGAAGCAACAATAGCGTCTACCTCAGCCTGGGATTTCTGTGCCAGTTCCTGCTGAGCAGCTTTCGCTTTCTCTACCAGGTCACGCACTTCCTGTACTGACAAAAGGTCTTTGTCATATAACTGCATTACTTGTTCTCCTTTTCAAGAAATTCACAAATCTTCTCAATCAGTTCCGTCTTGTTTGCAAAACGGATCTCCTTGCGGGTCATATTTGTAATCTCCAGTTTACGGGCCAGGGCACGCAGTTTGTCTACGGTCATGGCTTTCATTTCTTCTATATCCGGGATGTAAGCGAGCTTTCCGGAAGCAGCTGCTGTCTTCTTCTCTTCGGTCTCTTCTTTGTCTGCTTCCTGCTGCTCAGCCGGTTCTTCTTTTACTTCTTCGGTCTCTTCACTGCTGTCTTCCGGCTGCTCAGCTTTTTCCGTCTCTTCATGGTTGTCTTTTGGCTGCTCACTTTTCTCCGGCTGCGGTTCAGGATCAGGTGTAATCATCTCAGTCACCTCTGCTGCTGGTCTCGGAATCACGTGTGTGGAAATCACGGTTCCGATCTTTTCTGCTGCCGCCTGTGCCGCATCGACTGCAGCACGTACAGCTCCCACATCGCCTTCGATCAGCACGCTGACCAGGCCACCGCCGACTTTTACTACATCAAGACGGCTCACATTGGCAGCTTTTAATGCACTGTCCAGTGCTTCCACTGCCGGAACCATTCCCCGGACTTCAATCAGCCCTAATGCTTTCATTGCATACCTCCGTTACCGAATTATGCAATCGGGTTCTCTGCTACAAATTCTACCGCTGCTGCAAAAGCGTCACATGCAGATTTGCATGCGGACTGGCTTCCGGTCAGCAACGCACCACCAAAGTTGGTCTCTGAAGGCGGAGCATACAGAACACACATTTTTACATCGGCTGCCTTGAGGGCTGCATCTACACCGTACATTGCTTCCAGCGGCGGTGCGATCAGATATGCAAGTGCTTCTCCCTCTTTGATTCCGGCGCCTTCTGAAAGGTAAGAACCGGTTCTGGAGATGCAGTGTGCATAGTAGCAGATACTGTCATCCTCATTTGCGGATACGAAATGTGCCTGATTCTCGATGACATCCACTGCTGCCTCGAGACCGCTCTTTACTTCGGCCGGGTTCGGACCAGCCAGGATACCGATGATCTCACCGGCAAGTTTTGTATTTGCATTGGCAGCACCGCCGTAAAAGCTCTTTGCATAAACAACGGTTACATCTGCCTTCTTGGTTGCTTCATCAAGCGCTGTATAAGTCACGTCGTCGCAGTCAGCAGTAATGAGCGCTAATGATTTCATATCCGGTCCCAGATTCAGCTCTTTTGCAAGATCCGGGCTGACATTCGGAATGATCTTTGTAGCAAGGACGCTTGCTTTTAACGGATCTCTCTTCATTCTTTGTTTCCTCCTTACAGCTTCAGGTCGGTTCCACTTGCCTTCTTCTCCAGCATGATCTTGATGATCTCTGCAATATGGGCTCCGGCCTCTGCAGGGTTGGTTCCTGCTCTGTGGATATTGGATACAACCGTTCTTCTTGCTTCCGGCATTCCAACGGTTGCTTTGTATGCGATATATGCGGACATGGACTCTGCGGTAATCAGACCCGGTCTCTCACCAATCAGTACGCAGGTTACCTCTGCACCGGTCAGTTCGGATACCTGGTCCATCACTGCTACACGGCCATATTTTACGAAAAAAGGAGTTCCGGTACTGATCCCATAGCTCTCCAGACCCTGCATAATACCCGGCAGGACATCTGCTACGTTGGCAGCAACTGCTGCGGAACTTAATCCGTCAGATACATAGATCTGGACAGTCGGATGCATTTTGCATTTTTCTTTGATCGTAGCTACTGCTTCATCACTTAATTTTCTTCCCAGATCCGGGCGGGTCAGATAAACATCTTTGTTCTCACACTGGGTCTGTACAGTGAAGAGTCCCATCTTGTCAATGAACTCCTGATCCACATCGCTGAATACGGCGTCCTGTGCTGCAGAATGTGCTGCACGGAACTCCAGATTCGGAAGAGTTTTATAACGGGCACCTGCTTTGCCGATGCCAAGACGGCACGGTGCATACTGTTTCAGATCAAGGTAAGCCTCTCCGTTCTGCGGGTTCTCTACCAGATACTGTTTTTTAATATCAATCTGAGTGATGTCCGGAAGGCATCCTTCCTCCACTCCTGCCTGCTCACAGTTACTCTTCTTTACAGCGTCAACAACTGCAGCTTTTACGGTGTCTCCATCTGCTGAGGCAGATGTATTTCCACTTACATTCATTTCTGTAAGTACCTGTTCAATAATTGCTCTTAATTCATTATCGTTCATGATCTATTCTGCCTCCTTTCTATCTTGATAAGAATACAGATGCATCACCGGCAAGCGGTGTCAGCTTTCCGTCTTTAGAGAAGCCCATCTTCTCAAGCCATGCGTCAAATTCTTTGGTCGGACGAAGTCCAAGGATCTCACGGAGAGCTGCTGCCTCATGATATCCGGTACACTGATACATCAGCATACAGTCATCGCCTTCCGGCACACCCATGATATAGGTGCAGCCTGCAGCGGTCAGAAGCATTGCCAGGTTCTCGATATCGTTCTGGTCTGCTTTCATATGGTTGGTATAACAGCAGTCACAGCCCATCGGAAGTCCTGTAAGTTTACCCATAAAATGATCCTCAAGACCTGCACGGGTTACCTGTTTGGAATCGTAGAGATACTCCGGTCCGATGAAACCAACTACGGTATTTACGATAAACGGATCGTATTTCTTTGCGAAACCATAGCATCTTGCCTCCATGGTTACCTGATCCCAGCCGTTGTGTGCATCAGAAGAAAGCTCGGAACCCTGTCCGGTCTCGAAGTACATAACGTTCGGTCCGGTAGAAGTGCCTTTCTTCAGCATCATGTCACGGCCATCCTGCAGCATCTGGGCATTCAGTCCGAATGCCTCATTACCTTTCTGAGAACCGGCAATAGACTGGAACATCAGGTCGATGGGTGCGTTCAGCTTGTCAGCTGCTTCTGTCTGGGTGGTTACATGCGCCAGTACACAGATCTGGGTCGGAACTTCCCATTTATTCTTAAACTCATCAAAACTCTTTAATACCCGTGCTACACTTTCCACAGAGTCATCTACCGGGTTCAGACCGATCACGGCATCACCGCAGCCGTAGGAAAGGCCTTCCATAACGGATGCCATGATACCCTTCGGGTCATCGGTGGTGTGGTTCGGCTGCAGACGGGATGAGAAGGTTCCCGGAAGTCCCAGCGTCGTATTACAATGGGTCGGGTTGTGAATCTTCTTTGCTCCGTATACCAGATCCAGGTTGCCCATGAGTTTGGCAACACCTGCGATCATCTCGCTGGTCAGACCTCTGGATACCCGTTTGATCATGTCTCCGGTGGTCTCTGTATCGAGAATCCACTCGCGGAGCTGTGCAACGGTCCAGCCTTTGATGCTGTTGTAGATAGATTCGTTGACTCCATCCTGGATAATTCTCGTTACTTCATCCTCTTCGTAGGGAACGGCGGGATTTTCTCTTAAATTTTCCAGTGTCAGATTGGAAAGTACAACTTTGGCAGCCACACGTTCCTCTGCGGACTCTGCGGCAATACCTGCCAGCTTATCGCCGGACTTTTCTTCGTTTGCCTTGGCCATGACTTCTCTGACAGATTTGAATTCATAAGTATGACCAAAAAGCGTTGTCTTTAATATCAATCTCTCTCCTCCTTTTAAGTATTGAAAATTAAAGTTTTTGTAACAACCGGAACAACTCTTCCGTTGGCCAGTGGTTCTCCGATATCGATATAATCTCCGCCCTGTGCATGAATTCCATCGATGCACACGACAGGTTTTTCTCTGTGAAGCGCCACGTTCAGAGCATTTCCCAGAACCTTTCCAATATCGTTCTCCACTACCAGGATCAGCGGAAATTCACTGTCGATAATTTCCTTTGCTCCCTTAATGATGGCGGCTGCCAACGCCTGGATTTCCAGAAAGCTTACATAGTGCCGACCTTCAAAAGAGATGGCTAACTGTTCCAGTTTTCCCTCTGAATGGTACAGGGGAAGTTGTTGTATGATTGAAGAAGCAAATGCTTCCAAATCAGCTTCATCATCCGGTCCTACTCTTAAGACCGGGATATTTTTGACCGGCAGCTTGTCTTTTGCATAAGAAATGGTGCTGCCGCTGACACTGGTGGTATGGGTTCCCGCACCAACCACTGTCGCCCTGATTGTCTCTGCCGCTGTAAACCAGCGTATATTCTTAAATGCGGGATGATCGAGAATGGCTCTTCCAAGGAGCACTCCGATATCTCCGTACTGAAATGTCTCTTTGCCTTCCGGATGGTATACGCAGTCTGCAACTCCACCGGAGAATGTCACTGCGTCAATCTTATGATTATCCGGCAGACGTTTACCGTCATTGGTATAAAGTCCGGCATGCTCTGCATCTGCATCCTTAAGATACAGTGCCTGTGCCAGTTCATCTGCCATCCGGTCACAGATTTTCCGGAGTTTATCCGGATCTGCCGGGTCTCCCACTTTCACAGAGATTCCCATATTGGCTGCCAGCTCAGCGGTCTTATGGAAAATATAGCTGATTTTTCCATTCTCTACTTTAATAAGCCGTCCGCCGATATCCAGACATGAGGTTCCCATCACCTTTCCTTTATAGAAAGAAGCAATGTTACTGGTGCCGCCGCCGATATCCACATTGGCCACACAGATGCGCTCTTCCTCGGAAATAGTGTCTGCGCCTGCTCCTTTACCGGAAAGCACCGACTCCAGATCAGGTCCCGCCGTGGCCACAACAAAATCTCCTGCCATATCGCTTAACATTTCCAGCACCAGATTGGCATTCTGTTTTCTGGCCGTCTCACCGGTGATAATGACCGCTCCGGTCTGGAGCATCTCCGGCGTCATACCAGCTCTTTCATATTCTTCTTTTACAATCTTCCGCACTGCTTCCACATCAATCTCCTGCTGGGATTTCAGTGGTGTAAAATAAATATTGCTGCGGTAGATGACTTCTTTGTCCACAATACTGATTCTTGGAACCGTATAGCTGCTGGCCAGATTTTCAATGGTCAGACGGCTGAAAATCAGCTGCGTCGTGGAAGTACCAATATCAATGCCTACACTTGTAATTGTTTCTTTCATTGATTTTAAG
>CAVCTH010000023.1:0-10098 GCA_963604695.1 Clostridiales bacterium | reverse complement strand
GTATCCACATTCTGATTCAGAAAATCAAAAGTAACCGTGCTCCCCTGCTCTCCCGACTCCACATGGAGGGTTCCATGCAGCTTGTCTTTTACCAGGGAGCGTACAATTCCCCATCCCAGGTGATGGGGTCTGCTGACACTCGTATCAAATCCGATGCCATTGTCTTTTACCGTAATATTGGAATACAGTTCCCCCTTCACCACGATGATCTCGATCAGACCCTCTTCTTTTCCTTCAAATGCATATTTCATGCTGTTCTGCAGGAGTTCATTGACCACCATGGCTACAGATGCCGCAATCTCCGAATCTGTCTCAAAATCCCCTGCTTCCATCTGAATCTCAATATTTACTCCGGAATGTTCAAAATTCTGCAGCACATTGCTGCGAATCTGTTTCAATACCTCTCCGATCTTCACCTGATCCACGCCGCTTCTTGCAAGCAGCTCATGGGTTGCCGAGATAGAGAGAATTCTGCTCATGGTCTCCCGCAAAACCTGTATGGTTTCCGGATTTTCACTTCTTCGGATCTGAAGTCTTAAAAGGGAAGCAATGGTCTGTAAATTATTTTTTACCCGATGATGCATTTCCTGAATCGCCACGGATTTTAAGACCAGTTCCTGCTCACGATGTTTCTTTGCTGTTTCATCCCGGATAATCACCGCACAGGACAGTTCTTCTGTCTCCAGTTTCACATGACGAATGGTAAAATAATTCTTTCCGACGGAAGCCTCCGTCACCGCCTCTTCAGACGAGCCATACTGTGGAACTACCAGCTGTACATTTTCATACCGCTGACCGATCAGGTCTCCTACATAACCAAGGCGCTGATACAATCTGCATGCCACATCATTGGCTGAGCAGACTATCCCTTTCCGGTCAACAATGAGCAACGCCTCATCAATGCATTCTGCCAGCCAGGATTCTTTCTTGCTGGTCATGGCCTGTGCCATGGATTCATAATTCTCATGGGACAGATGCAGTGTACTCTGGCCGCTGAACTGTTCTTCAATCCGCTTTTCCCGGATCAGCACGCCGATAATCTCGCTTCCGTTACTGATGGGTTCTACTGACTGAATAACCCTGGCATTTTCCTGGGTCAGCGCCTTCATGTGCTTGGTCGCCACACCTACATGAAACGTTCTGGCAACTGCCGGTTCATTTTCCTGATAGGCAATCATTCCCACAACACTCTTCGCATAGGACGAAGGGCTGTCCTTTGGATTCGCTTCCGCTACGACAATGGCATCTCCGGATGACAGAAGACAGTCGATAAAGATATCCGCATCCTCCAGATTGGCAAGATACGGAATGGTTTTCGCCATATTTTCAATCTTTTCAATATCTCCCGGTGCAAGGCTGGTATGCCGTTCACACAGTTCACGAATTGTCATCATGCCACATTACCTCCCGCATTTCATCAGAAGGATTTCGGCAATCCGCTTCATGGATACATTTTTCGCCTTGCTCATCTTCCGGATATATTCATAGGCTTCTTCTTCGGACACATGGTTCATTTCCATGAGATATCCCTTGGCTTTTTCCACGACTTTTCGCGTTTCCAGCCGTTCTGTGATCTTCTCTACATCCGTTTTTAAAGCTTTTATTTCACTGCTTCTCGCCATAGCCAGTTCAATACAAGGCACCAGTACTTTCTCATCCACCGGTTTCACCAGATAGCCGCTGACGCCGCTTTCTTTTGCACCTTCAATATAGGAGTTCTCACTGTATGCAGTCAGTAAAACAATGGTTCCTGCCAGTCCCTGCTCATGAATAATCTGAGCAGCGGACAGTCCGTCCATCAACGGCATCTTAATATCCAGCAGTACCAGATCCGGCACATAGGTCCGGCAAAGTTCCACGGCATCAAATCCGTCAGCTGCTTCGCCAACGACCTGATAACCCTTCGATTCCAGAATTTCCCGCAGGTCCATTCTGGTAATCGGCTCGTCATCCACAATGACGATACGAATTTCAGACTTCTTCATCTTCCATCACCTGTTGTATCTATTTTATTTCTCTTATGGACCGCTATCTACAGCGTATCCAGATAGTCAAATAATTCTTTGAATCCGGTTCCTGCCACACTGCTGGTCACAAAGATGTGCTCTGCTCCGGCGGCTCTCAGATGCTCCGTCGCATCTTTTAACTGCTCTTCCGTTGCAATATCACTCTTTGTCACAATGCCTACCACCGGCTTTGCAAAACTTCCTGCATATGCTGGCGGGAACATCTTTTCTTTTGCCGTCGGGTCCTGTACAAACAGGATAATATCTGCATCCGCTGCGGTCACGGAAAGTGCGCCTCTCATTCGCACACGTTCCAGATATTCTCCCGGCGTATCAATAAACTGTCCACCCATAATCGCAATGGTCTGGGTTTTATGATATTTCAGATCCTGATGGGTCAGATACTGACAGAGGGTTGTCTTTCCTGCTGCTGTCTTTCCAATCAGAATCATTCGCTTCTGCTGCATCACGTCTTGGTCACCACCGTCGGCGTGAAGCCCATCATTTCGCAAAGGGTATGCATTACCTCACGGAGTGCGGATTCCACTGCTGCCACATCGCCGCAGATAATCAGTGTTCCGTTGAAACGGTCTACAAATCCAATGCTTACATCCGCTGCTTTGGTTGCCACATCTGCCGCAATAATGGCGCCCTCACTCGGTGTAATGGTAAAAATTCCGATGGCCCCTCTGGCGTCAATCAGTCCCATCTTCTCATAGAGGCTGGGAACCGGATTGGCAATGACATGAGCCAGAGTGACCTGTTTGCCAGGAACGAATTCCTGTATAATTCTCTGTTTGGTCTCTTCTGCCATCTATCATTACCTTCCTGTACTGATCTTTCCGTCGTATGCCTGCAGGAAAATCTTTCTGATATCCTCCGGCGTACACTCTCTCGGGTTGGTAGAGGTGCAGCTGTCGGCTTTTGCAGCCTTACACATCTCATCCAGTGCTGCCTCAAACTCTTCTCTGCTGATACCCAGCTCTTTGATGGTAGCCGGAATACCAAGACGGGTATTGTACTGACGCATGGTACGGATCAGTGAAAAGGCACTCTGGCGGATTCCCGGTCCCTCAATGCGGAGCAGTCTGGAAATGCGGGCATATTTTTTTGCCACGTCCGTCAGCTGGCTGTCATAGCATCCTGCATTGAATCCCATAACGTACGGAAGTAAAATCGCGTTTGCTTTTCCATGCGGTACATGGAAATGGGCACCGAAGGTATGTGCCATACCGTGAACCAGACCCAGTCCTGCATTGGTAAATGCAATACCTGCCAGGCAGGAGGCATCATGCATACCCTGCCGTGCCTCCATATCCTCCGGATTCTTATAGCAGCGAAGCAGATAGCTTCTTACCAGTTTCATTGCTTTCTCTGCGCATGCATCTGTAAAATGGTTTGCTTCCGTACATACAAATGCCTCCACTGCATGGGTAAATACATCCATTCCGGTTGCTGCTGTGATCGCAGGCGGAACAGTTTTTACAAGTTCGGCATCCAGAACTGCGATATCCGGGTACAATTCGTCATTGACCAGCGGATATTTGGCTGCTTTCTCCGGATTACTGATGACTGCAAAATTGGTCATCTCAGAACCGGTACCACTGGTGGTCGGAATGGCCACGAACTTACATCTCGGAGCATTGCTCTCTTTTGCTGCGAAATAAACAATGGCTTTTGCAGCATCGATGGAAGAACCGCCACCCAGAGCCACAACAGCCTGAGGTTCAAATTCCAGAATCATGGCAACGCCCTTGCTGACCGTCATAATATCCGGATCCGGACGTACCTCCGAGAAAATTTTCCACTCCACTTTCAGCTGATCCAGTGTGTCCGTCACATAAGAAACAGTGCCGCTCTCATGCATGAACTTGTCTGTTACAATCAGCACTTTTGTCATTCCGTCAAAAATGCCGGAAAAACGTTCTTTTCCAATCAGCACCTGCGTGCCGACATGAAACATATCTTTTGCCATCTTTCTCCTCCTTTCTGGCAACTATGACTGCAAAACCCCTTACCCACCGGACTTTCACCGCCATATACGTAAAAAAACACCCTAAACAATGGCTTGTTCAGAATGCTTCTACACATTTTTATCTCAGCTTTCACTACGTCGTGAAACCTGCTTAATTATCTTTGCATAAGATACCATAATTTCAGCAGTGTGTCAAGACTTTATCAAATTTTTCTGAAGCACTGTTTCAAAAAACAGTTTTCCCAGATTTTAATGTTTCATTCTTAAAGATTTTTCTTCTCAATCCGTTTTCTGCACCAGAAAAATGCCGGAATCAGGAATACATCAGCAAATAACCATGCCAGCGGATGCGCCAGACAGATGCCGATAAAACCAACTTTTCCGGCTACCACAGTGGACGCCAGGATTCTGGCAATCATCTCCATCACGCCGGAGCAGATGGCAAAGACAGAAAATCCCATCCCCTGAATAGTAAAACGCACCGTATTGACCAGCGTCAGCAGACAGTACCCGCCGGTACAGAACAGAAGAAACTGATAAGAGTACGCAATAATGGCAGTCTCCTCTGCATCCACAAAGAGCAGGGTCAGCTGCTTTCCAAAAAGCACTGCGATCGCAAAACAGACCGCTGACATCAAAAATCCAAGCAAAGATGCACTCTTTAAGCCTTTTCCGATCCGGTCAAGCTTTCCTGCACCCATATTCTGACCTGTATAAGGAGCCATAGTCTGTCCTAAGGATTCCACCGGGCAGGAAATAAAGGCATTGATCTTCTGCGCAGCCGTCACGCCTGCTACCACGGCTGCTCCCAGTCCATTGATAGCTGCCTGCAGCACCAGCGTCCCGATGGCCGTCACGGAATACTGAAGGCCCATGGGAATTCCAATATAACAGAGTTTTCCCATATAGGAAAGCTCCGGCTTCCATTCATCCTTTGTCGCATGCAGAACCGGAAAGCGTTTCCACATATACCAAAGGCAGACCACACCGGAGATTCCCTGGGACAGTACCGTCGCTATGGCCGGCCCCTCCACCCCCATGCGGAATAACAATACAAATACCAGATCCAATACAATATTGATACCGGATGATACCGCCAGAAAGACAACCGGCGTCTTACTGTCTCCCAGCGACCGGATAATACCTGCCAGAATATTATAAAGGAAGGTACACGGAATGCCACAGAAGACAATTAAAATATAAATATAAGCATACTCAAAAATTTCTTTTGGCGTGTTCATCAACGTCAGAATGGATCTGCAGGCTGCCACAACTGTCAGTGTCATGACAACGGAAAATGCCATACAGAGCCATGCGCTGTTGGTCACATATTTCCGAAGACGGTGTTCCTCCTGGGCGCCAAACATCTGCGCCACCGGAATGGCAAAACCGTTGCAGACACCGGTACAGAATCCGATCACCATAAAGTTCAAAGACGTAGTGGAACCTACTCCCGCCAGCGGATTCACGCCAAGGAATCGTCCAACCACCAGTGTATCCACCATACTGTAAAACTGTTGGAACAGCATTCCCAGAAACATAGGGATGGCAAATCCGATAATCAGCCGGACCGGCGAACCGGTCGTCATATCCTTTGTCATACTTCTTTCCTCAAATAACAACTGGCAACAAAGTTGCCTCTGCTGCCAGTCGTCTTCTATTCACTTACGTATATTACAGTGTTGCAATATCGATCAGGGTCAGATTCTTGTGATCTGTATCCTCCAGGGAGGTGATCAGCGCTTTTGCCGTATCGATGGCGGTCAGTACATTGACGCCGGTCTCGATGGCATGTCTTCTGATGACAAATCCGTCATGGCTGTGCTCCACACCCTGGGACGGAGTATCAATAACCAGATCGATCTCATGACCAAGGATCAGATCCAGGATGTTCGGGGACTCCTGCTCTACCTTTCTGGTCAAACGAACCTGTACGTCTGCATCCATCAGTGTGCGGGCGGTTCCCTTGGTTGCGTAGATGTTGTAACCCAGAGCTTCAAATCTCTTGGCAATCTCCACAGCCTCAGCCTTGTCCTCATCGCGGACGGTCATGATCATGTTCTTGTATTTCGGCAGGCAGATTCCCGCACCCAGGAATGCCTTGTAAAGTGCTTCATTGAAGGTCTTCGCGATACCCAGGCACTCACCGGTGGATTTCATCTCCGGTCCAAGGCTGATATCTGCGTCACGGATCTTCTCGAAGGAGAATACCGGCATCTTCACTGCATAGTAATCTGCCTCCTTCTGAAGTCCCGGTGTATATCCCAGATCCTTGATCTTCTGTCCAAGAATGACTTTGGTTGCCAGCGGGACAATCGGAATACCGGTTACCTTACTGATGTAGGGTACAGTACGGCTGGAACGCGGGTTTACCTCGATGACATACACATCCTCGCCTACTGCAATGAACTGAATGTTGATCAGTCCGATGACATGCAGGGAACGTGCCAGACGTTTGGTGTACTCTTCGATGGTATCTTTTACTTTCTGGCTGATGCTCTTTGCCGGATATACGGAAATACTGTCTCCGGAATGGATACCTGCACGCTCAATGTGTTCCATGATACCCGGGATCAGGATATCCTCGCCGTCGCATACCGCATCGACCTCGATCTCTTTACCCTGCAGGTATTTATCAACCAGAATCGGATGATCCTGTGCAATCCGGTTGATGATGCCGATGAACTCTTCCACATCCTCATCATTGATGGCGATCTGCATACCCTGTCCGCCAAGTACGTAGGACGGACGAACCAGTACCGGGTAACCCAGTCTGTTTGCCACTTCTTTGGCTTCCTCTGCGGTATATACAGTGCCTCCCTTCGGTCTCGGAATCCGGCACTGCTCCAGAATCTCGTCGAAGAGCTCTCTGTCCTCAGCTGCATCTACATTCTCTGCGGAAGTTCCAAGGATCGGCACACCCATCTTCATAAGAGCCTCTGTCAGTTTGATGGCAGTCTGTCCACCGAACTGTACAACTGCTCCGTCCGGTTTCTCCAGACGGACCACGCTCTCCACATCTTCCGGAGTCAGCGGCTCAAAATACAGTTTATCTGCAATATCGAAGTCCGTACTTACAGTCTCCGGGTTATTGTTGATGATGATAGTCTCATAACCCTCTTTGGAGAATGCCCAAGTACAATGTACGGAACAGAAGTCGAACTCAATACCCTGACCGATACGGATCGGGCCGGAACCAAGTACCAGCACCTTCTTGCGGTCGTTGGTCTCGATAGCTTCATTTTCACTGCCATATACAGAGTAGTAATACGGAGTGGATGCCTCGAACTCAGCCGCACAGGTATCTACCATCTTGAATGCTGCCACGATACCGTTGTCGTAACGCATCTTCTTGATCTCGTCCTCGGATTTTCCGGTCAGTCTTGCGATGACATTGTCCGGGAACTCGATTCTCTTTGCTTCTTTTAAGAGATCTACGGTCAGCTCCTGCGTCTTCAGAGCCTGCTCCATCTCTACAAGGATTGCAATCTTATCGATGAACCATTTATCAATCTTCGTAATGTCATGAATTTCATCATAAGAAATTCCCTGACGAAGTGCTTCTGCGATGACCCAGATTCTGCGGTCGTCAACTACTGCCAGCTGCTCCAGAAGTCCTGCTCTGTCCAGATGGCTGAAATCATAGGACATGAGGCTGTCCACATGCTGCTCCAGAGAACGGATGGCTTTCATAAGGCCGCCCTCGAAGTTATCACAGATACTCATCACCTCACCGGTTGCTTTCATCTGTGTGGTCAGGGTTCTCTTTGCACTGATGAATTTATCGAACGGCAGACGCGGCATCTTAACGACGCAGTAGTCCAGCATCGGCTCGAAGCTTGCCATGGTCTGTCCGGTAATGGCATTTTTAATCTCATCCAGTGTATAACCGATGGCGATCTTTGCAGCCACCTTTGCAATGGGATATCCGGTTGCCTTGGAAGCCAGTGCGGAAGAACGGCTTACACGCGGGTTTACCTCGATCACACAGTACTCAAAGCTCTCCGGATGGAGTGCAAACTGTACGTTGCAGCCTCCGGTGATCTTCAGCTCACTGATGATGTTCAGCGCAGAAGTACGGAGCATCTGATACTCTTTATCTCCAAGGGTCTGGGACGGAGCCACTACGATACTGTCACCGGTATGGACACCGACCGGGTCAATGTTTTCCATATTGCAGACAGTGATTACATTGCCTGCGCTGTCACGCATTACCTCGTACTCGATCTCTTTCCATCCTGCGATGCAGCGCTCTACCAGAACCTGCCCTACACGGGAAAGACGAAGACCATTTGCAAGGATCTCCTCCAGCTCTGCCTGATTGTGAGCGATACCGCCGCCGCTTCCGCCCAGGGTATATGCCGGACGAAGCACAACCGGGTAGCCGATCTTGTTGGAGAATGCAATACCATCTTCCAGATTCTCAACAACCAGAGACGGAGCTACCGGCTCGCCGATCTTCTCCATAGTTGCCTTGAACTCCAGACGGTCCTCTGCCTTCTTGATAGTCTGGGACGTAGTTCCGATGAGTTTTACACCGGTCTTCTCGAAAAATCCTCTCTCATCCAGCTCCATTGCCAGGTTCAGTCCTGCCTGTCCGCCAAGGGTCGGCAGGACACTGTCCGGTTTTTCCTTTAAAATGAGCTGCTCTACCACATCAACGGTCAGCGGCTCGATGTATACACGGTCTGCAATGTCCTTATCGGTCATGATGGTGGCCGGGTTGGAGTTCAGAAGTACAACCTCCAGTCCCTCTTCCTTCAGGGATCGGCAGGCCTGTGTTCCTGCATAGTCAAACTCGGCAGCCTGTCCGATTACGATAGGACCGGAACCGATTACCAGTACTTTTTTAATATCCGGATTCTTAGGCATTCTTCTTCTCCTCCATCATCTTCAGAAATCTGTCAAACAGGTAGCTGGAATCCTGCGGTCCCGGGCATGCTTCCGGATGATACTGTACCGTGAAGATGTTCTTGCCCACATATTTCAGTCCCTCGTTGGTACCGTCATTGACGTTGGTAAATGCCGGTACAGCGACCTTCGGATCCAGGCTGTCCGGATTTACCGCATAACCATGGTTCTGGGAAGAAATGTAGACCCGTCCTGTTTCCATATCTTTTACCGGATGGTTTCCACCACGGTGTCCGTATTTTAATTTGAAGGTATCTGCACCGGTCGCAAGAGCCATCAGCTGATGTCCCAGACAGATTGCAAAAATGGGAATATCGGTCTCATAGAGTTTGCGGATCTCCTGAATCACCTTCGCGCAGGCTTTCGGATCTCCAGGCCCATTGGAAAGCATGATTCCGTCCGGATTGGAAGCAATGATCTCTTCCGCAGTTGTGAAGGACGGATAAATGGTGACCTCACATCCTCTCTCATTCAGAGAACGTGCAATATTTCTCTTCGCGCCCAGGTCCAGAAGCGCTACTTTGTAGCCGTCACCCGGAAGAACGGATTTCTCACGGCAGGTAACTTTGGATACTTCATCGCCGGTGGAATAAGCTTTCAGCTTCTTCATCACCTCGTCCATATCATAGTTCTCATTGGTGGTAATCATACCGTTCATGGTGCCGGACTCACGAAGAATCTTGGTGAGCGCACGGGTGTCAATCCCGCAGATACCCGGAATATCATTTTTCTCAAGGAAATTCTGAATGGTATCCTCGCAACGGAAATTACTCGGCATTCTGGAAAGTTCACGGACGATAAATCCGTCTACCCACGGCCTTTCCGACTCCATATCCTCATAACAGATTCCGTAGTTGCCGATTAACGGGTACGTCATTACGACTGCCTGTCCTGCATAAGAGGGATCTGTCAGAACTTCCAGATATCCTGTCATGGATGTGTTGAAGACGATCTCGCTGACCGCTTCCCTGGTGGAACCGATGCTTCTGCCTGTAAAGACATGGCCATCTTCCAGAATAAGAAATGCTTTCATCTTTTCACCTTTGTCCTTTCCTGTCTTAAAAATACCCAAATTATCGATATTATACACAAAAAGGGGGAAGTTGACAAGTCCTTCCCCCTTATTTTATAAAATTATTTTTACATCTTACTGTAACCGTATCCATTGACGATAGCGTCAATCTTCTGTTTTGCCTTGCACATGGG